>DATMVT010000309.1:0-4174 GCA_035562895.1 Patescibacteria group bacterium | reverse complement strand
GCGCCCGGAGACTTCGATCTCCTTCACGTCCGATTGCGGATAGGCGCAACCGATCTCGATCTTGATGCGTTCGGCGGTGGATTCGCCGATCAACGTGCCATGGTTGCGGCGCACGTAGTTGATGATCGACTCGTCGAACTTGTCGCCGCCGATGCGCACCGAGGCGGCATAGACGATGCCGTTCAGCGAGATCACCGCGACTTCCGAGGTACCGCCGCCGATGTCCACGACCATCGAGCCGCGCGCCTCGTGCACCGGGATGCCGGCGCCGATCGCGGCCGCCATCGGCTCCTCGATCAGGTACACGTCGCGGGCACCGGCGTTTTCCGCCGATTCCTTGATCGCGCGTCGCTCGACCTGGGTCGAGCCGTAGGGCACGCAGATCAGCACGCGCGGGCTCGGCCGCAGAAAGCGCGACTTGTGCACCTTCTTGATGAACTGCTGCAACATCTGTTCGGCCATCGTGAAGTCGGCGATGACGCCATCCTTCATCGGGCGGATGGTGACGATGTTGCCGGGGGTGCGGCCGAGCATGCGCTTGGCCTCCGATCCGACGGCGGCGACGGCACGCGGACCGCCGGGGCCACGGTCCTGGCGAATGGCGACGACCGAGGGCTCGTTCAGGACGATGCCTTGGCCGCGGGTGTAGACGAGGGTGTTTGCGGTACCGAGATCGATCGACAGATCGTTCGAGAAAACGCCGCGCAGGCTTTTGAACATGGCGCGAATCCAGTATTTGGCGTGTGAGTGCGGAGGACTCGGGCGCACATCGCGCACCGTCTTCGCTCAGGGCGCGGGACTCTAACGTGCGCGCGCTTGTGGGACAAGGCGATTCCCCAGCAAAATGGCGGTCTTGTCACGAAGCAGCCCATGGCCATCGAAACCGCCCAATTGCACCGCATGGCCCATCTTGCCCGGCTCGATCTGCCGGACGACGAAGAAGCGCGCCTCGCCCGCGACCTCGAAGGTCTGCTGGGCCTGATCGCGCAACTCCAGGATGCGCCGGTCGATGGCGTCGTGCCGATGGCCCATCCGCACGATGTCGCCGCCACGCTGCGGCCCGATCGCGTGACCGAGTCCGACCGCTCCGATGCATGGGAGCGCCTCGCGCCGGAGATGGCCTCCGGACTGTTCCTGGTGCCGAAGGTGATCGAATGAGCGCGCTGACACTGGCCTCGCAGCGGAGCGCGCGTGACGCTGGCCGCGACCTCGTCGGCGACGCACATGCACGCGCCGAGTCCACTGCCGGACTGAACGCACTGATCACGCTCGATCGCGACGGCGCCGCGCTGTCCGGCGCCGGCACGCTGGCCGGCATCCCGTTCGCGCACAAGGACCTGTTCTGCACGCAGGGCCAGCGCACCACCTGCGGCTCGAAGATGCTGGCGGACTTCGTTCCGCCCTATGACGCCACGATCGTCGAGCGCCTGGCCGTGGCCGGTGCGGTCTCGATCGGCAAGGCCAACATGGACGAATTCGCGATGGGCTCGTCGAACGAGAACAGCGCCTTCGGCGCCGTCCTGAACCCGTGGGACACGACGCGTGTCCCCGGGGGTTCGTCGGGCGGTTCGGCGGCCATCGTCGCGGCCAATGTCGTCGCCTTCGCGACCGGTTCCGACACCGGCGGCTCGGTGCGCCAACCGGCGGCGTTCTGCGGCGTCACCGGCTTCAAGCCGAGCTACGGTCGCGTCTCTCGCTACGGCATGGTCGCGTATGCGTCCAGCCTCGATCAGGCCGGCGTGATCGCGCGCTCCGCAGCCGACTGCGCCGAGGTGCTGCAGGTGATGGCGGGCCACGACCCGCGCGACGCGACCTCGGTCGACCGCCCAGTCGACGACTACCGCGGCGCGCTCGATCGCGGCGTGCGCGGCCTGCGCATCGGCATCGCCCGCGAACTGTTCAGCGCCGGCGTGCGCGACGCGATGCAGGCGACGGTCCACGCCGCCTTGCGCGAGCTCGAAGCCGCGGGTGCGCTGCTGGTCGACATCGACCTGCCGACGCTGCCGCTGTCGATTCCGGCGTACTACGTGATCGCACCGGCGGAAGCATCGAGCAATCTCGCGCGCTACGACGGCGTGCGCTACGGCCATCGCGCCGCCGAGGTGAAGGGCTTGCGCGATCTCTACAGTCGTTCGCGTGCGGAAGGCTTCGGCACCGAAGTGAAGCGCCGCATCCTGACCGGCACCTACGTGTTGTCGTCGGGGTATTACGACGCCTATTACCTGCGCGCCCAGCAGGTGCGCCGACTGATTGCGAACGACTTTGCGCGCGCCTTCGAGGATGTCGACGTGATCGCGGGACCGACCACGCCGGATGTCGCGTTCAAGCTCGGGGAAAAGACGGCAGATCCGCTGGCGATGTATGCCGCAGACATCAACACGGTTGCGGTCAATCTCGCCGGCCTGCCGGCGCTGTCGCTGCCTGCGGGCTTCGTCGACGGATTGCCGGCGGGCCTGCAAATCATCGGCCGCGCGTTCGACGAATCCACCCTGTTCGCCGCTGGACACGCGCTGCAGTCGCGCACCGACTGGCATCTGGCCCTGGCCCCGGGAGCCGTGCGATGAGCGACTGGCAGGCGGTCATCGGCCTCGAGATCCACGTGCAGCTGAGCACGCGCAGCAAGCTGTTTTCGGGCGCGTCGACGGCCTATGGCGCCGAGCCGAACACGCAGGCCGGCTTCGTCGACGTGGCGCTGCCGGGCACGCTGCCGGTGCCGAACGTCGAGGCGATCCGCAAGGCCGCGCTGTTCGGCCTCGCGGTCGGTGCCGAGGTCGCCGCGGAATCCGTCTTCGCGCGCAAGAACTATTTCTATCCGGACTCGCCCAAGGGTTACCAGATCTCGCAGTACGAGCGCCCGATCGTGTCCGGCGGCAGCGTTCTCGCACGCCTCGAAGATGGCCGCGAGATCCGCGTGCGATTGACGCGCGCGCATCTCGAGGAAGATGCCGGCAAGTCGGTGCATGATGCCTTTCATGCCGCGTCGGGCATCGATCTGAACCGCGCCGGCACGCCACTGATCGAAGTGGTGTCGGAGCCGGTGCTGCATTCTTCGGCGGAAGCCGTCGCCTACATGAAGGCGGTGCATCGACTGGTGCGCTGGCTCGGCATCTGCGACGGCAACCTGCAGGAAGGTTCGTTCCGCTGCGACGCAAACGTGTCCGTGCACCAACCCGGCACCCCGCTCGGCACCCGCTGCGAGATCAAGAACGTCAACTCGTTCCGCTTCGTCGAGAAGGCGATCGACCACGAGATCGAACGCCAGATCCGCGCCATCGAGAACGGCGAGACCATCGTCCAGGAAACGCGCCTGTACGACGCCGCCGCCAACAAGACGCGGACCATGCGCAGCAAGGAAGACGCCGAGGACTACCGCTACTTCCCGGACCCCGACTTGCCGCCGATTCGCATCACGCCCGTCGAATTCGATGCATTGCGCGCCGCGCTGCCCGAACTTCCGGACACCCGCCGCAGCCGCTACATCGACACACTCGGCCTCACGCCCTACGACGCCGACACGCTCACCGAAGACCGCGCCACCAGCGACTACTTTGAAGCGGTGCTCGCCACGCTGCCAAGCCAGGCCAAGCTGGCGGCGAACTGGGTCAATGGGGAGCTGGCTGCGGCCTTGAACGAGGCGCAGATCGACATCGCCGCATCACGCATCGTCGCGAGCGACCTCGCCACCCTGCTCGCCCGCATCCAGGACGGCACCATCAGCGGCAAGATCGCCAAGGACGTGTTCGCGGCGATGTGGGCGGGCGAAGGCACTGCCGATGCCATCATCGACGCGAAGGGCTTGCGCCAGATCAGCGATGCCGGCGCGATCGCGACGATGCTCGACGCCGTGCTCGCGCAGTTCCCCGATCAAGTCGCGAAGTACCGTGGCGGCGACGCGAAACTGTTCCAGTTCCTCGTCGGCCAGGCCATGAAGGCGACCAGAGGCAAGGCGAACCCGGCCCAGGTCAACGAACTGTTGCGCGAACGACTCGACGCGAGCCGCTAGACTCGCGCCCTTCGAAATCAAGGACCCACCCATGTCGGCACTGATCTGCGGTTCCCTCGCCTACGACACCATCATGGTGTTCCCGGACCAGTTCAAGAACCACATCCTGCCGGACAAGGTGCACATCCTGAACGTGTCCTTCCTGGTGCCGCGCATGCGCCGCGAGTTCGG
>DATMVT010000308.1:0-13305 GCA_035562895.1 Patescibacteria group bacterium | reverse complement strand
TAGGCGCGCGGCGTGTAATGCGCGCCGAGCTTGTGCCGGTCCGACGGCGTCAGCGCGCGTTCCAGCAGCGTGCCGAAGATCGCCGGTTCGACGTGTTTCCAGTCGGCGCGCGCGGCTTCGATCAGCAACGCGAGTTGTTCCTGATCCAGCGGCAACGTGTCCGGCTGCTTGAACAGCTTGCCGTTGAAGCGCAACACGTCGCCCGCGATCGCCGCCGAAAAGCCGCCGCTGTCCATGTCGCGCCACAGGTTCGCCAGCATGCGCATGGCCACGTCCGGGCGCTCGACGTGCGTCACGAGCAGATTGCGAAAACTCTCGGCCGGCAGCAGCCGCACGTCTTCCGCGAACATCGTGAACAGGCAACGCATCAGGAACTGCGCGACCGCTTCCGGGCCATGACCGGCACGTTCCAGACTTTTCGCGAGTTCCGCGAGGCGGGCCGCGATTTCGCGCGTGACCTTGGCGGATTCGCGGCTCGGGTCGAGCGACAGCGGATCGACCCAGACCCGACGCAGGCGATCGAGCAGCTCCGGCCGCGCCAGATCGGCCAAGGCGATGCGATGCGAGCGCGGATCGGGAAACGGCGTGTAGGTGGCGCCCGAACGCGAGAATTCCGAATACAACTCGATGCGGTTGCCGACATCGACGACGATCAGGAACGGCGGCCTGCCCTCACCCGCCGGCAACGCGCGCGCATAGGCTTCGGCTTGCGAGCGCGCACGCAGCAGCGCGTCGTCGAACCCCTTGGTATGCGTCGCCGCCTTCAGCTTCTTCGATTCGAGGACGAAGGCGCCACGTCGATACAGATCGATGCGCCCGGCACTCTGTGTGCCGTCACCATGCGCAAACGTGATCGGCCGCTCGAACATGTAGTCCTGTTCGGGCGTCGCATGGGGCCGCTCGACGCCGAGCAGTTCGCACAAGTCGATCAGGAAACTCTGCGAGGTCGACAGTTCGGATGCCGCCACGCCCTGCCATTTCGCGATGAATGCGTCCGTGCCCACGGTCTTGTCCTCCGGAACTTGCCGGCACAGGCTAACCGAAAGCGGCGGTACCCCGCTCACCGGCGTTGCTACACTCGCGCCGCGATGACCGACGACGCGCTCCGCATTCGAGTCTCACCCTCCCTGGACGGCGTTCGCGTCGACGTGTCGGGTCCGTCGACCTACGCCAACACGGTGACTTACTGGCAAGCGATCGTTGCCGAGGTGAAGGCCCGGCATCCGCGCAATGTTCTGCTCGTCGATCGCAGCGTCGGCGACGCCCTGAGCGCGGACGAGTGGCAGTCGCTGGTGGCGATGCTCAGGGGCTCCGGGCTCGAACGGGTGCGCATCGCCCACGTCAAACCCGATGGTCTGGAGCAACTCGAATACTGCGAGCTGTACGCGCTCGAAGCCGGATTCAGCGCACGCGTGTTTTACGACGAAGCGCAGGCCGACCTGTGGCTGCGCCACGGCGAGCGCTGAGCCGATCGCGCCGGTGGTGCCCCGGGCCGGAATCGAACCGGCACGGCTTGTGGCCGAGGGATTTTAAGTCCCTTGCGTCTACCGATTTCGCCACCGGGGCTTTACTGCATTGTTGCGGCGATCGCGACAACAAAAAAGCCCGCCATCGCTGACGGGCTTTCACGTTTGGAGGCCTGGGTCGGAATCGAACCGGCGTACGCGGCTTTGCAGGCCGCTGCATGACCACTCTGCCACCAGGCCGGCGGCTCCGGCGCGCGCATCGCTGCACGCATCGGTCCCTGAAACAGCGAAACCCCGGTTGCCCGAGGTTTCGCTTGGATCTGGAGCGGGAAACGAGACTCGAACTCGCGACCCCGACCTTGGCAAGGTCGTGCTCTACCAACTGAGCTATTCCCGCTGAGAAGCCGCGCATCTTAACGGCAAAAATCCTGCTGTCAACACCCGCTCAGTCATCGCGGGCGCGGATCACCGGCCAGGCCGCGCGCATGTAGATCGCCGCCGACCAGATGGTCAGGAACGCGGCCACGAACAACAGCCATTGCCCGATCACGTAGATGCCCAGGCCGAGGATCGGTTCGCGCCAGAGCAGGAACGAGATCGCGACCATCTGCACGATGGTCTTGATCTTGCCGATGCCGGCGACGCTGACGTGCTTGCGTTCGCCGATCTCCGACATCCATTCGCGCAGCGCCGAGATGGTGATCTCGCGGCCGACGATGACGGCGCAGACGATCGCCATCAGCGGACTCGGGTCGGCCTGCACGATCAGGAACAGCGTGACGGTGACGGTGAGCTTGTCGGCCACCGGGTCGAGGAAGGCACCGAACGCGGACATCTGCCCGAAGCGGCGCGCGATCCATCCGTCGAGCCAGTCGGTGATCGCGCCGACCGCGAACATCACCGCAGCGATGATGTGCGCGCCCTTGAAGTCGAGATAGAAGGTCGCGACCAGGATCGGCACGAGCGCAATGCGGAACAGCGTGAGGAGATTGGGGATGGTCAGCTTCATGCCGCCTGGCCGCCGGTCGTGTCATCGATGCAGGTGCGCATAAATCCTTTCCGCGAGTGCACTGTCAATCCCCTTCACCTGCATCAATTCTTCCACACCTGCACCGGCAATGCCCTGCAGTCCGCCGAATTGTTTGAGCAGCGCGCTGCGCCGGCGCGCGCCGATGCCTTCGATCTCGTCGAGCACGCTGCCGCTGCGCGCCTTCTCGCGCCGGCCACGATGCCCGACGATCGCGAACCGGTGCGCCTCGTCGCGCACCGCCTGGAGCGCGAGCAGGCCGCCGTGGTCGGCACGCGGCTGCAACACGCGTCCGGAATCGGCCAGCACCAGTTCTTCGAAGCCGGGTTTGCGATCCGGCCCTTTCGAGATGCCGACGACGTTGACGCCCTCGATGCCGAGTTCGCGCAGGGCTTCGAGTGCCTTGGCCACCTGCCCCGCCCCGCCGTCGATCAGGAGCAGGTCCGGGAGCTCGGTCTGTTCGTCGACCAGACGCTGGAATCGTCGAGAAATCGCCTGATGCATCGCGGCATAGTCGTCGCCGGGCGTCACGTCGCGGATGTTGAAGCGGCGATACGAGGCTTTCTGCGGTCCGGCCTCGGTCGCCACCACGCACGATGCGACCGTGCCTTCGCCCATGGTGTGGCTGATGTCGAAACACTCGATGCGCGCCGGCGCTTCGTCCAGACCGAGCAAGGGCACCAGCGCCTGCCAGCGTTCGCGCAGCATCGCATCCGACCCGAGGCGCGTGCCAAGCGTCAGTTCGGCATTGCGCAGGGCCAGTTCGACCAGCTTCACGCGTTCGCCCCGCTGCGGCTTGAGGATCTCGATCTTGCGCCCGGCACGGGCCGACAAGGCGTCGGCGATCAGTTCGGCATCCTCGATGTCATGACTCAGGATCAGCGTGCGCGGGGCCGGCAGTTCGGCGTAGTGCTGCGACACGAAACCCTCCAGGACCTCGGCCGGTCCGGCGTCTTCCGGCGCTCGCAGCAGCCAGTGCCGGCTGCCGAGGCTGGTGCCGTCGCGGAAGAACAGCGCCTGCACGCAGGCCTGGCCATCGCGCACGACGCAGGCGACGACATCGGCATCCTGCTCGTTGCCGGTGACGAACTGCCGCGCCTGCATCTGGCGCAGACGGGCGATCTCGTCGCGCAAATCCGCCGCGTGCTCGAACGCGAGATCGGTGCTGGCCTGTTCCATCGCCTTCACCAGTTCATCGATCACGTCCGACGAACGTCCTGCGAGGAACATCACGGCATGGCGCACGTCACGGGCATAGTCTTCGGGCGTGACCAGGGCCACGCAAGGAGCGGTGCAGCGCTTGATCTGGTACTGGAGGCAGGGGCGCGAGCGATTCTGGAAGAAACTGTCGGCGCAATTGCGCAACCGGAACAACTTCTGCAAGCGGTTGATGCTCTCGCGCACCGCGACCACGCTCGGGTACGGCCCGAAATAGCGTCCGCGCGCCTTGCGTGCGCCTCGGTGGAAGGCGATGCGCGGGAATTCATCGCCGCTGATGAAGATCGAGGGGTAACCCTTGCCGTCCTTGAGCAGCACGTTGTAGCGCGGCTTCAGCGACTTGATCAGCTCGTTCTCGAGGATCAGCGCCTCGGATTCGGTTCGCACCACGGTCACTTCGATCGCGGCGATCTGCGCCACCATCGCCGCGATCCGGGGTTCCATCTGCGGCCGCGCGAAATAGCTGCCGACGCGCTTCTTGAGGCTCTTGGCCTTGCCGACGTAGAGCAGTCCGCCCTTGCCGTCGATCATCCGGTAGACCCCGGGCGCCGAGGTCAAGTCGCGCGCGTAGGCCCGGCCATCGAAGCCGTGGTCACCCGGCTGTGCCATGGCCCTACTCGCCGATCGGCAAACGCGTCACCTGGCCGTTGCTGGTGTCGACGCGCACGACTTCATGGGCGGCGGTGTTCGCGACGAACAACTTGCCGGGCAAACTGGCGATGCCGGACGGCTGGTGGAACTTGTAGGCGAGATTGATCGACTTGACGCCGCCGCCACGCAGCGACACCGCCTTGAGCTTGTTGTTGTAGGTGTCGACCAGCCACAGGATCTGACCGTTGGCGTCGGCCGCGATGTCCATCGGATATTGCAGGCGCACCTGCGCCGGCGGGCCGTCGACATCGCCGAACTCGTAGAGTCCCGCGCCCACCAGCGTCTGCACCCGGCCGTCGCTGCGCACCGCCCGGATCGCCGACCCGTCGGCATCGGCGACGTAGAGCACCTGGTTCGCGTAGGCGAGCCCGGTCGGCTTCGCGAACGTGGCAAACATGCCGTCACCGTCGTCGCGACCGATCTTTCCGGTGCCACTGTACAGATTGAGTCTCTTGCGGCTCAGGTCCAGCGACCAGATCTGGTGCTGGCCGGCCATCGCGATCAGCAGCTTTTCATTGGCCACCGCCAGCGCCCAAGGCGAGTTCAGCGCGACCTGTCGCGGCTCGCTGTAATCCTGGGTGGCGGGACGGCCATGCACGCCGGTGCCGGCCACGGTATCGACCTCGCCGGTGATCATGTGCACGCGGCGGATGCAATGGTTGCCGCGATCGGCGACGTACAGCATGTCCTTGATCAGGGCCATGCCTTGCGGATCGTTGAAGGCGGCATCGCCGAACTTGCCGTCGAGATAGCCGGTGGTCCCGGTGCCGATCTGACGGATGATGCGACCGTCGTGATTGCATTCGAGGATGCGGTTGTGGCCCGAGTCGGCGACGAACAGCGCGGCCTCGGTCACCAGCAACTTGCTCGGGAAACTCAGCGGCGAATGCGCCTCCGGTCGGCTCACCGGCTGCATCGGTTCATAGAAGCGGATGTCGCGGTTGGCGGCGTCGTCGAGCAGGCTGCTGACCAGCGACTCGATCTGTTCGCGATGGCCTTCGCCGGACACGATCCCGGCGACGCGTCCTTCCGCATCCAGGACCGCGACCGACGGCCACGCCTGGATGCCGAACTGGCGCCAGGCGACCCAGTCCGCGTCACTCGCGACGGGATGCCGGACGTGCAGTTGATTCACCGTCTTGAGGACATTGCCGGGCTGGCGCTCGTGGTCGTACTTCGGCGTGTGGATGCCGATGACGCTGAGGCCATCGTGATGCCGGGCTTCGATCGCGCGCAGTTCGCTCATCATGTGCAGCGAGTTCACGTTGGCGGCATTGAAGAAGTGCAGCAGCACGACGCGGCCGCGCAGCTTCTCCAGCACCGGCCCCTGCTGCACGTTCAGCCATTGCAGGGTCGGCGGCAGTTCGGGAGCGATCGGTTGGGCGGCCATGCGCGACTCCGGGAAGTTCTGGACAGGATTATGCAGGGTGGCGAAGAAATTTGTTCAAGCCCAGAAAGCATTGTCAATAATTTCAATGCATTGAAGCTAATCATTCAAGTTGATTCTCTTGACGGAGCAGCGCCTCGACGCGAGCGAGATCGGCCTCGGTATCGACGCCCGCCGGAAAGGGTTCGGGCGCCAAAGCCACGGCAATGCGCTCGCCCGCCTCAAGCACGCGCAGCTGCTCGAGCGACTCGATCCGTTCCAGCACGCCAGTCGGCATCGCCACGTAGCGTCGCAGGAATCCGGCGCGATAACCGTAGATCCCAATATGGCGCAGGAACGGGATGCCTGCCGGCAAGCGATCGCGATCGACCGCGAACGCGTCGCGCGCCCAGGGCATGGGTGCGCGGCTGAAATACAGGGCGTCGCCATTCGTCGCACGCACCAGTTTCACGCAGTTCGGAGAGAACAGTTCTTCGGCGTCCCGCACCGGGGTCGCCAGGGTCGCCATCGGTGCGCCGCTTTCGGCCAGCAGGGCCGCGACGGCGCGGATCCCGCTGACCGGTGCCAAAGGCTCGTCGCCCTGCAGGTTCACGACCACGCGCGCATCGGCCCAGCCCCGGTGCCGGGCGACTTCGGCCAGGCGGTCGGTCCCGGAAGGATGATCGGCGCGGGTCATGCACACGTCCGCACCACTGCCCTGCACCGCCGCCGCGATGCGTTCGTCGTCGGTGGCGACCACGACCTCGTCGGCACCGGCCGCCAGCGCACGTTCGACCACATGCACGATCATCGGCCGTCCGTTCAACAGGCGCAGCGGCTTGCCCGGCAGTCGACTGGCACCGAAGCGGGCGGGAATGGCCACGGAATACGGTAGGTTCATGCGCACGCCTTCAATTCATGCAGTCGCCGATGGACCCGATCGCCGAAGTCCGCGGGCAGATCGACCTCGATCGGCACCACCCAGATGCGGCCGTCGGCGTGCGGCGCGCACTTTCCGGCGTCTTTTTCGGTGATCAGGATCGGCCGATCGTCGTCGAACTTCAATTCGCTGCCATCGAAGGCATGGTGATCCGGATAAGGATGTTCGTCCACGGACAAGCCGTGACCGCGCAACAGATCGAAGAAACGACGCGGATTGCCGATGCCGGCGACGGCGTGGATCCGCTGACCGGCAAACGCCGACAACGGTTTGGCATGGGCCAGGTCGCGCAGGGACAGCACCCGCTCGGCACGCACCTGCATGACATGGGCCCCGGGATGGTGACCGCCATTCACGACGACCGCATCGACCCGGGAAAGTCGCTCGACCGGCTCACGCAAGGGCCCGGCCGGCAGCAGGCGTCCGTTGCCGAAGCCGCGCTGGCCGTCGATCAGCACGACTTCGTAGTCGCGCGCCAACGCCCAATGCTGCAGGCCGTCATCGCTGATCAGCACGTCGACGTCGTCGCGATCGATCAACAACTGCGCCGCTGCCGCGCGCCATCGTCCGATCGCGACCGGGCAGCGGGTCGCCTGCGCGAGCAGGACCGGCTCGTCGCCGTATTCCGCCGGTTCGGCGCCCGGCGGCAGGCGCCGGGCATCGTGCGCGGCCGCGCCGTAGCCGCGCGTGACGATGCCCGGACTCCAGCCGCGTTGGCGCAATTCATTCGCGAGCCAGGCCACCAGCGGCGTCTTGCCGGTGCCCCCTGCGGTGAGATTGCCGATGACCACCACCGGCACCGACAACCGCGCGGAGCGCCGAAGTCCGAGCGCATAGGCCCAGCGACGCAATCCGACGACGCCACGATAGACCCGCTCGCCCAAGGCGGCCCAGAGCGGCACCGGCTCGCCCTCGTACCAGATGCGATTCAAGCGCGCCTCGAGGCGCGCGCGTGCGCTCATCCGGCGTCCTCGACGTCGCGGAACTGCAAACGGTGCAGGCGCGCGTAGGCGCCGTCGCGAGCGATCAGCTCGGCGTGCGTGCCGACTTCCTGCACGCGGCCACCGTCGAGCACGACGACTTGATGGGCGTGCTCGATCGTCGAAAGGCGATGCGCGATCACGATGGCCGTGCGTTCCGCGAGGATGCGATCGAGCGCTTCCTGGATCAGGCGTTCGCTCTCCGAGTCCAGCGCCGACGTCGCCTCGTCGAGGATCAGGATCGGCGCATTCTTGAGGATCGCGCGCGCGATCGCGATGCGTTGCCGCTGGCCACCGGACAACAGCACGCCGCGGTCGCCGATGCGGGTATCGAAGCCTTGCGGCAGCCTCTCGATGAATTCGAGCGCGTTCGCGGCGCGTGCCGCGGCCGCGATGTCCTCGCGCGTCGCGCCGGCCAGCGCGCCGAAGGCGATGTTCGCGGCGATGCTGTCGTCGAACAGCACGACATTCTGGCTGACCACGGCGATCTGCCGACGCAGGTCGTCGAGCCGGTAGTCGGCGATGGCGACGCCGTCGAGCAGGATCCGACCGCCCTGCGCCTCGTAGAAGCGCGGCAGCAGCCTGGCCAGCGTGCTCTTGCCGCTGCCGGAACGACCCACGATCGCGGTGGTGGTCCCGGCGGCGACGCGAAAACTCACGTCATCGAGCGCCCGACCCTTCCCGCCCGCGTACTCGAAGCTGACCCGCTCGAACGCGAGATCGCCGCGCGCACGCGCGATCGTTTGCGTGCCGGCATCGCGCTCGGGCTCGGCATCCAGCACCGCGAACACCGATTCCGCCGCCGCGATGCCGCGCTGGATCATGCTCTGGACATTGGTGATCTTCTTCAGCGAGGGCAACATCGCCATCATCGCGCTGATCAGGGCCATGAAGCTGCCGGCGGTCATGCCATCGCGCACGGCCTCGCGGCCGGCAACGTAGACGATCGCGGCGAGCGCGCAGGCCGCAAGCAGCTGCACCAACGATGAACTCATCGCCTGCGTCGCGATGACCTTGAGGTTGAGCCGGTAGTTGCGCTGCGCGAGTTCGGCGATGCGCGCGCGCTCGACCGGCTGCGCACCGTAGATCTTGATCGCCTCCTGCCCGGCCAACACCTGCTCGGCACGATGCGAAAACTGCGCGAAGGCATCCTGCAACGTCGTGTTGATGCGGCGATAGCGCTTGCCCACGACGCTGACGATGAGTGCGATCAGCGGCACCATGAAAAACATCGTCAGCGTGAGCTTGACGCTGTTCGCCAGCATGACCGCGACCAGAAAGGAGATCGTCAGCGCGTCGGTCAACACGATCTTGACCGCTTCCGCCGCGGCGTAGGCAAGCTGTTCGGTGTTGTAGGTCAGACGCGAAATCTGCGTCGCCGGCGCTTCGCGGTCGAACCAGTGGGACGGCATGCGCAGCGATTTCTCGATCAGCCGGTCGCGCATGTCGCGCACCACGCCGCGCCCGATGCGCGCCATCGCCACGTCGGCAGTGAAGGTCGCGATGCCGCGAATGAAGAAGATGGCGATGATCACGCCGGGCAGCCAGCGCACGACCTCGCTGTCATGCTTCACGAAGGTGCCGTCGACCAGCGGTTTCATCAGCCAGGTGAAGGCACCGGCCGCGGCCGCCTCGAACACCATGCCGAGCAGCGCGACCAGCGCGATCGGCCAGTACGCCTTGGAAAACCGCAGCAGGCGGCGATACAGCGCGACGGTCCCCAACGGCACAGGCTTTGCGTCAGCCGCCATGGTTCACTCGGCGTCGGCTTTCGCCGGCACGGTCGCGATCGACAGGCGAGCGAACCCGAGTTGGCCCAGCGCATCCATCGCCGTGACCACGGCCTGATGCGGTGTCTTGCCGTCGGCGCGCAACGTCACGGGGCGTTCCCGGTCGTCGCCGGCCTCGCGCGCGATCGCTTCCTTCAGCGTCGCCAGCCCCGGATTGATGACCTCGTTCGCTCCGATGAAGAATCGACCTTCGCGGTCGACCAGGATCTCGAGCGCCTTCTGCGCCGCCGCCGTTTCCCGGCTGTCGGCCTCGGGCAGGGCCACTTTCATCAGCGCGCGGTTCTCGAACGTCGCGGTCATCACGAAAAACATGAGCAGGGTCAGCATCACGTCGATCAGCGAGATCACGTTGATCTCGAATTCATCGTTGGCCGAACTCGACCGCGCGATTCTCACTTGGCGGCTCGCCGTGCGTTGGCGACCTGCACCGGAATCTCGGCCTCGATCACGTCGATCAGTGCGACGACTTCCTTTTCCAGCGCGATGCCGAGTCCACCGACCTTTGCGCGCAGGTGACGATGGAAAATGTAGGCCGGGATCGCGACGCACAGGCCCGCCGCGGTGCAGACCAGCGCTTCGCCGATGCCGCCGGCCATCTGGTTCGCGTCACCGATCCCGGAACTGAGGATCGCCAGGAACATCCGGATCATGCCGATCACGGTGCCGAGCAGACCGAGCAAAGGCGAGATCAATGCGATCGTGCCGAGCGTGTTCAGGAATTTTTCCATGTCGTGCATGACGTGGCGACCGGCGTCCTCGACCCGCTCCTTGATCGCCTCGCGCCCAAGGTGACGGGCGCGCAGCGCGGCCGCGAACACCGTACCCAGCGGCGACGTATCGGCCAGCGCCCGCAGGTGTTCGTCATCGAGGCGGCGATGCTGGGCCCAGTTGCGGACTTCGCCCGGCAGGTTCGGCGGCAGGATTTCCTTGCGACGCAGCGACCAGAACCGCTCCAGCACGATCGCCAAAGTCAGCACCGCACAGATCGCGATCGGAATCATCGCCTTGCCACCCGCCGCCAGAAGCTCCCACACGTGCCCTACTCCCGAAGTCCAAAACGCGCGGATTCTAACAGCGCGAAACCTGATTACCGCGAATCGTGAGACGCCCGATCCGATCCACGTTCTCGCCAGAACGCGTCGCGATCGGCTCTGGCGGTCGTGAATCCACGCCCGATCGCGCTGAAACGCAGGGTGATCGCGCCCTGCTCCGCGGTGTCGGCCGAAGTCGCGCCGACGGCGCTCCAACGCGATTCAACCTCGGCCGCAGGATGCCCGAAGCGGTTGCGCCAGCCGCGTGCGTAGACCACGGTATCGGGCGAGGTCGTGGCGACGAATTCCGGTGACGACGAGTGCTTGCTGCCGTGGTGAGCGACGACCACGACATCGACATCGATGGCCGCGGGCTGCTCGCGCACCAGACGCTGCTCGATCGACGCGCCGATGTCGCCCGGCAGCAGCACGCTGCCCAATCGTGACGACACGCGCAGCACGCAGGAATTGTCATTGTCGAGGTCGGGAAAGTGCGGCGGCGGGTGCAGAACGTCGAAACGCACGCCGTCCCATTCCCAGGATTGCCCCGCCTCGCACCGCGGCGCAGGGTCGGCGTCGTTGCCGATGCTCTCGGCGGCCTCGGGGAACGCGTCTTTCACCGAGCCGCGTCCGCCGGCATGGTCGTCGTCGAGATGACTGATCATGAGGTGATCCAGATCGCGGACGCCCATCGCCCGCAGGCTCGGGACCACGACGGCATCGCCGAAGTCGTAGTCGGCCGACAACTTCGCACCGGCGTCGTAGACCAGGGCATGCGCGCGCGTGCGCACCAGCACCGAGAGGCCCTGGCCGACATCCAGGGTGGTCAACTCGAATTCGTGGTCCGCGAATTTCTCGCGCGCCGGCCAGAGCAGCGGCAAGACCAGCAGCAGGCCGGCCCATCGCATCGGGACGCCGCGCGGCAACAATGCCCACGCCGCGCCGACGAGGGCGAGCAGCATGGCCCAGAGACCGAACTGCGCGAAATGCCACTCGGCCAGGGGCGTCTGTGCCGCCAACGTCAGCCCGGACCACAGCGGTTTGAGCAACGCCGCCGGAACGAACAACAGTCCCGACCAGCCGCTGAGCGCATCGACCAGCATCGCCAGCAGCAGCAGCGGCACGATCACGAAGGTGATCCAAGGCACCGCCACCAGATTCGCCGCAAAGCCGATCACGCTGGTCTGCGCGAACCACCATGCGCCGATCGGCAACAGTCCGACGCTCATCGCGACCTGCGCCTGCCACAGACCGCGAACCGACGTTTCCGCGCCGGTCATCGCCCAGATCAGGAAGGCCACGCCGACGAAACTCAGCCAGAATCCGGCCCCCAGCAGGCTGAGCGGATCGAGCGCGACGATGACCAGCGCGGCGATCAGCAACGCATCGATGCTGCGGATCGATCGCCGCATCAGCGTCGCCGACAGCGCCACGGCGATCATCAGCAAGGTGCGCAGGACCGGAACGCCGAATCCGGCCAGCAAGGCGTAGCCGGTCGCGGTCGCCAGTGCGCCGACCGCCATCGCCTGCGGCCGTGGCCAGCGCAGTCCAAGTCCGGGCCAGGTTCGAAACAGCAGCGCGAACCAGGCCGCGCCGAACGCCGCGACCAGTCCGACGTGCAGTCCCGAGATCGCGATCAGATGGCCGGTGCCGGTCGCGCGCAGCACATCCCAATCGTCGTCGCGCAGACCACGCACGTCGCCGATCGCCAACGCCCGCAGCAGCGCCGCCATCGTCGCGTCTTCGACCCGGGCATCGATGCGACCGGCGATGCCCAGGCGAAGGCGGTCGATCGCGCCACCGCCACGGACGTCGAGCACCTTGCCCGTGCGCACGTAGCCGACGGCGGCGATGCGCTCGGTCAGGGCGTGGCGCTCGAAGTCGAAGCCGCCGGGATTGACCAAGCCGCGAGGTCGACGCAGGCGCAACGTTGCGTCGATGCGGTCACCCGGTCGCAGGTCCGGTGCCGGCGCATACCAGTTCAGGCGCAGCGTCGCGCCGGCCGCCAACGCATCGGAGTCGATGACGCGTGCTTCGAAACGCATCAGGCGCTCGCGCCGCTCGGGCAAACCGACGACTTCGACGCGCAGGATCGCGTCCTGTCCGTCCAGCGCGGCCGGCCAGCGCGACTGCATCACCGCCTGCGCGTTCAGCCATAGCCACGCCGCGCCGACGATGGCCGCCGCGACCGGCACCACGAATCGTGCTCGCAGGAACATCGACACGCACGCCGCGACAAGCAACACGATCGACCAGGTCGCGTCGGGCACGACCGGCACTGCGCAAGCCGCGACCGCGCCGATCAGGAAGCCGGGCGCGAATCGCGACAGGTTCGGCATCGGATGCTCAGCGTGTGACGAGTCGGCCGCCGCGCAGTTCCAGCACGCGGTCCATGCGTGCGGCAAGCTCCTGCGAATGCGTGACGATGACGATGGCGCTGCCGAGATCCCGTTTCAGTTCCAGCAACATGCCGCAGATCGCGTCGGCATTGCCGGCATCGAGATTGCCGGTCGGCTCGTCGGCGAGCACGCAAGCGGGTTTGGCCACCAGGGCCCGTGCGATCGCGGCGCGCTGGCGTTCGCCGCCGGACAACTCGCCGGGCTTGTGCGACAGCCGATGCCCCAGCCCCACCGACTCCAGCAGCACCTGCGCGCACCGCTGCGCTTCCGCGGTGGATCCACCGGCCAGCAGCACCGGCATCATCACGTTCTCCAGCGCGGTGAATTCCGGCAGCAGGTGGTGGAACTGGTAGACGAAGCCCAGGTGGCGGTTGCGCAGCCGGCCCTGCGCGGTGGCCGAGAGCGCGGAGAAATCCTGCCCCTGCAGGCGCACGACG
>DATMVT010000307.1:0-2348 GCA_035562895.1 Patescibacteria group bacterium | reverse complement strand
TGCCGGCTCGCGACGATGTGGTCGATCGGGATGCCGATCACGCCGCCACCGCGCACCGACCAGGTCGGCGCCAGTCCGGTCGCGCGCCGCCATCCTGCTGCCGTGAACGGCGCGAAGCCCGAGGACCAGGGCGTCGCATTGAAATCGCCGGCGATCACGGACGGCACCTCCGGCCGATCGGCCGCGGCGAGCGCTGCCGCCAGGGCGAGATCACGCCTGACGTTCTCACCGGGCGAGATCGGCGGCATCGGATGCAGCGCACGCAAGGCCACGCAACCCTGTGGGGTATCGATGGCGACATCGATCGAGGCGATGCCGCGGGGGTCGTGCAGGATCGCTTGCGACGCGAACGGATGTCGCGACAACACCGCGATGCCGAACGGATCGCTCCCCGGCGCGACGACGCGATGCGGATAGTCCGACCACTCCGCCAGCGCACGCGCGTACGTCGGCGACACTTCGAGCAGCACCAGCACATCGGCGGGCGCTGCGTCGGTCCACGCGATCAGGCGCTCGGGCGACGCCGTGTGCAGGTGCACGTTCGCGCTGATCAGGCGGAACGGCGCGAGCTGCGCGGTCTCCGTCGTCGTCGGCAATCGCGGCGGCGCCGTCCACCAGGGCAACAGCGCCAGCAGCCCGAGCGGCCACCAGCGCCGATCGTGCCAGCCGCAGAGCATCACCACCGGCACCACGGCGATCGCATATAACCACTGCCAGTGCACGGCGAGATCGAGCAGCCAGGCGATGCGCCCGCCACGCCCGTGCAGCCACGGTGATGCCAATGGCAACAGCAGCGCCACGATCAGCGGCGGCAGCAGCCAGCGGGCGCGGCGGACGAGGGCATCGATCACGGTCAGGACTGCAGCGGCAGGAAGACGTCGGTCACCCCCTGATGTTCGGGCACGTCCGGGAAAAAAGCGATGCGTTGCAGATGCGGCGGGAAATCGCGCAGCGTTTCGCCGCTCTGCGGCAGCCACTCCGCGAACAGGAAGCGAATGGCCGGGCCGAGCGTGGCTTCCGATCCGACATGGCGCAGCACCGCACAGCGTCCGCCCGGAATCTTGCCGGCCACCACACCCTCGGCGTTCGCCTCGATGTCGCGATCGGTGGCCGCGGCGAGGCCGAAGCGGAATTCGGCCGGCGGCGTGTCGTCCGGGTCGTCGTAGAGGATGTTGTAGGTCGCGCTGATCGCGGGCGGCAGCCGGTGCGCGCGACGCCAGGCGATGAAGCGACGGATGCTGTCGCCAAGGCGTTCGTGCGGACCGACGTGGTCGAGCAGGGCGACCCGAATGTCGGGCACGGTGACGATGCGGACATCGCCAAGATCGGGGGTGTGGGGCATGTGTTGGCTCCGGATGCGATGCAGGGGTTGGACGAGATCGAGCCAGGCGTCCCAGTCGGGCCGTTCGCGGAACGCACTCGGGCTTTGCCCGAGCACGCGCCGGAACGCCCGCGAGAACGATTCCGCATGGTCGTAACCGCTGTCGTAGGCGATGTCGGTGACGCTGACTTCGCCGCGGAACGCCAGCCGCCGCCCGGCCCGCATCAGCCGCAGCCGCTGCACGTACTCGCGCATGCCGAGGCCGAAGAGGGCCGAGAATTGGCGCTGGCCATGGAAGGGCGAGAACGCCGCGACCGCGCATAACTCGGCGACATCGAGCGGTGCGTCGAGTTGCGCATCGATGTGGTCGAGCAGCTTGCGCATGCGCGTGAGGTAGCGTTCACGGTGCGATTCGTTCACGAAGGACTCCAGGCTCATGGCCAGTGTCTTGATCCAGCGCAAGTCGCGCCTGACCGTCTCTGCGCAAAGATGTCCTGCGCCAGGATGTCATCGTCTGACACAATCGTCCCTTCCACGCACCCGCGGCCATGATGCCGCCGAGGAAGTCGCCATGCTCCGATTGTCCCGCCTGCTGCCGCTGATCGCACTCTGCATCGGCCTGCCCGCGCACGCCGCCGACCAGAATCGACGCGTCGGTGTCGGCATCGGCTGCACCGACGCCACGCTCGCCAGTGCCTTCAACGCCATTCGCGCGCAGACTGGCACGCACACGATCCGCATCAACAAGGGCAATTACGCGCTGCCCGATGGCCACACTTACCTGCCCACGGTCGACCAGACCGCGGTGTTCATGGAAGGCGGCTACGACAATTGCCTCGCGGCAACGCCCACGGGCAGTACCGCCAGCGACGCCGACCTGGCCGTGTTGAGCGGTGCCGGCGGCACCAGCTTCCCGGTGCTGGACCTGATCCTCAATGGCCGCGTGCAGACCTTCCAGATGCGCCGCATCGTGGTCACCGGCGGCGAAGCCAGCGGCCTGTTCGTGACCGGACAGGCCTCGGTATTG
>DATMVT010000306.1:0-4878 GCA_035562895.1 Patescibacteria group bacterium | reverse complement strand
CCCGATCGGCGGCGGGCTTGGGGGTGGCAGCTCCGACGCGGCAACAGTTCTGGTTGCGCTCAACGAAATCTGGGAAACAGGGCTGAATTGCGTCGAACTTGCTGCGATCGGCCTGCAGCTTGGCGCGGACGTTCCGGTTTTCGTGCGTATGCGCAGCGCTTGGGCGGAAGGGGTCGGAAGTGATCTGCAACCCGTTGAATTACCGCAGAAATGGTTCGTCATCGTGCATCCCGGCGTGCATGTTGCGACGCCGCAAGTTTTTGCTGCGCCCGAATTGACACGGAACACGCCGCCAACCACAATCGCGCGCTTCCTGTCGAACGATTCCTTGCACAACGACCTTGAACCGGTCGTGCGTGCGCGGCATCGCGAGGTTGATGCGGCGTTGCGTTGGCTTTCGAGCCACGCGCCGGCGCGGATGACTGGCAGCGGTTCCTGTGTCTTTGCGGCGTTTGCCGAACGGGCATTGGCCGACGCGGTTTCCGCGGATTGTCCGGAAGCATGGCGTGCTGTCGTGGCGCGCGGGTTGGCGCAGTCGCCGCTTGCGGACGCCGTTTCGGTGTTTCGCGCGCGTCGCACTTGCTGAAAGAGTTCGGTTTCGCGTTGGGACGTCGCCAAGTCGGTAAGGCACGGGATTTTGATTCCCGCATTCGAAGGTTCGAGTCCTTCCGTCCCAGCCATTTCGCTCCTTTGTGTACCCAGCGCGGTGAACGATGAAGACCGATGGAATCCTCGTGTTTGCCGGCAATGCCAACCGTCCGTTGGCGCAATCGGTGTGCAAGCAGCTCGGCGTGCCGCTCGGCAAGGCGCTGGTCGGCAAGTTTTCCGATGGCGAGGTGCAGGTCGAGATCGAGGAGAACGTGCGCCGCCAGGAGGTGTTCGTCATCCAGTCGACGTGCGCCCCGACCGCCGAGAATTTCATGGAGCTGCTGGTGCTGGTCGATGCGCTGAAGCGTGCTTCGGTGGCCTCGGTGACGGCGGTCGTGCCGTATTTCGGTTACGCGCGCCAGGATCGTCGCCCGCGTTCGGCGCGCGTGCCGATCACGGCCAAGGTCGCAGCGAAGATGATTCAGGCTGCCGGCTGCGATCGCGTGCTCACCGTCGATGTGCATGCCGACCAGATCCAGGGCTTTTTCGACATTCCGCTCGACAACGTCTATTCGTCGCCGGTGTTGCTGGCCGACGTGTGGCGCAACCACGGCACCAAGAACATCATCGTGGTGTCGCCGGATGTCGGTGGCGTGGTGCGCGCTCGCGCGATCGCGAAGCGGCTCGATGACGCCGAACTCGCGATCATCGACAAGCGTCGCCCGCGCCCGAACGAGGCGACCGTGATGAACATCATCGGCGACGTCGAAGGCAAGACCAGCGTGCTGGTCGATGACATCGTCGATACCGCCGGAACGCTGTGTGCCGCCGCTGCCGCGTTGAAGCAGCGCGGTGCGGCCAAGGTGGTCGCGTATTGCACGCACCCGGTGCTGTCGGGGCCGGCGATCGCGAACATCAACAATTCCGCCCTCGACGAGCTGGTCGTGACCGACACGATTCCGCTGACCGAGGCCGCGAAGGGCTGTGGGCGCATCCGCCAGCTGTCCGTCGCCGAATTGCTTGCCGAAACGATGCGCCGCATCAGTTTCGGCGAGTCGGTCAGTTCGCTGTACATCGATTGATGTCCGCGCGCTGATGTTTCGCTCCGCTGGTCGCGGCGGAGCACTTTCCACCGCGAGGTGGGTTTTCCCAACTGAGTCAATGACATGACAAACAAATCCGAAATCAAGGCCGAATCGCGTGGTGTCGAGGGCAAGGGTGCGAGCCGCCGCCTGCGTCACGCCGGCAAGATCCCCGCAGTGCTGTACGGCGCCAAGGAAGCACCGCAGAGCATTCAGCTGGAGCAGATCAGCACCCAGCTGATTGCCCAGAACGAGTGGTTCTACTCGTCCATCCTGAGCATGAATCTGGACGGCACGGTCCAGAAGGTGCTCCTGCGTGACATTCAGCGCCACCCGTTCAAGACGATCATCATGCACCTCGATTTCCAGCGCGTGTCGGAAACCGAAAAGCTGCGCCTGTCGGTGCCGCTGCACTTCCTGAACCAGGAAAAGTCGCCAGCCGGCAAGAAGGCGGGCGTGGTCATCACGCACGAGTTGAACGAAATCGAGATCTACTGCCTGCCGAAGCACATCCCGGAGTTCATCGAAGTCGACCTGTCGGCACTCGAAGTCGGCGATATCGTGCACATGTCGAGCATCAAGCTGGCGTCCGAGATCGAAATCCCGGCGCTCAAGCTCGGCAAGGAGCATGATCTCGCCATCGTCATCGCCAAGATGCAGAAGGCCGAAGTCGAAGGTGCTGCCGATGCGGCCACCGGCGAAGTGCCGGCGACCAAGGTGGCGGCGCCGGCCAAGGGCGCAGCGCCGGCCAAGGGTGCGGCCGCCGCGAAGGGTGCGGCACCGGCCAAGGGCGCGGCCCCGGCCAAGGCGGCTCCGGCAAAGAAGAAGTAATCCGGATGCGTCGCGAATGGGCGTCGTGCCCATTCGTCGATGCGAATGGAGCTTGCAATGACGGCTTTGCGTCTGATCGTCGGCCTCGGCAACCCCGGGGCCGACTATTCCCGAACCCGGCACAACGCCGGGTTCTGGTTTTTGGACGCGCTGGCGGAATCGCTCGGCGCGCGCTTCGGTGTGGACGGCAAATTGCTGGCCGAGACCGCCAAGGCGGAGATCGCCGGTCAGCCGGTCTGGCTGCTGAAGCCGACCACTTTCATGAATCGCAGCGGCCAGTCGGTGTCATCGGCGCTGCGCTATTACAAGATCGATCCGGACGAATGCCTGGTGGCGCACGACGAACTGGACCTGCCGCCGGGCACCGCGCGGCTCAAGTTCGACGGGGGTCACGGTGGCCAGAACGGGTTGCGCGACCTGATCGCGGCGTTCGGGCACGGCAAGTTCCATCGCCTGCGGCTCGGCATCGGCCATCCCGGCGACAGACACGAAGTCACGAACTGGGTGCTTGGTCGTCCGGGGCGCGACGACGAGGCGGGCATCCGCGACGCGGTCGCGCGCAGCCTGCAGGTATTGCCGCAGGCGGTGGCTGGCGACATGAATGGTGCGATGAAGCTGCTGCACACGCCCGCGGGCGCCGCGCGGCCGTCCACCGGCACGCGTCCAGCGCAATAACGAATTCGAATCAACAAGGAATCAGCATGGGTATCAAGTGCGGCATCGTGGGCCTGCCGAACGTCGGAAAATCGACGCTGTTCAATGCCCTGACCAAGGCCGGCATCCCGGCGGCGAACTTTCCGTTCTGCACCATCGATCCGAACATCGGCGTGGTGCCGGTTCCGGATGAGCGGCTGCAGGTGCTGTCATCGATTGCCAAGCCGCTCAAGATCATTCCGACCTTGATCGAGTTCGTCGACATCGCCGGTCTGGTCAAGGGCGCGGCATCGGGCGAAGGCCTGGGCAACAAGTTCCTGTCGCACATTCGCGAAGTCGATGCGATCGCGCACGTCGTGCGCTGCTTCGAACACAGCGACATCGTCCATGTTGCGGGCAAGATCGACCCGCTGGATGACATCGACACGATCGATACCGAGCTCGCGCTGGCCGATCTGGACTCCGTCGAAAAAGCATTGAACCGCGCTGAAAAGATGGCAAAAGCCAACGATAAGGACGCGATCGTCAAGAAGCGAGTGCTCTCTGTGGTGCGCGATCACCTGAATGCCGGCAAGTCGGCCCGGAGTGCGGGACTTTCGGCGGAGGACAAGGCGGTCATCCGCGATTTGTTCCTGCTCACGTTGAAGCCGGCGATGTATATCGCCAACGTCAAGGAAGATGGGTTCGTCAACAATCCGCACCTCGACGCGCTGCGTGCCCGGGCCGCGACCGAAGGGGCGGAAGTCGTGCCGGTGTGCGCGGCCATCGAAGAAGAGCTGTCGCAGCTCGACGACGCCGACAAGATGGCCTTCCTGGCCGACATGGGTCTGGACGAGCCCGGCCTGAACCGCGTCATCCGCGCCGGCTACAAGCTGCTCGGCCTGCAGACCTACTTCACCGCGGGCGAAAAGGAAGTGCGCGCCTGGACGATCAAGGCCGGGTCCACCGCGCCGCAGGCGGCCGGCGTGATCCATACCGACTTCGAGAAGGGCTTCATCCGTGCCGAGACGATCGCTTACGATGACTACGTCGAATACAAGGGCGAGTCAGGGGCCAAGCAGGTCGGCAAGTTGCGACTGGAGGGCAAGGACTACATCGTCAAGGAAGGCGACGTACTGCACTTCCGCTTCAATGTCTGAACGAAGGTCGATTGCGGATCGAAAAATTGTGCGCGCGCCCGGTTGACGCGGCCCGGTCGCGCCGTCAGAATGCCGGGCTCGTTCGCTGGAGGAATACCCAAGCGGCCAAAGGGGACTGACTGTAAATCAGTTGGCTCATGCCTTCGGTGGTTCGAATCCACCTTCCTCCACCAGTCGAACCGTGACCGGCGGGACGATTGGAGCAGCGGAAACGCTGCGCCGAAGCGGGAGTAGTTCAATGGTAGAACTGTAGCCTTCCAAGCTACTAGCGCGGGTTCGATTCCCGTCTCCCGCTCCATTGGCGGCTTCTCGCACGAACACAATTTGCTTTGCTCACGTAGCTCAGTCGGTAGAGCACTTCCTTGGTAAGGAAGAGGTCATGGGTTCGATTCCCGTCGTGAGCACCAACTTCCAACCACCAGACTGATTGACCGGAGTCCGAAATGGCAAAGGGTAAATTCGAACGCACCAAGCCGCACGTGAACGTGGGGACGATTGGCCACGTGGATCACGGCAAGACGACGCTGACGGCGGCGCTGACGAAGATCGGCGCGGAGCGTTTTGGTGGCGAGTTCAAGGCGTAC
>DATMVT010000305.1:0-6506 GCA_035562895.1 Patescibacteria group bacterium | reverse complement strand
TGCGCGAACACACGCAGCTCGACGAAACCACGATCCGCATCATGTCGCGGCTCAAGCTCGAATTCGTCAACCTCGGCGGCTTCCACGACCTGATGCCCTCGCAGCTTTCGGGCGGCATGATCAAGCGCGCGGCGCTGGCGCGGGCCATCGTCATGGATCCGGAATTGCTGTTCTTCGACGAACCCAGCGCCGGCCTCGACCCGGTGGTGTCGGCCGAACTCGATGAGCTGATCCTGCGCCTGCGCGATGCGCTGCGCATGACCATCGTCGTCGTCACCCACGAGCTCGAGTCCGCGTTCCGCATCGCCGATCGCATCACCGTGCTCGATCAGGGTGACATCCTGACCACCGGCACCGTCGCCGAAGTGCGCGCGAGCGAGAACGAACGCATCCAGGACCTGTTGAACCGGCGGCCGCGCGCGGTCGACGTCGATGTCGACGAGTACCTGCGGCGTCTGACCGAAGAGGATGCATGAGCTCCCAATCGACTGCACGCCCGATCGGCCGGGATGCCGCATTCGAATCGGCGGCATCGCTCGCGACCGACGACGTGCCGCTGGCTTGCCCCGACGACAGCGTGGCGACCTTGCGGGAGCGACTTGCGGCACGCCGCTACGCCTGCGTGACCGACATTCCGGTGGTCATGCGCGAGGATCGTCGCCTGGTCGGCCTGCTGCAGATCGAAGACGTGGTGAGCGCGGCGGGAGACACCTTGATCGGCGCGATCATGGACGCCGATCCGCCGACCATCGCGCATGGCATCGATCGCGAACACGCCACCTGGAAGGCGGTGCAACATCGGGAATCGGCGCTCGTCGTCATTGATGACGACGGTCGTTACCTCGGCCTGATTCCGCCGCATCGGCTGCTCGAGACGCTGCTCGCCGAGCACGATGAGGATCTGTCGCGCCTGGGCGGCTTCCTGAAGAGTGCGGAGCAGGCGCGGCATGCGACGGTCGAGGCCTTGCCGCAGCGATTGTGGCATCGCCTGCCGTGGCTGTTCATCGGCCTGTTGGGTGCCTTGCTCGCGGCCGGGATCGTCGGGCGTTACGAACACACGCTGAGCCAGCTGGTGCTGCTCGCGGCGTTCGTGCCCGGCATCGTCTATTTCGCCGACGCCGTCGGCACGCAGACCGAGACCGTCGTCGTGCGTGGGCTGTCGCTGGGAATCAGCGTGCGCCAGATGCTGGCGCGCGAAGCGGTCACCGGCGTCGTGATCGGTGCCGCGACGGCGTTGCTGGCCTGGCTGATCGTGCGCGTGGTCTGGCAGGACGCCACCCTCGCCACGATCGTGGCCTTGTCGCTGTTCGCGGCCTGTTCGATCGCGACCATCGTGGCGCTGGCCTTGCCGGTGGCCTTGAGCCGGATGCGCATCGATCCGGCCTTTGCCTCGGGTCCACTCGCGACCGTGATCCAGGACTTGCTGTCGCTGCTGATCTATTTCGCGATCGCGACGGCGATGCTGCCGTCGCGACCGTAGCGACCGACTACTTCACGTCGATGTTCAGCGTCTTCGCGAGGAAGGCGTAGATGTCGGCGTATTCCTCGATGGTCTTCGAGGTCGGCTTGCCGGCGCCGTGGCCGGCGCGGGTTTCGATGCGGATCAAGGCCGGGTTGCCGTCGGGATTCGCCGCCTGCATCGCCGCTGCGTACTTGAAGCTGTGCGCCGGGAAGACGCGGTCGTCGCGTTCGGCGGTGGTGACCAGCGTCGGCGGATACTTGGTGCCGGGCTTGATGTTGTGCAGCGGCGAATAGGCGTGGATGGCCTTGAACTCGTCGGCATTCTTCACCGAGCCGTAGTCCGACTCCCAGGCCCAGCCGATGGTGAACTCGCGGAAGCGCAGCATGTCGAGCACGCCAACCGCCGGCAACGCGGCGCCGAACAGTTCCGGACGTTGCAACAGCGTCGCTCCGACCAGCAGGCCGCCGTTGCTGCGGCCGGAGATCGCGAGCTTCGAGGGCTGGGTCACCTTTTCGGCGATCAGGTATTCGGCACCGGCCGCGAAGTCGTCAAACACGTTTTGCTTGTTCGTCTTCATGCCGCCTTCGTGCCACGAGCGGCCGTATTCCGAGCCGCCGCGCAGGTTCGCGACGGCATAGACGCCGCCGAGCTCCATCCATCCGACGATGGCCGGGCTGAACTTCGGCGTGACCGCGATGTTGAAGCCGCCGTAGCCGTAGAGGATGGTCGGGTTGTTGCCGTCGCGCACCAGGCCTTTCTTCGCGGTGATGAACATCGGCACCTGGGTGCCGTCCTTGCTCGGATAGAACACCTGGGTGGTTTCGTAGTCGTCGACGTTGAACTTCACCGTCGGCGCCTTGAACGCGCTGGTCGCGCCGGTCGTCAGGTCGAGGCGATAGACGGTGTCCGGCACCGCCCAGCTGCCGAAGGCGAAGAAGGTTTCCTTGTCTTCGACGGCGCCGTCGAAGCCGGTCGCGGTACCGAGGCCGGGCAGGGCGATGTCCTGCTTGGGTCGGCCGGCGGCATCGAACAGCTTGATCTCGGAACGTGCGTCGCGCAGGTAGCTGGCGACGAACTGGCCATGGATCAGCGACACCTGCTGCAGCAGTGCATCGCTTTCGGCGATCAGGGTCCGCCACTTGTCCTTCGCCGGGTTCGCGGTGTCGATGGCGATCAGGCGGTTGCGTTCGGCACCGTCATCGGTGAGGAAATACAGCACGCTGCCGTCGTTGCCGACGAATTCGTACGAGCCGACCAGTTCCTCGATCAGCGGCACGACCTTGGCATCCGTCTTAGCGAGGTCCTTGAAGAAGACGCGGTTGCGCACGTCGGTGCCTTGCGAACCGCTGATGATGAGGAACTCGCCATCGTCGGAGACGACGGCGCTGAAGCCCCAGTCCGGCTGGTCCGGGCGCTCGTACACGAGCACGTCGTCGGCCTGTGTCTTGCCGATCGTATGCAGAAACAGTTTCTGGTTCTTGTTGACGGCCTTGAGCGGGTCTTCGCCTTCCGGCGCGTCATAGCGGCTGTAGAAGAGGCCGTCGGAAGCCTTGGTCCACGCGATGTTGGTGAACTTGGCCCAGCGGATCTCGTCGCCCAGGTCCTCGCCGGTCTCGACATTGCGGACCTTGATCGTGCGCCAGTCCGAACCGCCGTCCGACAGCGAATAGGCGAACAGCTTGCCGTCCGGGCTGACCGCGGTTTCGCTCAGGGCGATGGTGCCGTCCGCCGACAGCGTGTTCGGGTCGATCAGCAGTCGCGGGGCGCTGTCGAGCGTGTCCTGCACGTAGATCGGCGACTGGTTCTGCAGTCCGTCGTTGCGCGAGTAGAAATACTTGCCGCCGTGCACTTCCGGCACGCCGAATCGTTCGTAATCCCACAGTTCGGTCAGGCGCGCCTTGATCTTGTCGCGGTTCGGCACGTCGCCGATGAAGTCGGCCACGAGCTTGTTCTGCGCGGCGATCCACGGCTGCAGTTCGGGATCGTCGAGGTTTTCCATCCAGCGGTACGGATCGGACACCGACGTGCCGTGATAGTCGTCGACCTGTTCGGCCTTGCGCGCCGTCGGGTAAGCGAGCTTGGCCGGCGCAACCGCGGCCATGGCGGTGGTCGTTTCAGCTTCGTTCGAGCCGCCACAGGCGGCGAGCGACGCGGCCAGCGCGACCGCAAGGGCGGCGGTGATGGGGGAACGCTTGAACATCGGGGATCTCCGGCAAAGAGTCGCGGAGGTTACGGAATTCCCCGGTCGCTGCCAGTGACGCTGGGACGGGGCGACGGGAATCGTGGTCGGGGCGGGACAGCGGACAGTCCGGACTTGGCGGCGACTTGATCCACGTCCATGACCGACCCGCACCCACTGGCATTAGAATCCGCGCCCAGAATTCATGGGGTGATGCCGATGGGCAAGCAGTGGAAAGCGAAAGGCAAGGAACTGGCCGCCAATGCCAAGGGCAGCCTGTTCACCAAATTGGCGCGTGAAATCTCGGTGGCGGCACGCTCCGGTGCCGATCCCTCGATGAATTCGCGGCTGCGACTCGCGGTCGAACAGGCGCGCAAGCTGTCGATGCCGCGCGAAACCGTCGAGCGCTCGATCAAGAAAGGTGCCGGCCTGCTCGATGGCGGTGCGCAATACGAGAAGCTGACCTACGAAGGCTTTGCGCCGCACCGCGTGCCGGTGATCGTCGAATGCCTGACCGACAACGCCAATCGCGCCGCCTCGGCCATCCGCGTGCTGTTCCGCAAGGGCCAGCTCGGCAGCTCGGGCTCGGTCAGCTGGGACTTCGACCACCTCGGCATGATCGAGGCCGAAGCCGTGGATGCGAACGCCGACGCCGAGCTCGCCGCGATCGAAGCCGGCGCCCAGGACGTCACCAGCGAGGACGGTGTCACCTTCTTCACCGACCCGACCGACCTCGACGCCGTGCAGCGCGCCCTGCCGAACTTCGGCTACACGGTCCAGAAGGCCTACCTCGGCTACCGCGCCAAGAACCCGGTCAGCCTCGAAGGCGCCGAACTCGAAGAAGTCGAAGCCTTCCTGCAGGCGCTCGACGACGACGACGAAGTGCAAACGGTGTACGCGGGACTGGCGTGAGTCGGTGATTGAATCGTTCCAGCGATGTCGTGGTCCGGGTTCTTCGACGCGCGCTCACGCTTGAACAGCACTCGTTGCTGGGTACGCGACTTCGGCACCGACGAAGATGTCCGCGAATTGCTGGACCGACCGTATCGGGTGATCTTCCGTGTGAAGTCGGACCAGGTCGAGATGATTTCCGTCCTTCACTTTCGCCAACTGCTGCCACCCGTGTTCACGTGTTGATCTTCGCAGAAGTGAGTTTTGATGAACCTCCGTCGTCAGTGTCTGGTTCGGGTGCTTTGGGCATTTCTGGTGTCCTGCAGCGCTTCACTTGTCGTTGCGGCCGACGAGCTGCCGATGGATGCGCAGGCTGTCGTCTCCGAGTCGCTGTCCAAGGCCTATGGCGCAGCGACGCGTATCGACAATCCCGACCTGATCGACGGCTTCGGCGGCGGTTCGCCTTCTGAAGGATTTGGTTCAGCCATCGCGCTGGATGGCGACACTTTGGCGGTTTCCGCGCCCGGCATTTACCGGAATGGCTTGCCGAGAGGCGCGGTATTCATTTTCGTCAGGAGTGCGTCGACCTGGCATTTGCAGCAGCGTATCGAGCCCAGCTTGCTCCTCGGGTCAGGAATCGCGCTCTCGGGCGATCGACTTGCGATTCTTGAGGATGAGATGTCATTCGGTTTCGTTGTCCGAAGCATCGTGCGGGTATTTCGCCGCACTTCCGGACAGTGGCAACTGGAGTCCAGTCTGTCTCCGGCAAATGCGCCCGACGGCAGCAGTGTGGTGTCTCAGGGGGTTGCCCTTTCTGGTGATGTGCTGGCTGTGGGACTGGACGGCATCGACGTGGCGGGCAATGCCGATCAGGGTGCGGTCGATGTGTTCTCCGCCGCAGGCGGAAGTTGGCAGCACCAGTCTCGCGTGAACTACGCGGGCGCGGCGCCGAATGCCCGCATCGGCCGGTCGGTCGCGTTGCGTGACGGATTGCTGGTTGCAGGGGCGCCGGGCGGTATCGGTGCGGCTCTGGGTGCGGGCTCGGCCGTGGTGTTCGAGCGCCAATCCGGGATTTGGATTCAGCGCGCCGTGCTGTCCGCTGCGGATGGCCAAGCCTGGAGCGAGTTTGGCGCGAGCGTCGCCACAAGTCTGGGCTCGATCCTGGTGGGGGCACCCTCGCTCGACGTCTCAGGACGCGTCGATCAGGGCGCGTCATACGTCTTCGCGCGTTCCGGCAACAGCTGGGTGCAGCAAGGCAAGCTGGTGGCGTTTGACGGCGTCGCCCAGTCCAGATTCGGCGGCGCTGTGTCGATGCATGCCAATCTCGCATTGGCGAGCGGCTACATGTTCGAACGCACGGGATCCAGCTGGGGTCTCCGGCAAAAACTGTCGGGAGCGCGTTCGGCAAATGCGCTGCAGAACAACGAGGCACTCGTCGCCGACGTCTGGTCGGCGCATCAGCGCGGGCGAGTCGAGGTGTACGCGGCGTCCAGTCCGGGTTCTTTTGCACTGGTCGAAACGCTGAAATTGGGCAACGGCGGCGCGAGTCGCGATCTGTTCGGTACGGACGTCGATGTCGAAGGCGATGTGGCGGTCGTTGGCGCATCGCGGGACTCTCTCATCGCAAGTTACGAACAGGGGTCCGTGACGGTGATGCGAAGGGTTGCCGGCCAGTGGCAGGTCGAAGCCAAGCTTGTCGCCAGCGATGGTCAGCCGAGCGACTATCTCGGTCACAGCGTGGCGATCTCGGGCGACACGATCGTTGCCGGTGCATGGAACAAGACCATCAACGGCGCTCAATATGCCGGTGCAGCGTATGTCTTCGTTCGCTCCGGAAACCAGTGGATCCAGCAGGCGCGGCTGAGCGCGGCGGGGTCCCTGTACTTCGGAACTTCGATTGCGCTGGACGGCGACACGATCGTGGTCGGGTCTCCCGGTGATCCAGACTCGGGGGGGAGCAGCGGCGCGGCTTAT
>DATMVT010000304.1:0-5046 GCA_035562895.1 Patescibacteria group bacterium | reverse complement strand
GGCGGATGATGCGGCGCGATTGCCGGCTCAACGCAATCACGAACGGCAAGCGGTCGAGACGATCGCCCATGAGCGCAACATCGGCGGTTTCGAGCGCGACATCGGAGCCGGCCGCGCCCATCGCGATGCCGACCGAGGCGACGGCAAGCGCCGGGGCATCGTTGACGCCGTCGCCGATCATCGCGACCTCACCCTCGGTGCGCAGCTTGCGGATCGCTTCGACCTTGTCTTCCGGCATCAGATGACCGAACGCACCGTCGATGCCGACGCCGCGCGCGACCGCATCGGCGACGCGCTGGTTATCGCCGCTGAGCATGACCATCTTGTCCATGCCGAGAGCACGCAGTTGTTGCACCACGGCCAAGGCGCCGTCGCGCAAGGTGTCCATCAATCCGATCGCGCCGAGATAGCGCTCGCCGTGGCGGACGACGAACACCGTGCGTCCTTGCTGTTCGAGTCCAGTGACGGCTTCGACCAGCGCCAACGGCAGGCCGGGACCCCCGATCTCGGCGAACAAGGCCGGCTTGCCGAGATAGACGATGGCGTCGTCGACGCGCGCGCGCAGCCCTTTGCCGGTGAGGCTTTGCAGATCGGTGGCGAGCGGCACTTCCGGCGTCGACAGCCGTGCCGTGCCATCCCGCACGACTGCGGCGGCCAAGGGATGATCGCTGAGGCGCTCGACCGCGATCGCGACGCGTAGCAGTTCATCCGCGCTGGCATCGGCATGCGGCGCGACATCGGTCACGCGCGGTGCGCCCTCGGTCAACGTGCCGGTCTTGTCGAACGCGAGCGCATGCAACACGCCGAGCGTTTCGAGCGGGCCACCGCCCTTGATCAGTACACCGTCCCGGGCCGCCCGTGCCACACCGCTGAGGACCGCGCTCGGTGTCGAGATCGCCAGCGCGCACGGACTCGCCGCGACCAGTACCGCCATCGCCCGGTAGAACGTCGCACTGAACGGTTCGTCGATGACCAGTCCGGCGCACAGCAGCAGCGCCACCAGGCCGAGCACGGCCGGCACGAAGACACGCTGAAAGCGATCGGTGAACAGCTGCGTCGGCGATTTCTGCGCCTCGGCATTGCGCACCAACTCGACCACACGCGACAACGTGCTCTGGTCGGAGCGACGTGTGACCTCGATTTCGAGCACGCGGCCCTGGTTGATGGTGCCGGCATAGACACGATGCTCGGCCGCCACCGCGTCAGGTTGGCGACGTGCGGCCTCCGGGTCCGTTACCGGGCGCTTGTCGACCGGCACGCTCTCGCCGGTGATCGCGGCCTGGTCGATGCTGCTCTCGCCGAGCACGACGAAGCCGTCGGCTGCGACGCGCTCGTCCGGCTTGACGACGACGATATCGCCCACCTGCAGCGCGTCGACCGCCACCTCGACCAATGCACCGTTGCGTCGGACCAGTGCGCTTTCCGGTCGCAGTGCCGCCAGCGCCTCGATGGCGCGGCGGGCGCGGCCCATCGCGTAGTTTTCGAGCGCATGGCCGAGGCTGAACAGGAACAGCAGCAGCGCACCTTCTGCCCACTGCCCGAGCACTGCGGCACCGATCGCCGCAACCAGCATCAGCGCATCGATTTTCAACGCGCGATCCCGCAAGTGTTCGAGCGCTTCGCGCACCGCGAAGAATCCGCCACTGGCGTAGGCGCCGACGTAGAGCAGCCAGGGCCCCCGAGCATCTCCGCCGACGGATCGCTCAAGCAGCCATCCCGCCAGCAACAACACGCCGCAGGCCAGCGACAACCCGAGTTCGAGCCGGCCGGCCCCCTCGGCGTGGGCATGTTCGTGCCTTTCGCCTTGTCCGTGGCTTGGTTCAGTTTGTGTATTCATGTCGATCCTGTTCCTTTCGGGAATTCACCGCCGGGTTCGCGGACATGCCGGTGCGGCGCCTGACGCCGCACCGGCACCTTCCTCGAGCTGCGATCAATCGATCGCGACACCCAACTCGATCGGAGAGACGAAAATCCATCCGGAGCGAGGCATGCCGGAATGGCCATGCTTGCGGATCACAGCCACCAGAGCCTCGAGCTGCGCGTCCTCACAGAAGACGTCGACTTGCGCCTGGATCGTCATGCGCTCGCCCATCTGCACCGAGTAGTCGAACTCGCGGACGTTCGATGTGTGCAGCAACCCGCGGGTTTCGGTGATGCTGACCCGACGTTCGCCTGCACCTTCGATCGCATGCAATACGTCGGCGACGCGATTGGTATGCAACAAAGCGGTGATCCGTTTCATCGTGAATCCTCCTGTTGACGTGCAGCGCTGCGCGTCTCCAACCACTCGTAGAGCACGGGCAGCAAGATCAGGGTCAGGAACGTGGAGCTGAGCAAGCCGCCGACCACGACCGTCGCCAGTGGTCGCTGGGTCTCGGCACCGACACCGGACGAGACCAGCATCGGGATCAATCCGAGGATCGCGACGCTGGCGGTCATCAACACCGGGCGCAGACGCAAGGCCGTACCCTGAACGACGGCTTCGCGGATGCTGAGTCCTCGGTCGCGCTGCTCGTTGAGGAAGCTGACGAGCACGATGCCGTTCAACATCGCGACACCGAACACCGCGATGAAGCCGATCGCGGATGGCACCGACAGGTACTGGCCGGTGACGAACAGCGCGAGCAGGCCGCCGATCGTCGCGAACGGCACGTTGGCGAGGATCAGCGCCGCATACTTGATCGAGTTGAATGCGGTGTAGAGCAGCACGAAGATGAAGAAGATCGTGATCGGCACGATCAGTGCGAGCTTCGCGAGCGCGCGCTGCTGGTTCTCGAACGCACCGCCCCATTCGATCCAGTAGCCCGGCGGCAGCTTGACCTTGGCAGCGACGGCCGCACCGGCGTCACGCACGAAGCCGTCGACGTCGCGACCACGCACGTCCATCTGGATCACCGCATAGCGCTGCAATTGTTCGCGGCGCACGAACGAGTAGCCTTCGGCGACGTCGACGCGAGCGACTTCGGACAGCGGCACGACCGCACCCGACGCCGCCTTCAACGGAATGCGCCGCAATGACTCGACCGATGCGCGCACATCGTCACCGAGACGCACCGCGATATCGAAGCGCTTGACGCCATCGAGCAGGACCGACACCGGCTCGCCACCGAGGCCGTTGCGCACGATGGTCAGCACGTCCTCGGCGTTCATGCCGTGGCGCGCGAGTTCTTCGCGGTCGACTTCGATGCGGATCTGCGGCTTGCCGACGTTCGCCTCAAGCGAGAGATCGGCGACGCCCGGGATCGTCGCGAGGACGTCCTTGATCGCGGCACTCTGCCGGTCGAGCTCGACCAGGTCCTCGCCGTAGAGCTTCAGCGCCAAGGTCGCGCGCACGCCCGAGATCAGTTCCTCGACGCGCATCTGGATCGGCTGGGTGTAGCCCGGAACGACATTGGGCACGACTTGCTCAAGCGTCTCCTGCATCGCGTCTTCGAGATCGGCGATGGTGCGGCCCTTGGTCCATTCCGATTCCGGACGGAGCGGCGTGTAGATCTCCATGTAGTTGACGTCGGCGGTCTCGCCTTTTTCGGCACGACCGATCATCGCCAGCGTAGTCTCGACTTCCGGGAAGCGCTTGAACGCGTCCGCGATGGTCTTGCTGGTCCGAATCGATTCGTCGAGCGAGGTCGACGGGATGCCGGTGACGCGCCACATGATCGAGCCTTCCTGCAACTGCGGCATGAACTCCTTGCCGAGGAAGGGGAACAGCGCAAGGCTGCCGATCAAGGCGACGACGGCGCCGATCACGACCGCGCGCTTGCGCGCCAGCGCCGCATCCAGCATCGGGCGATAGCGTGCCTTCAACCAGGCGACCAGACGGGTGTCGCGCTCTTCGCCGGGCTTCAGGATCATGGCCGCCAGCACCGGAATCAGCGTCAGGCTCAGGATCAGCGAACCGGCCATCGCGAACGCGATATTGAACGCCATCGGCTTGAACAGCTTGCCTTCCAGCCCTTCCAGGCTGAACAGCGGCAGGAACACGACGATGATGATCAGGATCGCGAATGAGATCGGATTCGCGACTTCATGCGCGGCTGCAAGCACGGCCGCGGTTCGGTCGACCTTCTCGCCGTGCGCGCGTCGCTCGGCCATGATGCGGAACGCGTTCTCGACCATGACCACGGCGCCATCGACCATCATGCCGATGCCGATCGCGAGACCCGCCAGCGACATCAGGTTGGCCGAGAGGCCGAACTGGTTCATGCCGATGAAGGCGACCAGCATCGCCAGCGGCAAGGTGACGATCACGACCAGGGCCGAGCGCAATTCACCGAGGAACAGGAACAGGATGACCGCGACCAGCAGCGAACCCTCGACCAATGCGCTGGTCGCGGTCCCGACGGCCTTGTTGACCAGGTCGGTGCGTTCGTAGATCGGCTTCACGACCATGCCTTCCGGCAGCGCGTTCTGGACCGCCGCGAGTTTGGTCTTGACCGCATCGACGACATCCTTGGCGTTCTCGCCGATGCGCGACAAGGCCATGCCGAGCACGACTTCCTCGCCGTCGCGCGTCACTGCGCCGAAGCGGGGTGCCGGCGATTCGATGACCTGGCCGATGTCGCGGATGTACACCGGTACCCCGTCTTCGGCCTTCAGCACGATGCCGCCGATGTCTTCGACCGAGTTCAGCAAGCCGAGGCCGCGCACCAAATACTGCTCGCGACCGACGTCCATGACGTTGCCGCCAACCTGGCCGTTGTTCGCGGGCAACGCGTTGATCACATCGCCGAAGCCAAGCCCACGTGCGTACAGACGTTGCGGATCGATGCGCACCTGGTATTCGCGCTCGCCGCCGCCCCACGAGGTGACATCGTCGACACCCGGCGCAGTGCGCAGGATCAGGCGCAACGTCCAGTCCTGCCACGTGCGCAGGTCCATGTCGCTGATCTGATCTTCGGACACACCTTTGGCACGTTCGACCGTGTACCAGAACACCTGTCCGAGGCCCGAGCTGTTCGGACCCATGCTCGGCTTGCCGTAGCCGTCGGGCAAGCGATCACCGACTTCCTGCAGGCGCTCGTTGACGAGCTGGCGCGCGAAGTAGAT
>DATMVT010000303.1:0-18212 GCA_035562895.1 Patescibacteria group bacterium | reverse complement strand
CGGCACGGTCGTTCCGCGGTCCCAGCCGAGCCAGAACGGCGTCGCACCCGCGGGCACCTCGGTATTCAGCTCGAGCAAGGTGGTGTCCGAAGGCTGATGGGTCGCGCGCAACAGGGCACCGCCGGTCTGGCTGATCGAATTGCCCGACAGCGGCGTGACGTTGCCGCTCTCGCTGGAACCAGGCGCACGACAGGTCGGATTTTCGTACTTCCAGTAGACGACCACGCTGTCGGCGCTCGACTGCGCACTGATGCAGTGGTTCGCGGTCGAGAAATAGCGCTTGTTGTCCTGCGCGGTGTTGTTCATCAACTGACCGGTGCACAACCCGCCGCTGACCGAGTAGCGCGCCACGGCGTTGATCTGGTCGCGGTAGTTGTCGCCTTCCGGGCAGACCACGTCGACATTGCAGGTGCCTGACTTCGCGAACGGCGACGCGCCGGTCTCGATCGAGCGATAGGCCTGCTGCACGCTCAGGATGCCGAGCTGCAGCTCGTCCCGCGCGCGCTTCGGCACCAGCACTTCGAGAAACGCGACATCGCCCGGCACGTAGGGCGTCCAGAACTCGCCCGACTTCGGGTTGTCGGCGGCGGTGTAGGGGCCGCGCACGAGGTGGCCCGCGGCATCGCTCAACCACACCTCGGCGCCTTCGGGCAGATGGAACGGCTTGAGCGCCAGATCGATCGACAGCGCGCCGGGCGCGTCGATGCGCGTGCGCCACAAGTCGAAGCCGGCATCGACTTCGCTCCAGCGACCGATCGCGAACTTGCTGCGGTCGGCCAGGTTCACCGCGGCCTTGTGCATGATCGCGTAGCGCAGCGGCGCGCCCTTGTCGGCGAGCGCATCTTCGGCCAGCGCCTTCTCGGCATTCAGCACCGGTGTCTGCACGGCCTGCGCAGCCGGGTCGATCGCCAGTTGAAAGCGCCGGCTCGGCAGCTCGGCCGCCGACACCAGCAGCGGCACAGTCAGGGTCGCGAGCGACAACACGCGGATCAACGATTTCATGGCGATCTCCAGACAACGGACCGGTCAAGCATACAACTCGGACGCAACCGCACCGTGATGCGCCGCACCGCCGTTCAGCCCGGCGCACCTTCGACAAAGCGCGCGATTCCGGACACAGTAGCCGCCTTCAAAGCCTAGCCACGCCATGCCCGACCTCGACAATCTCGCCAGCCTGATCCGTGCCGGACACCCGGTCATCGCCATCGACACCGCCGAAGAAGCGCGCGTCGTCGAGAGCTTTCGCCATGTCATCGGCAAGGTCTGGCGGCCGCTGTACAAGTGGAGCCTGACCGACGGCCTGCAGCGCCTCGACATGACCCTGGACGAGCCGCCGCTGGTCGCGGTCGAGGCCACGGCGACGCTGCAGTTCATCAAGGAGCAGAAGGAGCGCGCGATCTTTCTGCTGTGCGACTTCCACGGCTACCTGCGCTACCCGATGACGATGCGCTTCCTGCGCGAGATCGTCGATCGCACGAATACCGCCGGACACACGCTGGTGCTGATCGGCGTCGGCATCGAGATCCCGAAGGAGATCGAATCGCACGCGGTGCGCATCGATCTGAAGCTGCCGGACGAGGCCGCGCTCGGCAAGCTGGTGCGCGACGAGGCGTTTCTGTATTCGCGCGAACACGGCGGCAAACGCGTCGAGATCGACCCGATCGCCTTCAAGACCATCGTCCGCAATCTGCTCGGCCTGAAGCTGCCGGACGCGCGCCGCATCGCGCGCCATCTGGTGTTCCGCGACGGCGCCGTCGGCATGGCCGACCTGCCGGAACTGGCGAAACTGAAATTCGAGCTGCTGAATCGCGACGGCGTGCTGCATTTCGAATACGAAACCGCGGCCTTCGCCGACGTCGCCGGCCTCGCCCGGCTCAAGCGCTGGGTCGATCAGCGCCGCGCCATTTTCCTCGGCGAGAACAAGGTGGCCGGGCTCGATCCCCCCAAGGGCCTGCTGCTGCTCGGCGTCCAGGGCTGCGGCAAGAGCCTCGCCGCGAAAGCCATCGCCGGTTCCTTCGGCGTGCCGCTGGTGCGGCTCGATTTCGGCGCGCTGTACAACAAGTATCACGGCGAGACCGAGCGCAACCTGCGCGAGTCGTTGAAGAATGCCGAGGCCTTGTCACCCTGCGTGCTGTGGTGCGACGAGATCGAGAAGGGATTGGCGACCTCGGACAGCGACGACGGCGTGTCGCGGCGCGTGCTCGGCGCCCTGCTCACCTGGATGGCCGAGCGCAAGCACCCGGTGTTCCTGGTCGCGACCGCGAACGACGTCACGCGCCTGCCGCCGGAATTGCTGCGCAAGGGCCGCTTCGACGAGATCTTCTTCATCGACCTGCCCGATGCGACCGCGCGCGACGCCATCTTCCGCGTGCATTTCGACAAGCGCAAGCTGGATTGGGCCGACTTCGAACTGGATCAATTGGTCGAGGCCAGCGACGGTTTTTCCGGAGCCGAGATCGAACAGGCGATCGTCGCCGCGCTCTATGCCGCGCATGCCGAGGGCGTGCCGCTGCAGCAACGCCATGTCGTCGCCGAACTGAAGGCGACGCGTCCGCTGTCGGTGCTGATGGCGGAGCCGGTGCAGCAGTTGCGCGACTGGGCGAAGACGCGCACCGTTGCCGCCGACTGATCAGCTCGCGTTCGCCGGCAGGCCGTGCGCAGCCAGGATCGCGGCGGCCTGGCGATAGACGATCGAGGCGGCATCGCCGCGGATCGCGACGCGACCGCCGCGGTAGTCCACGCGCACGCCGCCCTCGAGTTCCGACGATTCGTCGCGATCCGGCGAGAGCAGCGCGCATTCGATGATCGACCAGATCGGCGCAAGCCCGGCATGGTCGTACTGCATCGCGGTCATCGCGCAGAGATCGTTGAGCGTCAGGTAACGCGCATGCTCGGTACGGATCGAGAACGCTTCGTTGAGGAACAGCGAGGTCGCCGAGTCGGCCAGTCCCTTCTCCTCGAAGTCGCGTTCCATCCGTGCGCCGACCTGCCCGGCGTCCTGGGCATGACCGACGAGCACGAACGGCACCAACAACAGCGGGCTGCCGATCAGGCGCGGGTCGGGTTCCAGCACCGGCACCGCCATGCGGCCGGCCGAGGCGCCGAAACTGGTGATGCTCGGCATCCAGCCGCCGCGCTGCGCCTGCTGGTGCATGCGCGCGAGCTCGGCATGGATCGGCCAACCCGGGCGCAACACCTGCGCCGGGTCGACCATCGCGGCCGCCACCGCAAGCCCCATCGTCTCGACGCCCGGCAGCAGCCGCGCAAGATCGTTGGCGATGGTGTTACCGAGCAAGTGCGCGGATTCGAGCGGCAAACTCAGCGATTTCGGTGCGCCCTCGGGCACGAGCTCGATCGCGAGCACGGCGGGACAGGAACTCAGCGCGACGGACATGACGGACTCCGGTGGAACAGCCGCGCAGTCTAGCGGTCGCAGGAGATTCCGCCGCGCTTTGATAGGATCCCTTGATGATCGATTCCCGCAAGAACCGCCTGCGCCGCGAGCTGCGCGTGCTGGTGGAACGCTGGCTGCTGCCGGCCCTGATCGCTGCACTGCCCTGGTGGATCGGCTTTCGCATCGCGCGGCGGCTGGCGCATCGGCCGTGGTTCTTCCGCGAACGCGTCGAGGCCACGCTGGCGATCGCGCAACGCTACGGCGTCGTCGATGATCCGGCGCGATTCGCGTTCGAACAGCGTCTGTACCACCTCGTCGACCATGTCGATCTGTTTCTGCTGAAGTGGCGCAGCGACCGCTATCTCGATCGCCACTTCGACATCGACGGCGACTGGCCCGCCGGCGACGGCGCGCTGATCGCGCTGTCCTTCCACTGGGGCGCGGGTTTCTGGGCATTGCGTTCATTGCGTCGCGGCGGGCGCCGCTTCGCCGGCCTGTCGGTGCGCACCGATCCCGACAGTTTCGCCGGACAAGCCCTGCTGCATCGCTACGCGCTGCTGCGCAATGCCGAAGTGATCCGGACCGGCGCGCATGACCTGGTCTACATCGGCGATGGCCCGCGCCCGATGCTGCGCGCGCTGCAGGCCGGCACCTGTCTGCTGACCTCGATCGACGTGCCCGGCGTCGGTGGCGAGATGCCGGTGCGCCTGCTCGATCGCGACGCGCAATTGCCGAGCGGCATGATCAAGCTGGCCGAGAAGGCACAGGTGCCGATCGTGTTCTTCGCGGTCTGGCTCGACCCCGCGACCGGGCGCCGCAAGCTGCGCATCCGCGAGCCGCTGCACGTGACCGACCGCGAAGCAGCCATGCACTTCGCCGCCTCGCACCTGGACTGGATGCTGCGCACGGTGCCGGCGGCCTGGCATTTCTGGGCCTATGCCGACGCCTTCTTCCTGCAGGCGCAGTCGGCGGCCACGCGGCTCGACCTCGAGGACCAGCAGTCGGCGTGACCGCTCCACCGACCTTTGCTAGGGTCGGGACTCCCTGAGTCGGAGTTCGTCATGAGCCAAGCCCGCCGCGTCGCCATCCTCGGTGGTTCGCGCATTCCGTTCTGCCGCAACAACACCGCCTATTTCGATCTCGGCAATGTCGGCATGTCGATCAAGGCAGTCGGTTCGCTGGTCGAAAAGTTCAACCTCAGCGGCGTGCAGCTGGGTGAAGTCGCGCTCGGTGCCGTGCTGAAGCATTCCTCGGACTGGAACATCGGTCGCGAAGTGGCGTTGTCGTCCGGTCTGTCGCCGCTGACGCCCGGCATCACCCTGCAGCGCGCCTGCGGCACCAGCCTCGACACCAGCATCCACATCGGCAACAAGATCGCGCTCGGCCAGATCGAGGCCGGCATCGCCGGCGGTTCCGACACCACCTCCGACGTGCCGATCGTGGTCGGCGACAAGTTGCGCCGGCGCCTGCTCAACATCAATCGCGCCAAGACCCTCGGCCAGCGCATCGGCGCCGCGCTCAAGGGATTTTCTCCGGGTGAATTGAAGCCGGGATTCCCGGGCGTGGCCGAGCCGCGCACCGGCAAGGCCATGGGCGACCATTGCGAGATGATGGCCAAGGAATGGGGCATCACCCGCGAGTCGCAGGACCAGCTCGCCTACGAATCGCATCGCAAGGCCGCCGCCGCGTATGAACGCGGCTTCTTCAAGGACCTGGTCGTGCCGTTCCGCGGCCTGGAGCGCGACAACATCCTGCGCGCCGACACCACCGTCGAAAAGCTCGCGACGCTGAAGCCCGCCTTCGACCGCACCTCGGGCAAGGGCACGCTGACCGCCGGCAACTCGACGCCGTTGACCGATGGCGCCAGTGCGGTGCTGCTCGGTTCCGATGCCTGGGCGCAGGAACGCGGACTGAAGCCGCTGGCGTATCTCACGCATTCGCGCGCCGCCGCAGTCGATTTCGTCGCCGGCGAAGGCCTGCTGATGGCGCCGACGGTGGCCGTCGCGGAGATGCTCAAGGCAACCGGTCTGACGCTGCAGGACTTCGATTTCTACGAGATCCACGAAGCCTTCGCGGCGCAAGTCCTGTGCACGCTCAAGGCCTGGGAATCGGCCGACTATTGCAGCAAGCGCCTGGGCTTGGCGAAGCCGCTCGGCGCGATCGATCCGGCGAAGTTGAACGTGGTCGGATCAAGCCTTGCCTTCGGGCATCCGTTCGCGGCGACCGGCGCGCGCATCGTCGCCACCGCGGCCAAGTTGCTCGACGAGAAGGGCGGCGGCCGCGCCCTGATCTCGGTCTGCACCGCCGGCGGCATGGGTGTCGTGGCGATCGTCGAACGCTGATCGCGCATGTCGGCCGCGCCCGACATCGTCTTCCGTGCGCAGGGCCTCGGCAAGGCCTATCGCATGGGCGAGGTCGAGGTGCAGGCGCTGCGCGGCGTCGACCTGCAGCTGCGGCGCGGTGAATTCGTCGTGTTGCTCGGGCCCTCGGGCTCGGGCAAGTCGACCCTGCTGAACATCCTCGGCGGACTGGACGTGCCGAGTGCCGGCGAGGTGTTCTACGAAGACCACGACCTGACCCGCGCCGACGATCGCGCCCTGACCGCCTTCCGGCGTGATCACGTCGGTTTCGTGTTCCAGTTCTACAACCTGATTCCGAGCCTGACCGCGCGCGAGAACGTCGCCATCGTCACCGAGATCGCGCGCGATCCGATGACGCCGGAACAGGCGCTGGCCCTGGTCGGCCTGACGCCGCGCATGGACCATTTTCCGGCCCAGCTGTCGGGCGGCGAGCAGCAACGCATCGCGATCGCACGCGCCATCGCGAAGCGACCCTCGGTGCTGCTCTGCGACGAGCCGACCGGCGCGCTCGATTCCGCGACCGGCGTGAAGGTGCTGGAGGCGCTCGAACGCATCAACGCCGAGACCGGCACGACCACGGTGGTGATCACCCACAACGCCGACATCGCCTCGATGGCGCATCGGGTGCTGTACCTGGCCGACGGCCGCATCGTGCGCGAGCAGGTCAACGCGACGCGCAAACGCGCCGCCGACCTGCGCTGGTAGCCGACCGATGCGCGCGCTGCACATCAAGGCGCTGCGCGATCTCTGGCATCTGCGCAGCCAGTCGCTGGCGATCGCCCTCGTCATCGCCGCCGGATTGGCCAACCTGGTGATGTCGCGGGCGACGCTGGAATCGCTGTCGGAAACCCGCCAGCGTTTCTACGACGAGCACGCCTTCGCCGACGTGTTCGCGCAGGCGCGGCGCGTGCCGGAACCGATCGCGGAGCGATTGCGCGAAATCGATGGCGTGCAGACCGTCGAAACGCGCCTGGTCGCGGGTGCGAACCTGTCCGTGCCCGGCTTCGACGAGCCGGTGCGCGCGCTGACGGTGTCGTTGCCGGACAGCGGCGAGCCGCTGCTGAATCGACCCTACCTGCGCGCCGGCCGCCTGCTCGCGCCGGGCAGCGAAGACGAGGCGGTGATCAGCGAGGCCTTCGCCGAAGCGCATGGGTTCGTGCCCGGCGACACCCTGTCGGCGACGATCTACGGTCGAAGCCGCGAACTGCGCATCGTCGGCATCGCGCTGTCGCCCGAATACGTCTACCAGATCCAGCCCGGCACGGTGTTCCCGGACTTTCGCCGCTTCGCCATCGTCTGGATGAACCGGCGCGCGCTCGAAGCGGCGCTGGACATGGACGGCGCCTTCAACAACGTGACGCTGAAGCTGGCCGCACGCACGCGCGGCGACGCCGTGATCACCGCCATCGACGCGATGCTCGCCCCCTACGGCGGCCTCGGCGCCTACGATCGCGACGATCAGGTGTCGAACCGCTTCCTCAGCGAGGAACTGCGCCAGCTCGACACCATGGCGCGCGTCTTCCCGACCATCTTCCTCGGTGTCGCCGCCTTCCTGCTGAACGTGGTGATCTCGCGCCTGGTCGGCATGCAACGCGACCAGATCGCCATCCTCAAGGCCTTCGGCTATTCGAATCTCGCCATCGGCCTGCATTACGCGCTGCTGGTCGCGATGATCGTCGGCGTCGGCGTCGTCGTCGGGCTGTTCGGCGGCATTCGACTCGGCCACTGGATGGCCGGCGTCTACCAGGACTTCTACCGGTTTCCGTTCCTCGCATTCACGATGAGCCCCGGGGTGTTCGCACTCGGTGTCGGGGTCAGCCTGCTCGCCGCCTTCATCGGCACCGCGCAGGCTTTGGTGACGGCGGCAAGCCTGCCACCGGCGGAAGCGATGCGCCCGCCCGCACCCGAACGCTATCGACCGGCCTTGTTCGAGCGACTCGGCCTGTCGCGCTACCTCGGCCAGCCGACGCGCATGGTGTTGCGCCATCTCGAGCGGCGGCCCTGGAAGTCGCTGTTGTCGTTGATCGGACTCGCCTTCGCCTGCGCGATCATGATGATGGGTCGCTTCCAGACCGATGCCATCGACTACATGATCGACGTGCAATTCCGCATCGGCCAGCGCAATGACTTGTCCGCGGACTTCACCGAGGCCACGGGGCCGGCCGCCGCGCACGAACTGCGCGCGCTGCCCGGCGTGCGTCACGTCGAGGCGTATCGCAACGTGCCGGTCATCCTGCGCCATGGCCTGCACCACGAGCGCAACGCGATCCAGGGCGTGGCCGGCGACAGCGTGCTGAAGCGTCCGGTGAACCGCGACCTGCAGCGCGTGCCGATCCCCGACGAAGGCCTGCTGCTCACCGACTATCTGGCCGAGCAACTGGACGTCGGGATCGGCGATGTCATCGACATCGAGGTGCTGGAGAGCCGGCGCCGCACGCTGCAGGTGGTCGTCGCCGGCGTCGTCAACGAATACCTCGGCGTCAATGCCTACATGGATCTGGATGCGCTGAACCGCCTGCTCGGCGACGGCGAGCGCATCTCCGGCGTGTTGATCGCCGCCGATGCGGAGGCGCAACCGAACCTGTTTCGCGAACTGGAACGGCGCCCACGCGTGGCCGGCGTCGGCGTGCGTCGGCTCGCGATCCAGAACTTCTACGAGACCCTGGGCGAGAGCCTCGGCGTGTTCACCTTCGTCGCGCTGATCCTCGGCGGCGTCATCAACTTCGGCGTCGTCTACAACGCCGCGCGGGTGTCGTTGTCGGAACGCGGCCGCGACCTCGCCAGCCTGCGCGTGCTCGGCTTCACGCGCGGCGAAGTGTCCTACGTGCTGGTCGGCGAACTGGTGCTGCTGGTCTTGCTGTCGATCCCGCTCGGCTTCGCGACCGGCTATATGCTCAGCCTGTACATGGCGCTGAGCATGCAGTCGGAGCTGTTCCGCATCCCGGTGCTGGTGACGGCGCAGACCTATGGATTCGCGGGACTGGCGATGCTGGTCTCGACCCTGGTGTCGGCGCTGATCGTGCAGCGCCGCATCGGTCGCCTGGACCTGATCGGCGTGCTCAAGACGAGGGAGTGAATCGATGAAGTCCAGACAATGGCTCGGTGTCGGCATCGGCGCGGCGATCGTTGCGGCACTGCTGACCCTGGCGTTGCACGACCCCGGGCTCGGCGTCGCGTTGGCCGACGTGCGCGCGGCGCCGTTGCGGGTCAGCCTGCAGGAAGAGGGCAAGACGCGGCTGAAGCAGCGTTATCTGATCAGTGCACCGGTCACCGGCACGCTGCGGCGCATCGACCGCGAGCCCGGTGACACGGTGACGCGAGGCGAGGTCGTGGCCGAACTGGAACCGCTGGCGGGCGCGTTGATGGATCCGCAGACCAAGGCACGCGCCAGCGCCGAAGCCGCGTCCGCGGAAGCTTCGGTGCGGGCCGCGCGTGGTCGTGTCCATGCCGCCGAAGCGGCATTGAAGCTGGCCGAGCGCGAAGCCCGGCGACTGACCGACATGCGTGATGCGGTATCGGCCTCGCAGCGCGAGACCGCGGCGATGAAGGTCGACCAGCAGGCCGCCGAACGCACCGCAGCGCTTGCCGATCTGGCCGCGACCGAACAGCGCGCCGAAGCGGCGCGTGCGGTGCTGGCGCTGCAGGGCAGCGGCGCCGGCGATCAGGTCCTGACCCTCGAAGCGCCGATCGACGGCGTGATCCTGCGCCGCTTCCAGGAGAGCCGCGCGGTCGTGGCCGGGGCGCAGCCGCTGCTGGAAATCGGCGACCCGCGCGCACTCGAGATCGAGGTCGAGGCCCTGTCCACGGTCGCGGTGCAGTTGCACGAAGGCATCGCCGCGCGCGTGCTGCGCTGGGGTGGCGACGATGCGCTCGAGGCGCGCGTGATGCGGGTCGAACCCGGGGCGTTCACGAAGATTTCCGCGCTCGGCGTCGAGGAGCAACGCACCCGCGTGATCCTCGAACTGCTCTCGCCGCCGGAGCGCTGGACCCGTCTCGGCGACGCCTATCGCGTCGAGATCGAGTTCCTGCTGCGCGAGGAAGACGCGGTGCTGCAAGTGCCGTCCAATGCCCTGTTTCGCGCGCAGGGGCGCTGGGCGGTGTTCGTCGTCGAAGAGGGGCGCGCGCGGCAGCGCGTCGTCGTCATCGGCGATCGCGCCGGCCTCGTCACCGAGATCCGCAGCGGCTTGAAGCCGGGCGAGCGCGTGGTGCAGCACCCGGACGATCGCGTCGCCGAGGGGGCGCGGGTGCGTTCGATCGCCGATTGATCGCGGCTTGGAAGCCGCGCCTGCGGATCAGCGGCGGTCGGCGACGCGTGTCGTCGTGTCGGTGCGCAGGGTGTCGGCGACCCACAGCCGCTCGACCGCATATCCGCGTGCCGCAGCCCGGGTCTTGATGCCGTCGAACACGACCGGATCGAGTTGCGGCTCGCGCGCCAGCACCCAGAGAAACTTGCGCGTCGGGCCGCCGACCACGGCCCAGCGATAGTCCGGGTCGAGGTCGAGCACCCAGTAGTCGGCCCAGACCGGCAACCACGCCAGCCAGCGCGGTGCGAAGCGCACCTGCAGGTTGCCGCTTCCGGACACGACTTCACGCGCGACGCCATCGACGCTGAGGCGCTCGCCGTCATCGGCCGTGCAGGCGTTGCGCACCACGATTTCCCCGTCTTCGCCGCGCAGATAGGTCGCGGTCGTACCCGAGATGCAATCGTCCTGGTAACGGTTCGGCAGTCGCGCGACTTCGTGCCAGGTGCCGAGATAGCGATCGAGCTCGATGCGCTCGACCGGTTGGTTCGGCAGTTCCGCGCGAGCGGCGCCGGCCACGCCGATCGCGCACAGCAGCAGGGTCAGATGCAGCTTCATGGATGATCTCCGGACAGTCGCGGCGCACTCTATGCGCTGGGCGTGATTCCGGCGTGATGCCCGCGCTCCCGTGGGAGCGGGCTCCGCCCCGCGATGTGCTCACCCCTTCACGCACACCACTTGCCGCAACGTGTGCACGATCTCGACCAGATCGCGCTGCGCCGCCATCACCGCGTCGATCGACTTGTACGCTGCCGGCGATTCGTCGATCACGTCGGCGTCTTTGCGGCATTCGACGTGGGCCGTGGCCTTGGCGTGGTCGGCGAGCGTGATCATCTGCTTCGCACGCGTGCGACTCATGACCCGTCCGGCACCGTGCGAACAGGAACACAGCGCGTCCGCGTTGCCGAGTCCGCGCACGATGAAGCTCTTCGCACCCATCGAACCCGGAATGATGCCGAGCTCGCCCTTCTGCGCGCTGACCGCGCCCTTGCGGGTCACGAACAGGCGCTCGCCGAAATGGGTCTCGCGTTGCACGTAGTTGTGGTGGCAATTCACCGCCGCTTCGGTCAGCTCGAATGGCCTCGGAATCGCCTTGGCCAGGGTCGCCAACGTGTTCGCCAGCATGATCGCGCGGTTTTCCTTCGCGAAGCGCTGCGCCCAATCGACCGCGAACACGTAGTCGTCGAAATGCGTCGCGCCCTCCTCGAAATAGGCGAGGTCGCGATGCGGCAGATTCGCGATGTGCGCGTGCATGTCCGCCTGCGCGAGCGCGATGAAGTGCGTGCCGATGGCATGGCCGACGCCGCGCGAGCCCGAGTGCAGCATCACCCAGACCGAATCGGCTTCATCGAGGCAGAGTTCGACGAAGTGGTTGCCGGTACCGAGCGTCCCGAGGTGGTGCAGGTGGTTCGTCTTCGTCAATCGCGGATGCAGTTCGCACAGGCGCCTGAAGTCGCGCGCCAATCCGGCCCAGGCGCGCTGCGCCGATGTCGGCGGTTCGTGCCATGCGCCCTGGTCACGCTGACCCTTGCTCGTGCTGCGCCCATGCGGCACCGCCTGCTCGATCGCGCTGCGCACGCCGGCCAACGAATCCGGCAAGTCACGCGCATGCAGCGAAGTGCGCGCCGCGATCATGCCGCAACCGATGTCGACCCCGACCGCCGCCGGAATGATCGCGCGCCGCGTCGGCACCACCGAACCGACCGTCGCACCGATGCCGACATGCACGTCCGGCATCACCGCGACATGCGGCCACACGACCGGCAATCGCGCGAGCTGCTGCAGCTGCCGCAACGCCTCGTCCTCGACCGGCACGCCTTGCGTCCACCGCTTGATGGGCACGCCGCCGTGCTGGGTGCCGATGTGTTCGATGGATTCGATGGACTTGCTCATCCGTGCAGATTGGTCCGTCATGATGATCGCCTTCGTCGACCGATTGACGCCAGTGCCACGGCGGCGCAGTCTCGGTCCATCGACCGCCGGGACCTGAGATGACGCGTTTGCCCTTCCATGATCGACTGGATGCCGCGCGCCAGCTGGCGCAGCGGCTGTCGCAGCATCGCGGCGAGAAGCCGGTGGTGCTGGCGATTCCGCGCGGGGCGGTGCCGATGGGACGGGTCATCGCCGATGCGCTCGAGGGTGCGCTCGACGTCGTGCTGGTGCGCAAGCTCGGCGCACCGCACCACCCGGAGCTGGCGCTCGGCGCGATCGATGAACACGGCAGCGTGCACATGACGCCGGAATCGGCCCTGCTGACCTTGCCGCACCGCTATGTCGCCGACGTGGCGAAGCGGCAACTGGACCTGATCCATGCGCGACGCCGCAGCTATGGCGTGCAGCCGATCCCGTTGCGCGATCGCGTCGTCATCGTCGTCGACGACGGCCTGGCCACGGGGGCGACCATGTTCGCGGCGCTGGAGGCGGCACGCGCTCAGCATCCGAAGCACCTGGTCTGTGCGGTGCCGGTGGCGGCGGCGGACAGCCTCGAGCGCGTGCGCGTGCATGCCGACGAGATCGTCTGCCTTGCCGCACCCGAGCCCTTCCTGTCGGTCGGGCAGTGGTACGAGGATTTTTCCGCGGTCGAGGACGCGGAAGTCATCCGCATCCTCGCCGCAGCACGGCACGACCGCGCTGCGGACTGAGCGATCAGCCGAGCAGCCCGATGTCCGCGATCGCGAGGAACTGCGTGCGCAGCGAGCGCAGCAGGGCGAGGCGATTGGCGCGCTTCGCGGCGTCATCGACCATGACCATGACGCCGTCGAAGAAGGCATCGGCAACCGGCTTCAGTTGCGCCAGGCGCTGCATCGTTTCGACGTAGCGGTGTTCGGCCATCAGCGGCGTGACGTCGGCGATGGCCGTGGACAACGCGTTCGCGAGATCGGTCTCGGCGCCGGCATCGAGCAGCGCGGCATCGACTCGCTCGGTGATCGCGAACTGCTTCTCGCCGGCCTGCCGCAGGATGTTGCCGATGCGCTTGTTCGCGGCCGCCAGACTCGCGGCCTCCGGTTGCCGGGTGAACACGTCGATGGCGCGGATGCGCCGATCGAAGTCGCGCAAGCTGGCCGGACGCACCGCAAGCACCGCCTCGAAGGCATCGCCGCGCATGCCCTGATCGGCGTAGTAGCCGCGCAAGCGGTCGGTGATGAAGTCGTAGAGATCGTTGGCCTTGGCCTCGAGACCGTCGGTCGAGATCGCGGCGATGGCTTCACGCAGCAACGCGTTCAGGTCGAGGTCGAGTCCGCCCTCGATCAGCGTGCGCGCCAGGCCGAGCGCATTGCGGCGCAGCGAGAACGGATCCTTGTTGCCGGTCGGCTTCTGGCCGATCGCGAACATGCCGGCCAGCGTGTCGAGTTTCTCGGCGATCGCCAGCACCTGGCCCAAACGGCTCGGTGCGATCGCATCACCGGCGAAGCGCGGCTGGTAGAACTCGTCGAGCGCATGCGCGACTTCCACGGACTCGCCCTGCGCGATCGCGTAGTAGCGGCCCATGATGCCCTGCAGCTCCGGGAACTCGCCGACCATGCGCGTCATCAAGTCGCACTTCGCGAGCTTCGCGGCCTGCGTCGCCTGCGCCGGATCGACACCGAGGCCATGCATCGAACGCAGGCGCTCGGCGATCACGCGCGCCAGCTCGCCGACGCGGCAGACCTTGTCCCAGACCGAGCCGAGCTTTTGCTGGTAGGTGACCTTCTGCAGCGCGTCCTGCTGTGCCGCCAGCGGAGATTCCAGATCCTCGTCGAAGAAGAACTTGGCGTCGGCGAAGCGCGGACGAATGACGCGCTCGTAGCCCTTGCGGATCTCGTTCGGGTCGCGGCTCTCGATGTTGGCGACACCGATGAAATGTTCGGTGAGCTTGCCTTCCGCGTCGAACACCGGGAAGAACTTCTGGTTCGACTCCATCGTCATGATCAGGGCTTCCTGCGGCACGCGCAGGAAGTCGCGCTCGAACGTGCAGGCGATGCCGACCGGCCATTCGACCAGATTCTTGACCTCGTCGACCAGTTCCTGGCGCAGTCGCGGCAGGCCGCCCAGCCCTTCGGCGACGCGCTGCACTTCGCTGATGACGCGATTCGCGCGTTCGGCCGGATTGACCAGCACCTTCGCCGCGCGCAACGCATCGATGTAGTCGTTGGCGTTGCTGATCCACACCGGCTCCGGATGATGGAAGCGATGGCCGCGGCTCATGCGATCCGACGTCAAGCCCAGGATTTCGGCCGGCACCACGTCGTTGCCGAGCAGGATGATCAGCCAGTGCGCCGGGCGCACGAACTGGTAGTCGAGATCCGACCAGCGCATCGGCTTCGGGATCGGCAGGGCTTTCAGCGCTTCCTCGACGATCTGCGGCAGCAGCGTCGCGGTGGCTTCCCCCGGCTTCACGGCGCGATGCACGAGCCACGCGCCTTTGTCGGTATCGATCGTCTCCAGTTGCTCGACGGTGACGCCGCAACTGTGCGCGAAGCCGATCAGCGCCTTGGTCGGCGTGCCGCTGGCGTCGAACGCCGCGCTCGCTGCCGGACCGCGGCGCTCGAGCTTCTGTTCGGGTTGCTGCAGGGCCACGTCCTCGATCCAGACCGCGAGGCGGCGCGGCGAATGCAGCGCGCGCACCGAATGCGCCGTGTGCGCGATGCCGCGCTTGGTCAGGCCGGCCGCGATGCCGTCGCGGAATGCATTCGCGAGTTCATCCAGCGCCTTCGGCGGCAGTTCTTCGGTGCCGAGTTCGATCAGCAGCGGGGCGATATGCGTGGTCATGGCTCAGGCCGCCTTCTGCTTCAGGCCCGGGAAACCGAGCTTCTCGCGCTGTGCGTGATAACACTCGGCCACCGCCTTCGCGATCGTGCGCACGCGCAGGATGTAGCGCTGGCGTTCGGTCACGCTGATGGCGCGGCGGGCATCGAGCAGATTGAAACTGTGGCTGGCCTTGCACACCTGCTCGTAGGCCGGCAGCGGCAGGTTTTTCTCGACCAGCTTCAAGGCCTCGCCTTCGCAAGTATCGAACCACGCGAACAACGCATCGACGTTCGCATGCTCGAAGTTGTAGGTGCTCTGCTCGACCTCGTTCTGGTGATAGACGTCGCCGTAGGTGACGGTGCCTTGCGGTCCCTGCACCCAGACCAGGTCATAGACGTTGTCGACGTTCTGCAGGTACATCGCCAGGCGTTCGAGACCGTAGGTGATTTCACCGGTCACCGGCTTGCAATCGAGACCGCCGGCCTGCTGGAAGTAGGTGAACTGGGTGACTTCCATGCCGTTCAACCAGACTTCCCAGCCCAGGCCCCAGGCGCCGAGCGTCGGGCTTTCCCAGTTGTCCTCGACGAAGCGCAGGTCGTGCGTCAGCGGGTCGATGCCGAGCGCCTTCAACGAGCCGATGTAGAGATCGAGGATGTTGGTCGGGTTCGGCTTCAACGCGACCTGATACTGGTAGTAGTGCTGCAGGCGGTTCGGGTTTTCGCCGTAGCGGCCGTCGGTCGGGCGCCGCGACGGTTGCACGTAGGCCGCACGCCACGGCTCCGGGCCGAGCGCACGCAGGAAGGTCGCGGGATGGAAGGTGCCGGCACCGACTTCGATGTCGAGCGGCTGGATCAGCACGCAACCCTGCTCCGCCCAATAGCGGTTCAGCGTCTGGATCACGTCCTGGAAAGTCGGGCCTGTCATGGGGATTCCGGTCTGGGTCGAAAAGCGCCGTAGTATAGCCGCGGCGCGGCCCGCAGCCGGCATGGAAGGATGGCGATGAGCAAGCATGAATCCCACAAGATGGTTCCCATGGAAGGTCGCGCGGCGTTCACCACCAGCAAGTTCTCGGAAGGCAAGCGCGTCGAACTGGACGAGGTGCTGGCGGCGCTGATCGTCGACCAGCTGGTGACCGCGGACGCGGCGAAGACCATCCGCATGGGCAAGAGCCTGACGCGTGGCGAGCTGCATCCGCTGATCCTGATCGCGAACGCCAAGCTGCCCGATCCGCGCGAGCCGGGGCGGCACCTGACGCTGGAAGCCTTGACCGAATGGCTGGCGCACAAGGCCGGCCTGGCCTACCTGCGCATCGACCCGACCAAGATCGACATCGCCCGCGTCGGCGAAGTGGTCGCGCCGAACTACGCCACGCGCTACCGCATCCTGCCGGTCGATGTCAGCGCGGATTCGCTCACGATCGCGACCAGCGAGCCGTTCGACACGCGCTGGCTGCCCGACCTCGAACGCCTGCTGCGGCGCAAGGTCACCCGCGTCGTCGCGAACCCGCTCGACGTCAACCGCTTCCTGATGGAATTCGCCGGCATCTCGCGCAGCGTGCGCAAGGCCAAGGACGGCAACGAGACGCCGGACGCGCGCGGCATGCCGAACTTCGAGATGCTGGTCGAACTCGGCAAGTCCGGCGAACTCGGCGCCGACGATTCGCATGTCGTGCGCATCGTCGACTGGCTGCTGCAATACGCCTACGAGCAGCGTGCCAGCGACATCCATCTGGAACCGCGTCGCGAGATGAGTCCGGCGCGCTTCCGCATCGATGGCGTGCTGCACAAGGTTTACGAACTGCCGACGCCGGTGATGGCCGCCGTGGTCTCGCGCATCAAGATTCTCGGACGCATGGACATCGCCGAGCGCCGGCGCCCGCAGGATGGCCGCATCAAGACGCGCTCGCCGGGCGGCCGCGAAGTCGAGATGCGCATCTCGACGATGCCGACCGCGTTCGGCGAGAAAGTGGTGATGCGCATCTTCGACCCGGATGTGGTCGTCAAGAATTTCTCCGAGCTCGGCTTCAATCCGCGCGACGAAGCGCAATGGCGCGAGATGATCGAGCGCCCGCACGGCATCGTGCTGGTCACCGGCCCGACCGGCTCCGGCAAGACCACGACCCTGTATTCGACGCTGAAGCATTTGGCCACGCCCGAGATCAATGTCTGCACGATCGAGGACCCGATCGAGATGATCGCGCCGGCGTTCAACCAGATGCAGGTGCAGAACGCGATCGACCTGACCTTCGCCGCCGGCGTGCGCACCCTGCTGCGCCAGGACCCGGACATCATCATGGTCGGCGAGATCCGCGACCTCGAAACTGCCGAAATGGCGGTGCAGGCGGCGCTCACCGGACATCTGGTGTTGAGCACCTTGCACACGAACGATTCGCCGAGCGCGATCACGCGCCTGCTCGATCTCGGCGTGCCGCATTACCTGATCCAGAGCACGGTGAACGGCATCGTCGCGCAACGTCTCGCGCGCACCCTGTGTCCGCGCTGCAAGACGCCGGTCGCGGTCGACCCGGGGGCGTGGCAAGCACTGACGCGCGGCTTCGAGATGGCGCAGCCCGAGCACGCGCGCACCGCCAAGGGTTGCGACGACTGTCGCCACACCGGCTACTACGGACGCACCGCGGTCTACGAGATGCTGACGATGACGCCGAAGCTGCGTCGCGAGATCCGTGCCGACATCGACCTGCCCGCGTTCGCCGAATCCTGCCTGCGCGATGGCTTGCGGCCGCTGCGCGTGGCAGGGGCGGAACTGATCGCGAATGGCAAGACCACGGTGAAAGAGGTGGTGTCGGTGTTGCCGACGATCGATTGAACGCGCATCCCGATGCGCGAACGCCCGATCCCGTCGCATGACCTATGGCGGTTTCGCGCCCCGGGCCCTTGCGGAACCTTTGCGCGCCCCAATGGTCTTTGCGGATCCGCAACAGGGAAGTCCGATGATCGAGGTCGACACCATCACCCGAACCTACGCCATGCATGGTGCGCAGGTACGCGCGCTCGACGGCGTGTCGCTGCACGTCGATGCCGGCGAATTCGTCGCGATCACCGGTCCGTCCGGATCGGGCAAGTCGACCCTGCTGAACGTGCTCGGCTGTCTCGACAAGCCCGATACCGGCTCCTACGTGCTCGACGGCCAGGAAGTCTCGCGTCTCGACGATGAGGCCATCAGCACCGTGCGCAACCGCAAGATCGGCTTCATCTTCCAGAGTTTTCACCTGCTGCCGCGATTGACCGTGCTCGAGAACGTGCTGCTGCCGCTGCGCTTCACGCGCGAACCGAAGCCCGATGTCGATGCGCATGCGCGTGCCTTGCTCGCGCGCGTCGGCCTGACCGACCGCATGGACCATCGTCCGACGGAATTGTACGGCGGGCAGATGCAGCGCGCCGCGATCGCGCGCTCGCTGGTCCTCAGTCC
>DATMVT010000302.1:0-5430 GCA_035562895.1 Patescibacteria group bacterium | reverse complement strand
GCCGTGATCCGCCCGATGCCGGATCGGACGTCGCGGCGCGTGTGCGCACCACTGCGGAATGTCCAGCCGCAACGGCTGCTCGCTGCACCAGGCACTGGCGCCGGGGGGATCGGTCCAGCGGTCGCAGACGCGGGCGTCGATCGCGGCGACGCCGGTGGTCGCGACGTAGTCGAGCCAGGTCGCTTGCAGCGGCGCCGGTCGATAGGCGAGCGCGTCGAGCACGCAGCCATGACCATGGCCGACGAGATCGACGGCGATGTCGACGCCCGCGCGTGCGAGCGCGATGGCGAGGTCGCGCGGCGCGATGTCGCGCACCGAGACATGCGCGACCTGCGGATAGCGTCGCTGCGCCTCGCCGATCGACGCCGCGTCGCTGGCGCCGTAGAAGAACGCGGCATGGAAGCGCGCGCGATCGTGATGCGTCGCCAGCATCGGCACGAAGCGCGCCAGCGCGGTATGCGCGTCGACGCCGAGATAGGCGATGCGCAGCGGCCCCGTCGTGCGTCGCGGCACCTGCCTGAACAGTTCGGCGCGGGTCGGAACGAAGCGCTCGCCGAACCCGCGATGCAGCGCCAGGAAACGGGCCGGGTCCTCGGGCTCGCGCAGCTTCTCGAGGATCAGGCGATTCTGCGCGATGGTGGCATCGGCCGGGGCCAGCGCCTCGGCCTCCTCGATCGCGGCGAGGGCGTCTTCACCGCGGCCCTGATGCGCCAGTGTGATCGCGATCTCGGTCAACAGGCGCGGTCGCAGTTCGTCGTGGCGCAGCAGCGCGCGATAGGCATCTTCGGCGGCATCGAGCTGCCAGGACGCACGCAGCGCGGCGGCCTGATCCAGCGCCGCATCGAGATCCCGCAGCGACATCGTCGTCATCGGTTGCGCAAGGCGGCGACGAAGGCCATGACGCCGCCGACCAGCGCGATCCACAGTCCGGCCGGCTGCCCGAGCCAGCGCGTACCGCCGGCTTCCAGTGCGTACAGCAGGGTCGCGGCGATCAGCAAGGCGGCACCGATCACCGCCCAGACCACGCGCCGCTGGCCGCGCTCGGAGACGTCGGCGAGACGACGGAGGTCTTCCGAGCGGATGTGCGATCGCGCTTCGCCGTTTGCCGCCTGGCGCAACCAGGTGTGCAGCAGGCGCGGCAATTCCGGCGCCTGTTCCAGGATCTCGGGCAGGCGGTCGCGGAAGCGATCGCGCAATTCGTTCAGTCCGTAGCGCTTGCCCATCAAGTCGGCGAGCACCGGCTGCGCCACCGCCCAGATGTCGAGCTTCGGATGCAGCAGGCGTCCGACGCCTTCCACGTTCAGCAGCGTCTTCTGCAACAGCAGCAACTGCGGCTGGATCGTCAGCTCGTAGCGATGCGCGAGCTTGAACAGCTTGACCACGACTTCGCCGATCGAGATCTCGGCCAGCGGGCGCGTGAAGTACGGCTCGCAGATCGAACGCACCGCGGCTTCGAGTTCGTCGATGCGCACGTGCGCCGGCATCCATCCGGCCTCGATGTGCAGTTCGGCGACGCGGCGATAGTCGCGCTCGAACATGGCGCGGAAGTTCTCGGCCAGGTGGCGCAGATCGTTGTCGGGCAGCGCCCCCATGATGCCGAAGTCGAGCGCGATGAAGCGTGGTTCGTCCTTGCGGTCGGCATCGACCCAGATGTTGCCGGGATGCGCATCGGCGTGGAAGAAGTTGTCACGGAACACCTGGGTGTAGAACAGGCGCACGCCCTTTTCGGCGAGCTTGACGCGATCGATGCCGGCCTTGTCGATCTCGGCGAGATTGTCCGACGGAATGCCGCGCACGCGCTCCAGCGTGAGCACGCGTTGCTTCGACCAGTCCCAATGCACGCGCGGCACGTACAGGTCCGGCGAGTTCTCGAAATTGCGTCGCAGCAGACTCGCATTCGCGCCCTCGCGTTGCAGGTCGACTTCGCCGCGCAGCGTACGTTCGATTTCGGCGACGATCTCGCGCGGCTGCAACTTGTCGGCACGCGCCGAGGCATGGCGCTCGAACAGCCTGGCCATCGCGGTCAACAACGCGAGGTCGGCATCGATGCGTTGTTCGATGCCGGGGCGCAACACCTTGATCACGACTTCGCTGCCGTCCGGCAACTCGGCGGCGTGCACCTGCGCGATCGAGGCGGAAGCGAGCGGTTCCAGATCGAAGCGCCGAAACAATGCGGCAATGGGCTGGCCGAGTTCGGCCTCGATCACCTTCTGCGCCTCGCTGCCCGGGAACGGCGCCACGCGATCCTGCAGCAGGGTGAGTTCCTCGGCGATGTCGGCCGGCAACAGGTCGCGTCGGGTCGACAGGATCTGCCCGAATTTCACGAACAGCGGCCCGAGCTCCTGCAGCGCCAGGCGCAGGCGCGCGCCGCGCGACAACGACGCGATGTCGCCGCGCGGCGCCGGCAAGAAGCCGCGCAGCCAGCGCAGCGCGCGCAATCCCGGCAGCAGGTCGAGCAGTTCGTCGAGGCGATAGCGGGCCAGCGTGGTGCCGATGCCGATCAGACGAAACGCGGCGCGGCTCATGGGCGTGCCTTGGCGGCGCGATTCAGGCGCACTTCGAGGCGATCGACGCCATCGCGCAGGTCGTCGACGTCGTCCGCGAATGCCGCCAATTCCTCGCGTGTGGCGACATCGCGGGCCTCTTCACGCAGGTATTCCGACGCGGTCTCGGCGAGCGATGCGGCACTGCTGCGCGCAGCGCGCAGGCCATCGGCGAGCGCGCGACCGATCTGCGGCCCGAGCACGGGCCCGAGATGGCGCGCGAACGCGGCGTCCCAGTCCGGGGCGAAGCGCTTGGCGATCTGCTCGATGCGACGCAGCAGTTCGGCGTCGCCGGAAATGTTCACGCGACCGACCGGCAAACTGCCCTTGGCTGCCGGGCGCAGCATGCCGATCAGACCGGACAGCGTGGTCGCCAGCGACAGGTCGGACGCGCCGCGGTCCGGACCGACCTTGAGTGCGCCGTTCTCGACCGACAGGCGCAGCGACCACTGCGGCGCCGACCAGGTCAACGCGATCGAGCGCCCTTCGAGCGTGGCGAGATCGCCCTGCAGGTCGGGGTCGATGCGTGTCGCCAGGTTCAACACGGTTTCGAGCACGGCGCCGAGGCGCGCGCGCACGGGATTCAGGGGCTCGGAGGTGGCGTTCATCGCGCCAGTCTAGCCGGGCGCGGCGACCGACAGCGTGTGCGCGATGTCATCGACCCAGCGTGCATGCATCGCTGCCGACGGATGCAGGCGGTCGGACGCGAGCTGGTCGATGTCGCCACCGCGTTCGCGCGAGGTCGGCGTGATGTCGATGAAGTCAACGCCCCGTGATCCGCACACCGCCCGCGCGGCGGCGTTGAAGGCGTCGATCGCACGACCGATGCCCTCGCGGCCGCGACCGTCGCGCGCCGCGAACGTCGTCACGCCCCAGTCCGGGATCGAGACCACGAAGACGCGTCGCTCATCGCCGCCGGCGAGCGCGATCGCGCGATCGAGCAACACGCGGAACTCGGCGGCGTAGTTCGCCACGGTGCGTCCGCGATACTGGTTGTTGACGCCGATCAGCAGCGAGACGCGGTCGTAACCCGGCGCGAGCGCGGCCGCATCGATCGCCAAAGACAATTCGTCCGTGGTCCAGCCGGTCTGCGCGACGATCGTGGGTGCCGCCCAACCCAACCGGGTGGCCAATTGCACCGGCCAACGCCCCGATGCCGGCACGCCCTCGCCGACCGTGTACGAGTCGCCGAGAGCAAGGTAGGTGGTCTGCTTCACGCCACCGCCTGCTGCAGGTGCGCGGCGCGCGACGCGCCTTCGAGCGCGCGTTCGATGCGGGCGAAGACGTCGTCGACCAGGTCGGCCTGTGGCAGCAGGGTCAGACGGAAATGGGTGCGATAGGGCACGTTGAAGCTGCTGCCGGGCACCAGCAGCACGTCCTCGGATTCGAGCAGTTCGAGCGCGAAGCGGTGGTCGTCGAAGCCGGGCAGCAGGGTCGTGTCGATGCCCGGAAACGCGTACAGCGCGCCGCTCGGCTGCACCAGGTTCAGGAAGCGGCTGCGCGCGCTCGCTTCGACGACGGCGCGGCGAGTCTCGTGCAGGCGACCGCCGGGAGCGGTCAGGGCATCGATCGTGTTCGGCCCGAACAGCGCCGGCTGGATCGTCCATTGCGCCGTCACGTTGCTGCACAGGCGCAACGCGGCCAGCAGGTCGAGGGCGTGGCGATAGTCCTGCGCGCGCTTCAGGTAACCCGACAGGCTCATCCAGCCGACGCGCCAGCCACAGGCGCGATGCACCTTGGACAATCCGGAAAAGGTCAGGCACACGGTCTCGGTGGCGACGGTCGCCATCGGCACGAACTCGGCGCCGTCGTACAGGATCTCGTCGTAGATCTCGTCCGCCATCACGACGATGCGATGTCGCGCCGCCAGTTCCGCGATCTGTTCGAGCAGCGCGCGCGGATACACGGCACCGGTCGGATTGTTCGGGTTGATCACGACGATCGCGCGCGTGCGCGGCGTGATGCGCGCTTCGATGTCGGCGATGTCCGGCACGAAGCCCTTGGACGGGTGGCAGGGGTAGTGCACGGCCTGGCCGCCGTTGAGGATCACCGCGGCGGTCCACAGCGGATAGTCGGGCGAGGGCACCAGCACTTCGTCGCCCGGGTTGAGCAGGCCGCGCAGGGCGAGGTCGATGAGTTCGGACACGCCGTTGCCGACGAAAACGCCATCCGGTGATGCGTTCGGCGCGCCGCGTGCGATCTCGCGCATCGCGATCGCTTCGCGCGCCGCGGCCAGGCCTTGCTGGTGGCAATACGGATCGGACTTCGGCAAGTTGTCGCGGATCGCTTCGCGCAGATGGGCCGGCGTATCGAAGCCGAACAGGCCGGGATTGCCGATGTTGAGCTTCACGATCTGCCGACCTTGCTGTTCCAGTTCCAGCGCGCGCCGGGCCAGTTCGCCGCGGATCTCGTAGCGGACTTCGGTCAGGCGCGTGGCGGTCTCGATCTGGTGGTGCATGGCAGGCTCGCGGATTCGTGGTGAAGCCGGATCGTAACCAAGCACCTGCCGAGTGAGTGACCCAGTCGCCGCCAAAGCCCGATCGGCGACGCACTGCCCGAGGTTTGCCCGCGTCAGGCATGACCGTTTCCGGACCCAACGTTCGTCACCCATGACCGATGGCCGGAAACCTTTTCCGTCGCCGCTGCATCTGAACAAGAGGCAACAGAACTGCACACATGACTTCAGGCCCATGGCCATCATGTTTGCTGGTGTTATGGTTGCCTACAACACCAGAGGAGAGCGTCATGAACACGTTTGAAAAGGTCCTGTTCGAAGCCCTGATGGACGTCATGGACAAGGTCTGGCATGACACCGAAAGCGAGGCGCGAAGCGCTGCCGACGCGGCGAACGGCGCCGAATCCGAGTATCACTGACATGCGCAAGCTG
>DATMVT010000301.1:0-2548 GCA_035562895.1 Patescibacteria group bacterium | reverse complement strand
AGCCGACTGCCGGGCGGCGCGGCCACCGTCACCTCGTGACGCGTCGCGAGGCCGCCGGCCAGCGACAGCACATAGGTCGTGTGACCGCCGCCATCGGTCTCGTGGAAGTTCGTCAGCAGGATGCGCATGGGCGGCACTATGCCGCAGCGTGGTCCGATCCGCAGCGGCGGGAGCGCGCTCTGCACAAGCCGCGTCCGGGTTCCTATTCGTAATCGTCCGCGAAGATGCGCTCGGCCTCGAGGACGGCGGCGACGCCCTGTCGGATCGCCGGACCGGAACCGAGCCGGTCGAAGTCGCCCCCCAGGATCAGGCGCACGCCGTCGAAGGCGACGCTGTTCACCGCGCCATTGACCGCCAGGCGCCAGGCTGCATCGAACTCGCCGCCGGCCGCGGGCACGCGCCGGACTTCCGCACTGCCGCCCGACGTGAACAGCAGCCCATAAAAGAATCCGCGATTGAAGCCGAGCCCGTTGTTGAACGCGGTCCCGAAAGTCGGCGCCACCGCCGGATCGATCTCGCCATCGGCCAGCAACAGCCGCACCGGCGAAGCGCGGGAAACGCCGTTGACGCGCGTGAAGTTGCCGGCGACCCAGACGCCATCGCCGTCGATCGCGATGCCCTGGGCGCCAACGACGCTGGAATTCGTTTCCAGCAATGGATCGAACGTGCTGATCACGGCGCCGGTGAGGGCATCGAGCCGCACCAACCGCGCCTGCGATCCGCCGCCCGGCTGAGCGACGAACATCGTCAGCAGCACGCTGTTTCCAAGTGCATCGCAGGCCAAGCCGCCGGGCGAACTGCCGATGACCGCGGAGAATCCGGGGTCGGCGCTGCCGTTGCCCGACAGCGGCAATCGCACCAACTGACTGAAACTCAGCGCGTGGACCGCACCACCGCAGGCCACCAATTCGTTGGCGACGAAGCTGTTGGTCCATCCGGGGATGCGGTTGCCTTCCACCTCGTCGAGGCGGAACACGCCGGCGTTCGCCGCGACGAACACGCCCTGCCCCGGCGCGACCGCCAACGCCGGATTGACCCGATCGTCGGTCTGCGCGCGCCAGACGCTGTCGACCAGGCCCGACGGCAGCAGTCGCAGCACGAATCGTCGGGCGGCGCTGCCGGCACGCAGGAAGCTGCCGGTCAGATAGGTGCGTCGGTTCACGGCATCGAATGCAACTCGGGACACCGCGCCCGGTTCGATCGCCTCGGCGTGGCCACTGAGCGGATCGGGCTGGCCCGCCGCGTCGAGTTGCGCGGTGCCGAAGCGGGACACCGCCCCGACCTGGTCGAAATTGCCGCCGATCAGCACGCGCGGCGGCGCATCGCCCTCGGCGGCATTGAACGAGGGCGTGCCTGCGCCGCCGTAGATCGGGTTGAACGCGGCGTCGATCGCGCCCGTCGCCAGCGACACGCGCGCGACCAGACGATTGATCGCCGCAGCCGGCGGATTCGCGAACGACTGCGTCTGGCCTGATCCAATCAGCAGATGGTCGCCCTGGACCGCGAGCCGCAGTGCCGTCGTCTGAGTACCGCCGACGCTGACGTTCCAGCTGGTGTCGACCGACCCGTCCGTCAGCGACAGCTTCACCAATCGCGAACGCGCAATGCCATCGACCGAATCGAAGCGGCCCGACACATAGACGGCATTGCCGACAACGACGATGTCCTCGACCAGCGGCGACGCGCCGGAGCGCGCGAGCACGGGATTCCAGTCGGCGACCAGCGTTCCGGCGCCCACGGTCGACAGACGTGCCAATGACGTCCGCGCCTGACCGCCCGCCGCCGTGAAACTTCCGCCGATCACGACGTCGCTGGGTCCGGCCGCGCGCACCACCAGTCCGCCACCCGTGATTCCAAACGTGAAGCCCGAGGCCAAGGTGCCATTGCCATTGAATTTCGCGATGCGCGCGACGGCCGTCGCAGGCGTCGTCAGTACCTGGGTGAAGCTGCCGACGACGATGAAGCCGTCGTCCACCTCGGCCATCGAGCGCGCGAACGTCGGGTTCATCAGCAAGGAAGTGAACGCGGGATCCTCGCCACCCCCGGGCAGCAGCGTCTGCACGCGGTTGATCGAGAGAACCCGGTAACGGCCATCCGGCAGCGGCTGCACCTGCTGGACCACGCTGGCATCGATGCTGGTGAGGTTCACGAACGACGGGTCGACGGTTCCATCCGCCTGCAAGCGCGCGATGCCGGTGCGCGCGACCGCATCCATGCGTCGGAAGTCGCCGACCAGCATCCATTGCCCGTCACCCTGCTTGACGATCTGGCGCACATTTCCGGGCTCGGTGAGATCGATGTTTGGCGACGACAACACGGATACCGGCAGGTCCTGGGCCGCGAGACCGATCGACAGCATCGCACTGCCGATCAGCCCGGACGCAAGACGAGTGAGCGAAGGATTCCGTAACGGGGGCATGGCGAATCTCCGGTTTGGATCAGGGCGCCATGGTGATCGCACCATGCCCTCCGTTGGAAGAACCCGATGTCGCATACGATCCCGCCACACACCCGCCACATCGCGGGTGCGATCGCACGATGAACCACG
>DATMVT010000300.1:0-8171 GCA_035562895.1 Patescibacteria group bacterium | reverse complement strand
CGACGCCCGAGTCCGGTCGCTGCGGCGGCGAACAGGCGCTGGTCCATGCCCAGCTCCGGGTAAATCACCAGATCGAGGTCGAGCGCGCGAGTCTGCGCGATGAAGGAATCGACGTCCGGTCCAAGCAGATGGAAGTGCGGCGCCCGTGCCGCGAACTCGCGGGTTTGACCATCCTCGCGCGGACCGAATTGCACCAGGTGCAGGTCGATGTCCATGCGCGCCAGCACGTCGATCCAGTTGCCGAAATAGGAGCCGACGGTGCAGTAGTACCAGTTGCCCGAGACCAGACCGACCCGGGTCCGTCCAGGCCGGCGTTGCTCGGCCATCGGCGCCAGATCGCGACCCAGCACCGACGTCGCACGATGCAGCCAGTCGCCGAAGCGGCATTGCAGGTCACGGTCGTCGCGCCCATGGTAGGCGAGCATGAAGTTGCTCCAGACCACTTGCGCGATGCGCGGCTCGCAGCGTCGCAAGCGCGCCTCGTCGAAGGTCTCGACCAACCGTTGCAGGCCGCGGTCGAAGCGATCGCGCAGCTCGTCGATTTCATCGATGCTCGACAAGGTGTCCGGCAAGGCCATCGCCTGGGTGATCGCGATTTGCAGTTCCGGTGAGCGCTCGCCGAGTTCCTGCGGATCGACGCAGGCGGCGACCAGCGCATCGGCGCTGCGTCGATGCATCAACGTGACGTGTTGCGTCGCGAGAATGGCGCCGATCCGATCCGCGTAAGGCGCGATGCCATCGAGCTGCGCCAGGGCGATGTCGATGGCGCCACAGCGCGTCGCGATCCCGATGGCCGACAAGCGCAGGTCGTCGGGAATGCGGGTCGAGCGCAGCCGCTCGGCCGCCTCGGCATCGCGGCCGGCCATGGCCAGACAATCGGCGATGCCGATGCTGACGGCGGGCTCGGGGGACTCGCGATCGAGCGCCTCGTACATCGGCAGTGCCGTGGCGCCATCTCCGGCTCGTCGCAGCAAACCGGCCAGATTGAAACGCGCCTCGCGATGGTCGGGCTGGAGCGCGAGCGCTGCCCGCCATTCGGCTTCGGCTTCGCGCAGTCGCAGCTGATCGAGCGCGCGATTGCCACGCCGGTTCAGCGTCGTCGCGAGGTTGCGGCGAATGGCCGCATCGTCGGGACGCATCGCGTGCAAGCGGCTCAGCGCGTCGAGCAAGGCGTCGGCATCATCGAGCCGCATCGCCGCATTGGCCTTGATCGACAGCGCTTGCACATTGCGCGGATCTGCGGCCAGCAGCGCGTCGGCATCGCGCAACGCCGCGACGTACTGCCCGCCCACGAAGGCCGCGTGGGCGCGTGACAGGAGCGCCGGGCTCATGCGCGGGCGGACGGCGCCAGTGCGCGCCCGAGTTTGGATCCGTTGTCGCGGCCGAGTTCGGCGCTGATCCATTGGCCGGTGGCGACGAGGGCATCGAGGTCGATGCCGGTGGCGAAACCCATGCCGTGCAGCAGGTAGACCACGTCTTCGCTGGCGACGTTGCCGGTCGCGCCGTTCGCGTACGGACAGCCGCCGAGGCCGGCGACCGAGGCATCGACGACGCGCACGCCGGCTTCGACGCAGGCGAACACGTTGGCCAGCGCCTGGCCGCGGGTGTCGTGGAAGTGCACGGCGAGCGCGCCCATCGGCACCTCGTCGGCGACGGCGCGCAACATCGCGCGTGCCCTGGCCGGCGTGCCGATGCCGATGGTGTCGCCGAGCGAGACTTCGTAGCAGCCGAGTTCGTGGATGCGTTTGGCGACGCGCACCACGTCGCGCAGGTCGACGTCACCCTGATACGGGCAGCCGAGCACGGTCGAGACGTAGCCACGCACCTTGACGCCGTCGTTGTGCGCACGTTCGAGGATCGGCACGAAGCGTTCGATCGATTCGTCGATGCCGGCGTTGATGTTCTTGCGATTGAACGCTTCCGAGGCCGCCGTGAATACCGCAACTTCGCGCACGCCGACCGCGAGCGCGCGTTCGTAACCCTGCAGGTTCGGCACCAGCACCGGGTAGTCGACGCCTTCGTGCTTCTGGATGCCGGCATAGACTTCGGCGGCATCGGCCAGCTGCGGTATCCACTTCGGGCTGACGAAACTGGTGGCTTCGATGCTGCGGTGTCCCGCGGTCGAGAGACGGTCGATCAGCGCGATCTTGGTCGCGGCCGAGACGATGGTCTTTTCGTTCTGCAGGCCGTCGCGCGGCCCGACTTCGACGATGCGGACGGTGTCATGGCTCACAGGCGGACTCATGCGCTCACTCATGGGGTCTGGGTTTGCCGTCGGCGGGCGGAGATTTCAAGAGCTCGTCGAGCTCGGTCGTCGTCCTGGCATCGACGCGACGCAGTTCCATGAAGGAGCGATCGATCGGATCGAAGCGCTTGAGCCAATCCGCAATGGCATCGCCGTCGCCGGTGATCGTGGTGTTGACGCTGCAATTGCCGTTCTCGCCGCATCGCGCATGGGAACCCGATTCGACCGTGCCACGGATCAGTCCCTCGGCGACGCGGTGCGCCTCGCGGCGAGGGTCACCCTCGAACAGGTCGATGCGATCGGCGCGCACGACGTAGCGGAGCAGGGCAAAACCCTCGCCGACATCGTGCTTGTCGTCCGGATTGTCCGGAACGTCGGACGCAGCCAAATACCTCGCATCACCGACGCGGCGGAAATCGAAGCGCATTTGCGTCGACAGGTCTTCCTGCTTGCGCTGCCCATCGGCGTCGTTCTCGACGAACGTCCAATGCGTGCAGTCGTTGTCGAGATGCAGGTGCAAGGTGTCGTCGTCGGCCTCGACCGATTCGGACTCGACACGCCACCAGCCCACGAAATCCTTGTCGCAGGCAATGATTTCACCGGTCGGGAGGGATTCGACGCGCAGTACTTCGCAACCGGACAACGCGAACACCGCGCAGAGTGCGATCAGAACGGGTTTGACCAGCGCGGGTTTCATGCAGCCTCCACCTTGGCGAGCAGGACATCGGCTTCGACGAAATCACCAGGATTCGCGCGCAGATCGACGACCTTGCCGGCATGCGGCGCGCGCAGCGTGATCTCCATCTTCATGGCTTCCATGATGACGAGTTCCTGGTTCGCCTCGACCGTAGCATCGAGCGCGACCTTGACCGCGATGATGCGGCCCGGCATCGGCGACTTGATGGCGTCGGCGCCATGCGTCGCGCCGGCCTCGAACGCGAACGGGCTGCTCGGATGCAGGCGGTAACGACGGCCATCGACGAAGACCAGCCAGTCGTCTCCCGAACGCCGCACACGCACGCGCAGCGCGCATTCACCCATGCGTGCGCCCAGCCAGTCGCCCTCGTGCAGCGCACGTTCGACCTCGACATGACGGCCGGCGACATCGAGCGCATAACGTCCGTTCGCACCGTGCGCGGCCAGTTCGAAGCGTTGGCCGCGCCATTCGAAGCGCACCACGCGCTTGCCGACGTGACCGAGGCGCCAGGCGTCGGCACGCGCCCACGGGCTGTGCGGATCGGCGCTGGTGCGGGCGTTGTCGATCGCCGCGGCTTCTTCGGCCAGAAGCTCGGCACAGGCGACCGCGATGATCGCGGCCTCCGGCAATTCGGTCGGCGTCGCCAGCACCTCGTCGAGATGACGATCGAGGTAGCCGGTGTCGATAGTCGCGTTCACGACTGCCGGATGGCGGATCAGCTGTTCGAGGAAATCGATGTTCGACTTCGGGCCGAGCACGTCGCAGTGCGCCAGGGCTTCGGCGAGGCGGCGCAACGCGGCCGGGCGATCGATGTCGTGAACGATCATCTTGGCAATCATCGGGTCGTAGAAGATCGACACGGTGTCGCCCTCGATCACGCCACCGTCGATGCGCACGTGCGCGTCAGGTTGCGGCAGCGCGAGTCGCGTGATGCGGCCCGATCCCGGCAGGAAGCCCTGTTCCGGATCTTCCGCGTACAGACGCACTTCGATGGCATGGCCGCGTGTCGTGATCTGTTCCTGACGCAAGGGCAGGGGATCGCCGGCGGCAACACGCAGTTGCCACTCGACCAGGTCGAGCCCGGTCACGCGTTCGGTGACCGGATGCTCGACCTGCAGGCGGGTGTTGATTTCCATGAAGTAGAAATCGCCGCGCGGACCGACGATGAACTCGACGGTACCGGCATTGCGGTAGTCGATGGCCTTGCCTGCGGCGACCGCGGCCGCACCCATCTGCGCGCGCAGCGCCGGCGTCAGGAACGGCGAGGGCGATTCCTCGATGACCTTCTGGTAGCGGCGTTGCGCCGAGCACTCGCGTTCGTTGAGGTGGATGACCTCGCCGTGGGCATCGCCGAAGATCTGAGTCTCGATGTGCCGCGGGGTTTCGACATAGCGTTCGAGCAGCACGCGGTCGCGCCCGAAGGCGTTCTTGGCCTCGCGCTGGCAGCTCTCGAGGTTCGCGGCGAATTCGCCGGATGCACGCACAATGCGCATGCCCTTGCCGCCGCCGCCGTGCGCGGCCTTGATCATCAGCGGGTAACCGATGCGATCGGCTTCACGCTGCAGCAGCGCGGCGTCCTGGTCTTCGCCGGTATAGCCCGGCACCACCGGCACGCCATGGTCCTGCATCAGGTTCTTGGCGCCGGCCTTCGAACCCATCTTGCGCATCGAGGCCGCGTTCGGACCGATGAAGACGAGACCGGCGGCTTCCACCGCATCGGCGAAATCGGCGTTCTCCGACAGGAATCCGTAGCCGGGATGGATGGCTTCGGCGCCGGTGCGCTTGGCTGCATCGAGGATGACGTCGCCGCGCAGGTAACTGTCGGCCGGGCGCGAACCGCCGATGTGCACGGCCTCGTCGGCCTGGATCACGTGCTGCGCGTTCGCGTCGGCGTCGGAATAGACGGCGACCGTGGCGACGCCGAGTCGGCGACAGCTGCGGATCACGCGACAGGCGATTTCGCCGCGGTTGGCGATCAGGACTTTGCGGAACACGAGGCGCTCCTTGCGGGGGCTGCGATTGTAGGGCTCAAGCGACCCAACGCGGCGGGCGTTTGTCGAGGAAGGCGGTGAGGCCTTCCTGACCTTCGGCGGAGACGCGCAGTCGGGCGATCAGATCGGCGTTTTCGCGGTCGCGTTCGCGTTGCGATTCGGGCGTCATGCCGGCCTGGCGCAACGCGAGTTGCTTGGCTTCGCGTTGCGCGACCGGTCCGCCCTTGCCGAGGAAGTGCAGGGCGCGCTCGACCGCGGCATCGAGCTCGCTCGCGGGCACGAGGTCGTGGATCAGGCCGGCGCGCAGCGCATAGTCGGCATCGAAGACTTCGCCGCTGACGAACAAGCGGCGCGCGTGGCGCAGTCCGATGGCGCCGACGACGTACGGCGAGATCACCGCCGGCACCAGGCCGAGTTTCACTTCCGACAACGAGAACTTGGCCTCGGGCACGCCGATGGCGTGGTCGCAGCAGGCGATCAGGCCGACGCCGCCGCCATAGGCCGAGCCGTTGACGCGCGCGATCGTGGGCTTGCCGAGGAAATTCAGCGTGCGCATCAGTTCGGCGAGCTTGAGCGCGTCGTCGCGGTTCGCGTCGGCCGACGCTTGCGCCATGCGCCGCATCCAGTTCAGGTCGGCGCCGGCGGAAAAGGTGTGGCCGGCCCCGGTCAGGACCACGGCGCGCACGCCGTCGTCGGCATCGAGCTGTTGCAGCGCTGCCGTGAGTGCGCCGATCAAGGCGTCGTCGAAGGCATTGTGGATCTGGGCACGGTCGATCACGAGATCGGCGACCGCACCACGGCGATCGATGCGTACGGACGAAGTCATGGCGGTTCCGCTCGGGCAGGGGCGCGGATGATAGCGGCGCGCACACCGCCGCCGGATCGCGACGAACTGATTCAGGTCATCACTTCGCCGTTGGTTGTGCGTATAATGCGAACCATTCTCATTTGTATCGGACGGACCCGTTCGTGAAACTGTCGGAATTGCCGCGTGGCGGCGGTGGCATCGTGGTGGGCGTCGAACCGATCGGACCCAGCGACATGATCGCGCGTCGGTTGCGCGATCTCGGCTTCGTCGCGGGCGAGGCGGTCAGCGTCCTTGCATTGGGTCCCGTGGGCGCGGAGCCCATGCTGGTGCGCATCGGCGATGCCCGATTCGCCTTGCGTCGCGCCGAAGCGGCGCGCGTCCATTTGCAGGCGCAGACACCATGAACGCGGCGCGTGTCGCCATCGCCAGCCAGATCGCCCTGGTCGGCAATCCGAATTGCGGCAAGACGGCCTTGTTCAACCAGCTCACCGGCAGTCGCCAGAAGGTCGCGAACTATGCCGGTGTCACCGTCGAACGCAAGGAGGGGCGATTCACGACCGCTTCCGGTCGCGGCATTCGCGTGCTTGATCTGCCCGGCACCTACAGTTTCGACGCCAACAGCCCGGACGAACAGATCACGCGCGATGTCTGCAAGGGCCATCATCCCGACGAACCGAAACCGGATCTGCTGATCTGCGTCGCCGATGCCACCAATCTGCGCCTGCACCTGCGCTTCGTGCTCGAAGTGCGCCAGCTCGGCCAGCCGATGGTGTTGGCGCTGAACATGATGGATGCCGCGGCACGTCGCGGCATTCGCGTCGATGTCGCGAAGTTGCAGGCCGAACTCGGCATTCCGGTGATCGAGACGATTGCGGTGAAGCGTCATGGCGTCGATCGCTTGCGCGCGGCCATCGACGCGCCGCCGCCGGTGGCGCCTGCGGTCTTGCCCGAACTCGACCTGCATGCCGAAACGCGACGGCTGATGCGCGCGGCCGTGCAGCTTCCGGTGCAAAGCGTGGCGATCGAGGACGCGCTGGATCGCGTCGTGCTGCATCCGGTGTTCGGCCTGGTGTTGCTGGCGACGGTCATGTTCCTGATCTTCCAGGCGGTGTATGCGTGGGCCACGCCGGTGATGGACCTGATCGACGCCGGCACGACCGGGTTGGCGGAGTGGGTGACGGCGACGCTGCCGGCCGGTCCGCTCGTCAGCCTGATCGCCGATGGCGTGATCGCGGGATTGGGCGGGGTCGTGATCTTCCTGCCGCAAATCCTGATCCTGTTCGCCTTCATCCTCGCGCTCGAAGAATCCGGCTATCTCCCGCGTGCGGCCTTCCTGCTCGATCGCATGATGTCGGCGGCGGGCTTGTCAGGGCGCTCCTTCATTCCGTTGCTGTCGAGCTTCGCCTGCGCCATTCCCGGCATCATGGCGACCCGTTCGATCCAGGACCCGCGCGATCGCATCGCGACGATCCTGGTGGCGCCGCTGATGACCTGCTCGGCGCGCTTGCCGGTGTACGCGCTGCTGATCGGTGCCTTCATCCCGCAACGCAAGGTCGGCGGCCTGTTCGAACTGCAGGGCCTGGTGCTGTTCGGGCTGTACGTGGCTGGCGTGGTGAGTGCCTTGCTGGTCGCCTTCGTGATGAAGAAGTTTCGCCGCGACAAGCGCGAACATGCACTGCTGCTGGAACTGCCGGCGTATCGCGTGCCGCATCTGCGCGATCTGCTGCTCGGCCTGTACGAGCGTGCGGTGATTTTCCTCAAGCGCGTCGGCGGCATCATCCTGGCGCTGACGATCCTGCTGTGGTTCCTGCTGTCGTTCCCGGCCGCGCCGGTCGATGCGGTCGGCCCGGCCATCGATTACAGCTTCGCCGGCCGCATCGGTCATTTCCTGGAGCCTCTATTCGCGCCGATCGGCTTCAACTGGCAGATCTGCATCGCGCTGATTCCGGGCCTGGCGGCACGCGAAGTGGCGGTGTCCTCGCTGGCCACGGTGTATGCACTGTCGGCCACCGACGAGGCCGCGGCCACGCAGGCACTGACGCCGATCATCGCCGGCTCCTGGGAATTCGCGACCGCACTGTCGCTGCTCGTCTGGTTCATCTACGCACCGATGTGCATCAGCACGCTGGCCGTGATCCGCCGCGAAACCAACAGCTGGAAGAACGTCGGCATCGCCGCAGGCTATTTGTTCGGGCTGGCCTACCTGGCGTCGTTGCTCACGTACCAGGTCGCGAAGGCGCTGACATGAACTACGACACGATGCAGTGGACCCTTATCGGCCTCGCGGTCTTCGCGAGCGCCGTCTATGCCGTGCAGAAACTCGCCCCGAGCGCCGTGCGCCGCGGGCGCACCAACCTCGCATTGTTCTTCCTGCAGCCGGATGCCAGCCGAATCGAACGCAAGCTCGGCCGCTGGCTCGCCCCGAAGCCG
>DATMVT010000299.1:0-2686 GCA_035562895.1 Patescibacteria group bacterium | reverse complement strand
AGCCGACTGCCGGGCGGCGCGGCCACCGTCACCTCGTGACGCGTCGCGAGGCCGCCGGCCAGCGACAGCACATAGGTCGTGTGACCGCCGCCATCGGTCTCGTGGAAGTTCGTCAGCAGGATGCGCATGGGCGGCACTATGGCGCAGCAGCGTCCGGCGCGTCACGTGAAGTCGCGGGATTGCCGCGCTGCCTGGTGACGTCGCGCGCTGGCGATCGACGCGTGGATTCGCGAAGCTAGGCATGGACGGCATGACGGCGACACGCCGGCACCAAAACGGCACGACAAGGACAACCCATGTTGCTCTACCTCTTCGGCATGATCGGCACGGCCGTGTTCGCGATCACCGGCGTGCTCGCCCTGCGTCGCGACGGCATCGACGTGTTCGGCGCGCTCGTGCTCGGCATCGTCACGGCACTGGGCGGCGGCACCGTGCGTGATCTGATCCTCGACGTACCGGTGTTCTGGATCGGCGACTTCAACTACGTCTGGGTCGCGGCCGTGTCATCGCTGCTGACCTTCTTCCTCGTGCGGCCGTTCGAACGCACGCAGACGCTGCTGTTGTATCTCGACGGCTTCGGCGCCGCCCTGTTCGCGATCGCCGCGACGGAAAAGGTGCTCGGCCTCGGCCATGCCGCGCCACTGGCGGTCATGCTCGGTGTCTGGACCAGCATCGGCGGCGGCATCGCCCGCGATGTGCTGGCCGGACGCCCGACCCTGCTGATGTCGCGCGAGATCTACGCCACGCCGATCCTGCTCGGCGGTGCGCTCTACATCGCCCTGCGCGCGTTGTGGCCGGGCGCCGCGTGGGCCAGCCCGGCCGCGTTGACCTTCATCTTCGCGTTCCGCGCCTTGGTCATCCATCGCGGATTGCAGATGCCGGACGTGCTGTCCTCGCATCGGCCCGGCTAGCCCGGCGGCTTGGGGCCGCCGGGCGATCGCGCATGGATCCGATCAGTCGAATCCGTTCGCGAACATCACGTCGCCGGTCGGCGAGCAGGAATAGTCCTGCGGCAACAGTGCAGCGAACGGCGTGCCCGCGCCGGTCAAGGCGACCGAGTGCAGTTCCCAGCCCGGCGCACCGGCAGCGGAGTCGGTGCCGACCGTGAAGCGCAGACGAACCGCCTGGTTGGCGTAGGTCGTTCCGAGGCTGATGGTGTCGAGCATCGTCGCCGGATAGCCGGTGCTGGTTCCGACGAATGCCTGTTGGCCTTGCATCGGGTTGCCGGAATCGCCGTTGATCGTGCCGTCGTAGATCGAACCGCCGATCAAGCTCCAGGTCGCACCGTTGTCGTTGCTGATTTCGATTTGCCCGCCGTCCCAATGGGTCGGATCGGCCGGGGTGCCGCCTTCGAACTGGTAACGATGCGTCAGCGCGATGGTGAAGGGCGCCGTGCCGACCGAGATCGAATTGGACACCAACGACGTCGATCCCGTCGCGCCGCTGTCCGGACCGATGGCAACGCGATTGCCATTGGCATCGAGGTCGGAGCGATACCAGGCGAAGCCGGGGCTGGCACCATTGGCCAGCGCCGTCGTCCACGGATAGGTGTTGGCGTCGAAGCTCTCCGTCGCCGATGAGTTGGCCGCCTCGAAGGTCGCCACCCGAACGTTGACGTTGCGCGCCGTGCCGGGCGGATTGATGATCGTGTTTTCGGTCGGCGTCGCCGTGAACTGCACGACGCGGCTGGCCGGGATCGAGTCGAGGCGAATCGGCACGCTGATGTTCTGCGACTCGTAAGGCGAACTCGCGGCCAGCGGGGCCGTATTGCCGCTCGGGAATGCCACGCCGACGTGGTTGGCAGTCACCGAGACCGTGCCGCCCGCCAGCGACACCCAGCCGATGTTGCGCACGTCGATGCTGAGGCTGCCGGTTTCGTCGAGGTCGAGGTAGCCGTCGTTGTCGCAACTGGCATCGTCGTCACCCGACAGCGCCGTGGTCGCGAGGTCGCCGCCCGCGGTGAAGTCTTCGACCGCGCCCGCGTTGGTGGTCGAATCGCGCGGCGCATCGACCGCGAGAATGCCGAGACCGCGCTTGGCGAAACCGGCGGCGCAGATCTCGAAGTCGTCGATGTCGTTGGCGGCGATCGTGGCCAGGATCGCGTCACGCGCTTCAACCATGGTCGGTGCCGACGGCGTCAGCTTGTAGCCGCCGACGATGTATTCCTTCATGCGTTCGCGGGCGTCGGCGAAGGTCAGGCGCGGCATGCCGCCCAGGGTGTCGTTGAGGATGCCGGCATAGCATTCCCACAGCATCGCGGCCCAGATCGTGCCGGTGTTGTGGACCTGCGAGTTGTCGGCGCCAGTCGCGCCGAACGCCGGCGGCGGCGTCGTCGGCAGCGCGACACCGTTGACGGTGTAGCGGAAGGTCAGCGGACTGACCGACAGCTGGGTCGAATACGGATAGCGGCGAATGCCGAAGTAGGAATCTCCGCTGGCGTAGCTGCCCTGCACGTAGTTGTCGCTGAAATCGGACGTCGGGCCGCCGGGACCATCTTCCGCCTTGACCACCGACAGCAGCGAATGGAAGTCCGCCCAGCCCTCGCCCATCGCGCGACCCTTCTGGTTCGACAAGCCGGAGGCATTGCCGACCAGGCGATTGCTGATGTAGTGGCCCCACTCATGGGAAATGATCATGCCGTCGACGGTGCCGTCACGGCCGACGCCGGTGCCTCGGAACAACCGCG
>DATMVT010000298.1:0-4410 GCA_035562895.1 Patescibacteria group bacterium | reverse complement strand
GTGATCGCCTTTGCCGGGACGCACGAAGTGACAGCCGGCAGCGAGCAACAATCGCTTCAATTCGGCTGAAAAACCTTCCATCAGGCGGCGAACTCGAACCGTCGCGTGAGCAATTCGAACGCGACCGGGCTCGCGAAATCGATCCCGTTGGCTTCCAGCAGTTCGGGGATCAGAAGCTTGAGCTTTTCAACAAGCACCTCGCTGGTCGCAGCCTCGGTGGCCAGCCCCGGCACATCGTCACTGCTCGCGACCCACACCTGTGCTTCATCATCCCAAAGTGCGTGCACGAAGTACGTCTTTTGCATGGAAACCTGCTCCCACAAACGCGATGAAATCCTAGCACCAGTGGCGACGCCACCCGGAATCGACCGATTCCGAACTCAGCGCTTCAACCGATACCCGCTCAGGATCATCCAGCGCGCGATCAGCACGCAGGTGACGAGGAAGCCGGCGATCGCGGCGGCGCTGTAACCGACGGGCACGTCGGAGACGCCGTAGAAACTCCAGCGGAAGCCGGAGATCAGGTAGACGACCGGGTTGAAGAAGGTGAGTTCGCGCCACGGCGAGGGCAGCATGTCGATCGAATAGAACGCACCGCCGAGGAAGGTGAGCGGCGTGATCACGAGCAGCGGCACCGTCTGCAGCTTTTCCCAGGAATCGGCCCAGATGCCGATCAGGAAGCCGAACAGCGAGAAGCTGGCCGCGGTCAGCAGCAGGAAACACAGCATCCAGAACGGATGCGCGATCTCGTAAGGCACGAACACGCGCGCGGTGACCAGGATCAGCGCACCGAGCAGCACCGATTTCGTCGTCGCCGCACCGACGTAACCGAGCAGCATCTCGCCCCAAGACACCGGCGCCGACAGGATTTCGAAGATCGTGCCCGACCACTTCGGGAAATAGATGCCAAACGAGGCATTGCCGATGCTCTCGTTCAAGATCGACAGCATCATCAGGCCGGGGATGATGAAGGCGCCGTAGGTGACGCCGTCGATCGCGCCCATGCGCGCACCGATCGCTGCGCCGAACACGATGAAGTAGAGCGAGGTCGAAATCACCGGCGAGGCCACGCTTTGCCCAATGGTGCGGAACCAGCGCGACATTTCGAACTTGTAGATCGCGGCGATGGCCAGCCAGTTCATGCGCGCTCCTTGACCAGGCTGACGAAGATTTCTTCGAGCGAGGTTTCGCTGGTTTTCAGATCGTGGAAGCCGATGCCCTCGCCGCCGAGGCGGTTCAGCAGGCGCGAGATGCCGGTGGCTTCGCCACCCGCGTCGAAGCGATAGACGAGCACGCTGCCCTGCTCCTGCAGATCGAGATTGAGGTCGGCGAGCGCGGCCGGGATCGCGGCCAGCGGTTCGTTGAGGTGCAAGGCGAGTTCGCGCTTGCCGAGCTTCTTCATCAGCGTGGTCTTGTCCTCGACGAGGATGATCTCGCCTTTCAGGATCACGCCGACACGGTCGGCCATTTCCTCGGCTTCCTCGATGTAGTGCGTGGTCAGGATGATGGTGGTGCCGCGCTCGCGCAGCCGGCGCACGACGTTCCACATGTCGTGACGCAGTTCGACGTCGACGCCGGCCGTGGGCTCGTCGAGGAACAGGATACTCGGCTCGTGCGACAGCGCCTTGGCGATCAGCACGCGCCGCTTCATGCCGCCCGAGAGCGTCATGATGCGGTCGTTGCGCCTGTCCCACAGGCTGAGGTCGCGCAGCACCTGTTCGATGTGCGCCGGATTCGGCTTGAAGCCAAACAGGCCGCGACTGAAGTTGCAGGTGGCCCAGACGGTTTCGAAGGCGTCGGTGTGCAGTTCCTGCGGCACCAGGCCGATGCGGGCGCGCGCTTTGCGGAAGTCCGACACATTGTCGAAGCCGTCGGCGATGACTCTGCCGCTGGACGCGTTGACGATGCCGCAGATGATGCTGATCAACGTGGTCTTGCCCGCCCCGTTCGGCCCGAGCAAGGCGAAGATCTCGCCGCGCCGGATGTCTAGGTCGATGCCTTTCAGCGCCGAAAACCCGTTCGCATATGTCTTGGTCAGGCCCCGGATCGAGACGATCGCCTCGTCCGTCCGTGGCGCGGTCTGCAGCACTGCCGACATGATCGTTCCCTGCGCGAAGAATCGGCGGAGTGTAGCGGCGGGATCGGTGCGCTACCGCCGCCGAACGTCACTCCCGAATGCCCGGCCGCCACGTCGCGGGATTGGACGGCTCCGTCTTGACAGTCCGCACCCGGAATACCAATCTTTGGTAAACGACGAGGATGCGCCATGGCCAGAAACACGAGTGTCAGCCTGGGTGAGTGAGCCAAGCATTCGCGATCAAGTCCGGACGCCTCAGGCAGCAGTCGTCGGCCTCGCGACAAGCGGCGCACACGGCAATGGCCGTGTTAATTTCGGCCCCATGACAACGCTCCGTGGTGCCGCGCGTGAACTCTTCCGGCGTATCGTGCCGGCCTTGTTGTTCGGTTCTATCGCAATGACGGCGAGCGCGCAGCCGGTGCGGGTGCCGGATCGCTTCCGGCCGCCACCGAGTTGGGCGGACCTGGTGGATGCGGTGTCGCCCGCGGTCGTGTCCATCCACGCGGCCACGATCGAACGCGCGGACGCCGCAGCCGATTCGACGGCGGGCGATGCGCGCAAGAAGGAGGCCGAACCCGATCCCTTCGCATTCTTCTTCGACGATTCGGCGCCCGGCGGCGAGCAGCGCACGGACATCGGCGGCACCGGCTTTCTGGTGTCCCGCGACGGTCTGGTGGTGACCAATGTGCACGTCATCGAGGGCGCGCAGGACATCCGGGTGACGCGCGATGGGCGCACCTATGTGGCACGCGTTCGCGGCACCGACCCGATGACCGACATCGCCCTGCTGCAGATCGACGCCGGCCGCGACCTGCCTTACCTCGAACTCGCCGACAGCGACGCGAGTCGCGTGGGCGACTGGGTGATGGTCATCGGCAATCCGCTGCAATTGGACAAGACCGTGACCACCGGCGTCATTTCGGCGAAGGGACGCGAGATCGGCGTCTCGGACAATGCGGTCTTGGAGAACTTCATCCAGACCGACGCGGCGATCAACTTCGGAAACTCCGGCGGTCCGATGGTGGACATGCAGGGGCGCGCGGTGGGCGTGACCACGGCCGTGAACTTCGGTGCCGAGAACATCGGCTTCGCGGTGCCGGCCAACATCGTGCGCGACGTCCTGCCGCAGCTGCGCGATGCGGGCCGGGTGCGTCGGGGTTATCTCGGATTCGTGCCGGCGAGCCAGAAGGCGAACGCGGCGCAGGCATCGGGTGTCGAAGGCACGGGCGGACTGCGCGTCGACAAGGTCAACCCCGGCACGCCGGCGCACAAGGCTGGACTGCGGCGCGGCGACCTCGTCGTCTCGATCGACGGCCACGCCGTCGCGACGCCGAACAAACTCACCACCTACGTCTCCAGCAAAGCCCCAGGCACCAGCATCACGCTCGAACTCATTCGAGACGGCAAACCCCTCACCCAACAAATCACCCTCGGCGAACACCCGAACCCGCGGCCTGGGTCATCGAAAGAGCAATCATCGACGAAAGAGAATTCGGACGACTGAAGTCGGTCAGGCTCTGGAGAAGTCAACAGCGGATCGAATGGTCAGTGGATGAATTCTCAACCTTCTATAAGTCCGAAGAACAGTGAGCAGGTCACCGCCGAGCCAGCCGGTGACGTCGACGACTTCGCCGACGAAATATCGACTTGAATCGTCAGCCTGCGCCTTTCGCGAACAACGGGAACGCCGACGGCTTGCGGATGGATTCGACGGCGATGTCAACGTCCAACTCAGACCAGTACAGGTGATTCTGGGTCGGGCGCTCGACATGCGAAATTTGATCGACGGTAGCGTTGCGAAACCACGGGAATTGGTCATACGTCAACAGCAACTCCTCGTCGTCCAGCAGCAGCCAGAGTCCGTTCTTGGAGATATGCGTCACTTCAACTGCCGAAGTGGTGAGTCCAGGCATCTCGAATTTCCTCCAGGTGTTTTTCCACGAGGACATGCGCATCGCGAAGTTGTCGTTCCGACTCTACTCGAATGCCAATGCTCACACCGCCATCCCCGCCGCATGTCCCGAGGCCCAGGCCCATTGGAAGTTGTAGCCGCCGAGCCAGCCGGTGACGTCGACGACTTCGCCGATGAAGTAGAGGCCGGGCACGTGTCTGGATTGCATCGTGGTCGATGAGAGTTCGTCGGTGTCGACGCCGCCGAGCGTGACTTCGGCGGTGCGATAGCCTTCGGTGCCGCTGGCGACCAGCGGCCAGTCCTGCAGTTGCGCGGCGATGGCGCGCAGTTCGGGATCGTTGAACTGCTTGATCGGGCGCGACTCGAACCAGACCTCGCATAGGCGTTCGGCGAAGCGTTTCGGCAGCAGGTCGGCAAGCGC
>DATMVT010000297.1:0-5547 GCA_035562895.1 Patescibacteria group bacterium | reverse complement strand
GACGCATCGCCGACATTGATCGCCGCATCGACGAGCTCGCCGGGGCCGAAAAAGGCGATCCCGACCGCCTCGACTACCTGCGCTTCCAGCATCAGGAACTGACCCGGCACGCGTTGACCGGGGAAACGTATGCACGACTCGTCGACGATCACCGCCGGCTCGCGCATGCCGCGACCCTGTTGCAGGGCAGCCAGCAGCTGATCGACGCGCTGGACAGCGATGACGAACGATCGGCGACGTCGATGCTCGCGCACTGCGCCACCGATGCCCGCAAGCTCGCGCAGCTCGATGCCGCGTTGGCGCCCGTGGCCGAACTGCTGGAATCGGCCGGCATCCAGCTGGTCGAGGCGATCAACGAACTGGAGCGCTACCGTTCGGCCCAGGATCTCGATCCGGATCGTTACGGCGAACTCGATGCCCAACTCGCGAAACTGCACGAACTGTCGCGCAAGCATCGCGTTCCGGCCGAGGAGCTCGGCATCCGCCTCGACGAACTCGCCGACGAGATCGACCGCTTGCAGAATGCCGGCCAGAAAATCGAGGCCTTGCGTCAGGAACGCGCACTCGCCGTCACCGACTTCGGGCGTGCCGCGAAGGCGCTGTCGGAGTCACGACGTTTCGCCGCCACCACGCTGGCCGCGCGCGTCACCGGCCTGCTGCGCGAACTGGCGATTGCCGGCGCGTTCGAGATCCAGATCGATGTCGCGGACGAAGACACGTTTCCGTCGTCCGGTCGCGACGCGATCGAATTCGTCGTCAGTCCTAACCCGGGACAACCGGGACGGCCGCTGCGCAAGATCGCGTCAGGCGGTGAATTGGCGCGAATCAGTCTGGCGATCGAAGTCGCCGCCATCGGCTCCGACGACGTCCCGGTGATGGTGTTCGACGAGGTCGATGCCGGCATCGGCGGCGCCACCGCCGAAGTGGTCGGACGCAAGCTGCGCGAACTCGGCTCGACGCGCCAGGTGCTGTGCGTGACGCATCTGGCCCAGGTCGCGGCCCAAGGTCACCAGCATCTCGCGGTGCGCAAGTCGGTCGTCGAAGGCCAGACGCGCACGCGCATCGAATCGCTCGAGGCGAAGGCGCGCGTCGACGAGATCGCGCGCATGCTCGGTGGCGTCGAAATCACCAGCGCCACCCGCTCCGCCGCAAAGGAAATGATCGCGGCGGCGCGTTGACGCTGGTCTCGGCCGGGGCGCGTGCCCGGCTCATTTCATCCGCGCTTCCTGCACGAACTCGATGCCGCGGTCGCCGACCTTGATTTCCAGGTCGATGTGCTCGATCGACTCGGCATAGACCTTCTGCAACTCGGCCATGGTCTTCTGCAACTCGGCGGCAGCGGGATCGTCGGACTGGGCGGCATCGGCCGCGGCCTGCGCGAAGATGGTCTTGAAGAATTCGCCGCCATAGCCGATCGCGAGCAAGGTCTTGTTGCCGGGATCGACCGCGAGCGCATCCTTCAAGGTCGCCGACTCGCCGTCGCCGACGCTGACGCCGATCGCGGCGTCGGTCATGAGCGCGTGCATCGGGCCCTTGACCGGCATCGACGGATCCGCGGGCACTTCCTTGAGTTCACCGTTCGGCTGCAGATTCAATGCCGCCACCTGCGGCACGAAACCGCCCAGCATGCCGACCAGGCCGGCCGGACTCTTCGAGCCGATCAGCAGTTTTCCGGCGAACTCCGGCTCGGCCGGCGTGCCCTCCGCACCGGGCTGCGGCATCGAGAACTTGCTCGCGATCACGTGCACGGCGTTGAAGGCACTCGCCGCCATGTACAGACTCGGATTCGCGAACTGCTCCTTGGCCTGCTTCGCGCCGTCGTTCAGGTCGGCCAGCGCCGGGCAGGCGTAAGGCGCAGCGATGATCGCGTCAGCCTGCTTGTTCGCGAAATTCGCGAGCGCTTCGAGGTTCATCGCGAAGCCGAAATTCAACGCACTGCCCGCCGCCGCATTCGCACCCGGCAATGGCGCCGGCAACGGCTGCAGATCCTTGGCGATGTCGTCGCGCAATTCCAGCAACATCGTCGCCTCCATGAGCTTGGGCTCGAGTCGGGTGTAGCCGAACACGAGACGCGGCATCGCCTTGGCGATGGCATCGTAATCCTGCTCGCAACTCGCCTTGAGCGCGGCCGCATCGGGCGCGTCGGGGGCCGGCTTCGCATCGTCGAACAGCGCGATGACTTTGCGCGTATCGACATAGCCGCTGGAATACGGCGTATAGCCGAATTCCTTGTTCAGCTGGATCAGCTTGCCCGACGCGGCCAGCGACTGCTTCGGACGATTCAGGCCCAGCGCATCGCGCAGCGCGGCGTCATCGTTCATGCGCGTGAGCAGCGCGAGCACGAGTTGCGAGCCGTCGATGGCGACGACGATGCGGGCTTCGCCTTCGGCATCGGTGAAGTGCCAGTAGTCGAGGTCGTCGATCTTCGCGGTCGGCAAGGCGTCGCCCGCATTTTTCTCGACGCGCGCAACGAAGGCCCGGGTCTTGGCCGGATCGGCCAATTCGAAGCGCATCACCGGTCGCGCTGCGACCTCGTAGATCGCGTAACGCATCTGCAGGTCGAGACCGAGTTCGGTCATCAACTGCTCCGGCGTGCGGTCCTTGGCTTCGATCGCGAGTGCACGCGCCCACTTCACGCCCTTGCCTTCGGGGTCTTCCTTGGCCAGTTCCTGTTCGAGCAATCGGGTCTGCATCGCGTAGACGCCGGAGACCTGCGCGAACTGTTCCATCCAGGCCTTGGTCACGGCCTTCGGCATCGGTTCGACGTTCGCGAACACGAAGGCGGTGTCGGCCGGCACGTGGTCGAGCGGCCCGACGCTGGCCGACGACGACAGACTCGAACCCGGCGCACCCGGCTTCAGCAGGTAGTACCCGACACCCGCGGCAACCAGCACCGCGCCGGCGATCAGCAGCTTCTTCATGACTTTTCCCGTTGGATTCGGCGGCGTTTCCCGAAGCCACGCCGCATCGATGGCTTATTTCTTCCGCTTCGGGCGGACATAGAGCACGAGGCTGTGCTCTTCCAGGTCATAACCATGCCGCGCAGCGATCTCGTGCTGGCGCTTCTCGATCTCGGCGTCGACGAACTCGATGACCTTGCCGGTCTCGATGCAGACCATGTGGTCGTGGTGTTCGCCACGATCGAGTTCGAACACCGCCTGACCGCCCTCGAAGTTGTGCTTGGAGACGATGCCGGCTGCCTCGAACTGGGTGAGCACGCGATACACGGTGGCCAGACCGATGTCGTCGTTGTGCTTGAGCAGTTCCTTGTAGACGTCTTCGGCCGTCATGTGCATGCCCTGCTTGTCCTCGAGGATTTCGAGGATGCGCACGCGCGGCAGCGTGACTTTCAGGCCGGCCTTGCGCAGATCCTGCGTTTCCATGCGGGGTGGGCTCCGGAACGGTTGCGATTCAGGCCGGCAGTGTATCATCCGCGCTTCGTTTTCCCGGTGAGTCCACGATGTTCCGAATCGCCCTGCTGCTCGCGCTGACCCTACTCAACGGCTGCGCCCTGATCTACAAGATGGACATGCGCCAAGGCAACTTGATCGACCAGAAGATGGTCGACCAACTGAAGCCGGGCATGACCATGCGCCAGGTCGAACTGGTGATGGGCACGCCGCAGGTCGCCTCGCCGTTCAACCAGGAGCGCTGGGAATACGTGACCAGCAACAGTCATCGCCGCAAGGCAGCCGAGACCAAGTCGCTGACGCTGCATTTCAAAGACGGCACGCTCAGCAAGATCGAAGGCGACTGGCTGCCGAAGTCCGGCGACGAGTTGCTGGAAGAGAGCCAGGAACTGCAGCGCAACATTCCCGAAGACAATCGCAAGGTCAAGAACGGCTGATCCGCCGTTTCGCCTGCACGCCGACCGGATTGCGTTCGGCACGCACGCGCCGCGCAAGTTTCGGATCGGCAACCAGCGGCCGGTAGAGCTCGACGCGATCCGCTTCACGCAGCACGGTCGCCAGCGTAACGCGACGATTCCAGATGCCGACGTGTTCGTCGTCGAGACCTTCCACGGACAGGCCCGACGCGGCGATCGCCTCGGCGACGGTCGCGCCTTCCGCGAGTTCCAACGTGATGCACGATTGCGCCACGGGCAGCGCCTGCACGACTTCAATGCGCATCGTTCGTCTCCGGCGTGGCCCGTGCGGCACGCGCGAAGTCGTCGACCATGCGGTCTGCCAGTCCCTGAAAGCCCATCGCCAGCGCCGTTCCGACGAATCGCCCGGCCATTTCAAAATCGAGGTGCAAGTGCACGCGGCATCCATGGTCGCCGAGCGCCGTGAAGGCCCAGGCGCCGCGCAACGCGCTGAACGGTCCCTCGACCAGTTCCAGTTCGATGCGTTCGGGCCGCACGAAACGGTTGCGGGTGGTGAACGAGGATTGGAAGCCGGCGTAGGTGACATCGAGCTTCGCGAGCATCGACTGCGCATCGCGCTCGAGCACGACGGCGCCGCGGCACCAGTTGAATGCGCCGGGATACGCCGCCACTTCGTTGACGAGGTCGAACACCACCGCACTGGGTCGCGCGATCAGGCTGCTGCGATCGATCCGGCTCACTCATCCCCCTTTCCGGCAAGGCGCGCATTCTAACCGGTGCACCTGCCCCGCTACACTGAAGCCATGAACAAGAAAAAAGACAAGGACGACAGTCGCGGTGGAACCATCGCGCTGAACAAGCGCGCCAAGCACGAGTACCGCTTCGACGAGCGCATCGAGGCCGGCATCATGCTTCAGGGCTGGGAAGTGAAGTCGCTGCGCGCCGGCCGCGCCAACATCACCGACGGCTACGCGATCATCAAGAACGGCGAGATCTTCCTGTTCGGCGCGCAGATCATTCCGCTGTCCGCGGCCTCGACGCACGTCGTTCCCGAAGAGCGGCGCACGCGCAAGCTGCTGATGCATCGCGCCGAGATCGACCGCCTGGTCGGTCAGGTCGAACGCAAGGGCTACACCCTGATCCCGACCGCGCTGTACTGGAAGAACAACAACGCCAAGCTCGAGATCGGCCTCGCCCAGGGCAAGAAGGAACACGACAAGCGCGCCGCCGAGAAAGATCGCGAGTGGCAGATCGAGAAGCAGCGCACCATGCGCGCGAAGAATCGCGACGCCTGATCGGTGAACCGCCGGCAACGGCCGCCATTGAATTGCCCAGCGGCGGCCTCCATACTGGATCCGTCGTAAACACACGGGGATGATCGGCTTCGACGGGAGGCGTGAAATCACTGAGTGCATGCCGAGGGGGTGGCTTTCCTCGTTAATCCAGCTGCAAACTCTAGTTGCCAACGACGACAACTACGCTCTGGCCGCTTAAGGCCTAAGCCTCGACCGCGAAAGTGCCCGTGCTTTCAAAGGTCGAGTCATGCTTGCGGGATAAGCGCTGCCTGTGCTCGGGTTGCAGCGACGAAAATCAACGAGCTGGCTCCAGGTTGAGCGCGCGTCTCGGCGTGCCTGGTGCGAGATCAAAGAGACGCTAAGCATGTAGGACTTGGGACGTAGCACTTTCGGACGGGGGTTCAATTCCCCCCATCTCCACCAATC
>DATMVT010000296.1:0-8975 GCA_035562895.1 Patescibacteria group bacterium | reverse complement strand
AAAGTTGCACGCGGTGCAGACCTTGTTTCGGCAGGCAATCCAGATGACGAACACGCCAGTAATCCTCTTCGTCATCGACCTCAATCTGCAAATACTTCCGCTGCATCGACAGCCCTTCTCCGTGACGATTCCTCATCGATCTTGGCGGGTGCCACGAGCTATTCCGAAGCGATCGCCGAAGCCGAACTTCGCTCCCCCGACGATACTGATGCAATCAATGAACGCGTTCGGCTCGCCTCCGTGTGTGGATCAATTGCGATGTCTGAACGAGTTCAACAGCTTCAGTCCAAGGAACTGACACCGTCACGGCGCACGCAAATCGAATTCTTCGAAAAATTCTGCGACGTGGAGTCCGAACCACTTGAACCGCTGATAGCTGAAATGGAGAAACACTCGGAATCGGATGTGGTCAAAGCGACCATTCTTCACGAAACCACTGCAATCGACCCCAGGTCGGGCGTGGAAGAGGCAATGAGAATCCTCTTTGAAAGTGAGTCACCATCAGCGATCGCTGCAGCGGGTCGATTCCTTGATGAAAGCGCTCGTGTCAAACTGGACTTTGGTTTGGCGGACTCGACCAAACTTCCAGACGGAATCGAGCCCAATGTGGTGCGCCGACTTGCCATTGAGATGATTGCATGTGAGCTGAGCAAAGCCTGCGGACCAAACTCTGCGGAAGCTTGGCTTGTTTGTGATCGAATCGGCGCATGTCGCCCCGGGATCTCAATGCACGACATTTGGCGAGCAAGTTTCCCTCCTGTGGTCTACGACGCTGCGGTGAGGCAAGCCAACTTCCTCCGATCAATTCGATCGAACAAATAAAGCGGACTCTGTAATTTTCTGCACTTCACTGACTTTTCAGCTTCAGTGCGGGTGTTCAAGATGCCGCGCCTGTCGCGCCGGAGTGGCGCCCGCGACCTTGCGCGGCCGCGGTGACGGCAACACGGAATCCGGCGCCTCGAAGGCCAGGCGGGTGCGGCCGCCGGCATCGCGATAGTCGGCGAGCACGGCCGCGTCGACCTCGCCCCGATCCAGCACACGGACGTCGACGAGATGCTCGTGCAGCAGATGCACCAGGCGCTCGTGCGCCAGGGCGTGCGTCTGTCTCGTCTTCGCATACAGCCAGTCGGACAGCATCAGGAAATTCGCGAACGGTGAATCGCCGAGCAGCAACGGCGTCGTGCGCGGATAGCGCCCGGAGTTCGCGACGATGTCCCAATACCGCGAGAACCGCGACAGGCGCTGCATGGTCGCGAAATCGATCACGTCGGTGGCGAGGATGTTGTAAGGCGGCTCCGGATTGAAGCGCAGACCGTGTTCGATCGTGTGCCGCGCGATCGGCGCGCCGCGCAGTCGCTTTAGGATGCCGAACTGGATCTCGTGCGGCCCCATGCGCACCAGGCGATCGAAGCCGGCGGCGAAGGTGTCGATGTCCTCGCCCGGCAGCCCGGCGATCAGGTCGACATGCAGGTGTGCCTGCGAGTGCTCATGCAACCAGCGGATGTTCGCTTCGGCGACATCGTTCTTCTGGCGCCGCGAGATGCGCGCCTGCGTCGCCGCATCGAAGGTCTGGATGCCGATCTCGAACTGCAGCGTGCCGGGCGGAAACTTCGCGATGCCGACCTTGAGCTTCTCGGGCAGGTGGTCCGGGATCAGCTCGAAGTGCACGAAGGGCGGATCGGCCGCGTTCGCATCGAGTTTCGCGAGAAAGAAGTCGAGGATCGCGAGCGAGGTATCGACCTTGAGATTGAACGTGCGGTCGACGAACTTGAACTGCCGCACGCCGCGTTGCCACAGTGCCTCGATCTGCGTCAGAAAGGCATCGAGCGGGAACGGCCAGGCGGTCTTGTCGAGCGCGGACAGGCAGAACTCGCACTTGAACGGACAGCCGCGCGAAGCTTCGACATAGATGTGCCGGCGCGACACGTCCTCGTCATCGTATTCGCCGTAGGGCATCACGATCCGGTCGAGCGGCGGCTGCACGCCCGGAAGGATCTTCGCGGCCGGCGGATCACCCGCCAGCAGTTGCGCGCACAGGCTGGCAAAGGTCACATCGCCCCAGCCGGTGACGACGTAATCGGCATACCCGCAAATGCGGCTCGCGTTCGTCTCGTGGCTGACTTCGGGACCGCCGAGCACGATGATCACGTCCGGTGCGACCGCCTTCAGCATCGCGACCAGCCGCGTCGCCTCCTCGACGTTCCAGATGTAGACGCCCAGGCCGACGATGCGTGGCTGCTCGGCCAGGATCTTCTCGACGATTTCTTCGCTCTTCTGGCCGATCACGAACTCGCGGATGCACGAGCGTTCGCGCAAGGCGCCGAGGTTCGCGCGCAAGTAGCGCAATCCGAGCGACGCGTGCGCATAGCGCGCATTCAACGTGGTGAGGACGATCTCGGTCATGCGCGCATCCAGTCGCTCAGAAGACCCGGCAGAACACGGCCTTGAGGTAGCGCGAATCCTGCGCGTGCGCCATCCACGGATGATCGGGTCCGGCACCGCGCACTTCGAGAATCTGCACGGTGCGATTCGCGTAGAACGCGGCGCGGCGGATCATGTCGAGGAACTGCTCTTCGCTGACCAGTCCGGTGCAGGAACAGGTGACGAAGATGCCGCCCGGCTTGACGACACCCATCGCCAGCTTGTTCATGTCGAGGTACTTCTTCAGTGCCGGGATGATCTGCTCGCGGTCGCGCGTCATCTTGGCCGGATCGAGGATCACGGTATCGAAGACCTCGCCATTGAGCGCGGCGTCGCGCAGCCAGGAAAAGATGTCGGCGTGCACGAAGCGCACCTTGGCCTTGTTCATCTGCGCGTTCTGCTTCGCGACCTCGATGATCTGCTCGTCGAGATCGATCGCGACGACCTCTTCGGCGCCACCCAGCGCTTTCGCGTACACCGCGAAGCCGCCGGAGTTGCAGCACAGGTCGAGCACGCGCGCGCCCTGGGTGAAATCGGCGAGGCGCTTGCGGTTGTCGCGCTGGTCGCAGAAGAAGCCGGTCTTGTGGCGGCCACCGGCGGCAACGCGGAACTTGAGCCCGTGTTCGGTGATGGTGACCGGGGGCGGCGGGCTCGGCACGTTGCAGTCGAAGCTCTCCTGCTTGGCGACGTGCTCCTCGGCGAACCAGTACATCGTCGAATCCGGGAAATGTTCATCGAGGATGCGGCGCACGAGGTCGCGTTGCTTCCACATCCCTGCCGAGAAATACTCGATCACCAGCAACGAACCGAATCGATCGACGACCAGCCCCGACAAGCCGTCGCCTTCCGAATGCACGACGCGGTAGGAGTCGCTCACGGCATCGAGCTTGAGCACGTCGCGACGCAGCGAAATCGCCTGCGCGATCTTGCGCCGGAAGAAATCGTCGTCGATGTCTTCGTCGGGATCTTCGCTGAGCACGCGCAGGGTGATGCGCGAATGACCGTTGTAGAAACCGCGGCCGCAGAACGTGCCCTCGCGGTCGTAGATTTCGACGATGGTGCCGGGACGCGGTTTCGGGTCCGGCTTCTCGACCATCTTCTGGAAGATCCAGGGATGATTCGACTTGCGTTCGATCTTGAGCTGCACGATCGGCAGCGCGTCCTTGGCCTGGATGTTCTTCATCATGGATTCCTGCAAAATTGCGCGCGGACCTGGTCGGCTTCGTCCATCCAGCCCTGCAAGCGCTGTATGCGCGTGTTCGACGACGGATGCGTCGACATGAATTCCGGAGGCGCTTTGCCGGACGAGTTCGCGCCCATGCGCTGCCACAGTCCGACGGCTTCGGCCGGATTGAAGCAGGCGGCCGCGGCGAGCATCAGGCCGACGTAGTCGGCTTCGGACTCGTGATTGCGCGAAAACGGCAGCGTCAAGCCGTATTGCGTGCCGACGCCGATCGCGGCCATCAGCATCTGGCGCTGGCGCGGATCCATGTCGCTGGTCGACATGCCCGCGGCGACCGAGCCGATCTGGACGAGCTTCTGCTGCGCCATCCGCTCCGCACCGTGGCGCAGGATGGCGTGCGCGATCTCGTGGCCCATGATCGCGGCCAGCGCGTCGGTGTTCTGCGCGATCGGCAGGATGCCGGTGTACACGGCCATCTTGCCACCGGGCAGGCAGAATGCATTCGCCTCGTCCGATTCGATCACCGCGACGTCCCATTCGAACGCTTCCCAAGGCGTCGATGCCCGGATGCCGCGCGTGCTCGCCAGATGCTGCTCCAGCTTCGGCCCCGCCTCGATCAGGCGACGCGCGATCTCGCGCACATCGTCGACGGCGTCGCCGGTCGTGACCACCCGGGACTGGCCGAGGATCTGCTCGAAGCCCTGCAGGCCGAGCGCGACCTCCTGGTCCATGGTCGTGTCGACCATCTGCGTGCGACCGGTGAACGACGCTTCCTGACGATGGCCCAGCCAGTAGTAGCCGAGATATGCGGCGAACAGCACCAGCACCCACCAGCGCATTCCACCGCGACGGCGCTGGCCGTTGATTGCAAATCGTGGATCCATGGAAGTCCTGTCGCGCGATGGCGGATCGGCGGATTGTAGTGGCTAGAGATCGCGGGCGACGCGGAATCCGACGCGGGCGCTGCCGGTCTCGGCGGAGACCCCCAGACGATAGGCCGAACGCGCCTGGTCGGGTTCGCTGCCCCAGGATGCCCCGCGCACCACCCGCTTGGTGCAACCGCGATTGACCCACGACGATCCGTCTTCCGGCGCCCGCAGGAAGTTCTGGTGCCAGCAGTCTTCGACCCACTCCGACACGTTGCTGCCCATGTCGTACAAGCCGAAACCGTTGGCTTCGAATCGCGCGACCGGCGCCGGCCCCCAGAAGCCGTCGCGGTATTGGGTGAACGCCTTCGCCCAGGTGCGCTTGCTGCGCGAACGGTCGCCCTCGCCGGTGAGGTTGCCGACCGGCCGCGACGGGCGATCGTCGCCCCACCAATAGCGCGTGGTGCTTCCGGCCCGCAGCGCGAATTCGAATTCGGACTCGCTCGGCAACCGGTAACGCTGCCCGGTCACATCGGACAGCCATTGTGCATAGGCGACGGCGTCGTTCCAGGACACGTGCACGACCGGCTCGGAACTCTTCGCGCGCCCACCCTGGAAATCGTTGTCCCAGGTCACGTCGGTGCGCTTGACGATGCGACCGGTGCGCTCGTCATAAGTGCTGGAGTCGCCGCGGCGCTCGGCATCCGTGCGGTAGGCCGCCTCGCGCACGAAGCGGCGGAATTCGGCGACGGTGATTTCGTTGCGTGCCATCGCGAACGGCCGCGTGATGCGGACGCCATGTTGCGGACCTTCGGCGGCATTGCGTCCCGGTTCGTTTTCAGGCGAGCCCATCTGGAATTCGCCGACCGGAATGACCACCAATTGCGGCCCTTCGCCGCTGCGATCCTTGAATGCGTCGCTGAAGCGATCGCCTGGTTGATAGTTGGCGTACAACGCGGCGTTTGCGCGCCGTTGTTCGACGACAGCCAGACGTTCCGGCGCCACGCCGAGCGCACGCGCCTGTTCCAGCAGAATCGCGACGTTCACCAAGTCACCCGCAGCGAGCGCGGCCTCGGCACGGAAAAGGAAGTCGTCGCCGGCACGCGCTTTCAATTCGCCGATCTTTTGCTCGAAATCCGCACGCTTCGACGAGGCCGCACCGATCGACAAGGCCTTCACCAGCATGGCGTCGGCGTCCGCGAAGCGCTGTTCCGAAGCCGCCCGCAAGGCATCGTCCAGCACCTGGTTCTCGATGTCGGCCAGCCCCTTGGCGGCCGCCCGGTTGCGCGGATCGAGCGCCAATGCCTGACGGAAAGCGGCGACCGCGCTGGCATCGGAAGGCTCGAAGATCGCGCCGGTGGCGATGCGTTGTGCGGCGTCGGCGAGATGCGTCCGCAATGCGGCAAGCCGGGTGATGCGCAACGCGACGGCGCGTGCGCGGCGATCCTCGATCGCGTGGCGGTCGAGCGCGGCCAGCAGATCCTCGGCGTACTTGGTGTCGGCCTCATCGAGCAGAAGTTCAGCCTGCGCGAACTGCGCATCCAGCACCGCACTGCGTCCGATGCGCGCCTCGCCGTTTCCGGGGTCGAGGTCGAGCACCTTTCCGTACCAGTGCAGGGCATTGTCTTCGTCGGGCGAGATCCAGCGCCGCTCTTCGACCGCTGCAGCGGCGGACGCCAGCCACGTCTCGACCTGCTGGCGTTGCCCGGCATCGAGTTTGCCAGGCAACGGCGGCGGCTCCTCGACGATCGCCACGTCGGGTTCGGGTTGTTCGGCCTGCGCGGCCAGTTCTTTCACGCGCTCGGGCACGACCTCGGCCACGGGTGGCGCCGGGCGCGACCAATCGATGCGCTCGATCCACGGAAACAGCCAGCGCCAAGCCATCGCGAACACGAGCAGGACGACGCCGGCAATGGCGCCGTAGAACTCGCGTTTCTGCATCCTTTCCGACATGCCTCGGGTATCTCCGCGGGCGCCACTCTGCGATGATCGCGCGCCTTGTTGCTCCGGATTCTGACATGGCCCGATGGGTTGCCGACCGCTCCGCGCTGAACGATGCCCTCGCTTCGCTGCGTGCGCTGCCACGTCTCGCGCTGGATACCGAGTTCGAACGCATCCGCACGTACTGGCCGAAGCTGGCGCTGTTCCAGGCGATGTTGCCGGACGGCGCGGCCCTGATCGATCCGCTCGCTTTCGATGCCCTGCACGATCTCGGCGACGCGATTTCGCAGCCGGCACAGACCTGGCTGATGCACAGTCCGAGCGAAGACCTGGTCGCGCTGGCGCCGCTGCTGCCGCGCCCGCCCGCAGCGCTGTTCGACACTCAGCTCGCCGCGGCGCTGGCCGGACTCGGCACCGGGCTCGGCTACCAGAAGCTGGTCGCGCTCGTGCTTGGCGTCGAACTGGAGAAGACCGAGACACGCTCGGACTGGATGCGTCGTCCGCTCAGCGACAACCAGATCGCCTATGCCGCCGACGATGTCGTGCATCTCGATGCGCTGGGCGACGCGTTGCTCGACAAGCTGGACGCGCTCAACCGTCGCGACTGGATCGCGCAGGAAGGACGCCGCACCCTGCAGGCGGCGTTCTCCACAAGCGAATCAGCGAACCTGCATCACGACTACCGCAGTGCCTGGAAGCTCGATCTCGATGCGCAACGTCGACTCGATGCCGTGTTGCGCTGGCGCGAGCAGGTGGCGCGCGACACCGATCGCCCGAAGCCCTGGGTGATCGACAACCAGGTCGCGCACGACCTTGCCGCGAAACCGCCGACGCAGGCCTCCGAGGTGCAGCGCATGCTGCAAGCACAGCGTGCGTTTCCGAGATCGAAGGCCGGCGATCTGCTCGACCTGCTGCGAGATCCTCCGGTCCACGCCGCCTTCCTGCCTGCGCCGAAGCCGTTCTCGCGCGACGAAGAAGTCGCACTCGAACGCCTCAAGGCCGGCATCGAGGCCGAAGCCGAGTCACTCGCGATCGAGCCCGCCCTGCTCGCCCCGCGCAAGGCGCAGGAAGCCCGACTGCGCCGAGGCACGTGGCCTGCCGACCTGCCGGAGTGGCGCCACGATCGACTCGACGCCATCGCTGCGCAGGCGCTCAGTTGAATCACCCCGGTCCCGCGGCTAAGATGCGCGCCCGCCCGGCAAGCCCGAGCGGATGTGTGGGGGGGTAGCTCAGTTGGTAGAGCGCGTCGTTCGCAATGACGAGGTCGTGGGTTCGATTCCCATCCTCTCCACCAACACTCAGACAAGAACCGGCCCTCAAGGCCGGTTTTTTGTTGGCCGGAATCCCGTGTCACCGCGGGTTTTCGCACGGTTTTGCCGGTGCCACGCGCCATACAAGCCTTTGCGGCCCCCGCTGCCTGAACAAAACGGATAGTCGACCTCGGCGCTGATCGGAAGCGCCTCGGCAATCCGAGTTGTTCATCCGACGCCCAAGTGCGTTGTGACCGCACCCTTCCGGCCGAAGGGACCTAATGAGGAGAAGAATTCATGAAGACGACGTTGATTGCTGGGTTCTGCTTGGCGATGGCAGCCCCGGGTTTGGCCATGGCCGAAAAATCCGATCAGGACAATCCGCCGCCCGAGTCGATGGAGATCCAGCCTGTGAGCGAGGAGTGTCTGTTGCTGTCACTGGCTGGCTTCAGCCTGGAATCGGGGTGCAGTCAGGAAGAGATCAATTCGATTCGTGCGAACGGAAGTGGCGGCACGTTCTGATCTATTCGTCTTCCGGGTCGCCGTCGGCAATGGACGGCGACAAGGTTCAGGCGTGTCGAGGCACGCTCCGCCACCAACGCTTGAAGAATTGCCTGCAGTTTCGACAGGGACTTCGCTGGCCGATCCTTGCATCAAGCGGGCGGGAACGGATGCGTCGCAGCTCAAAACGCCCGCATGATGGACCGCGAACGCGACCGTACCCGGGTCGCCGAGCCCCAGTAGCCGAGATGGGCGCGAATCCGCAGCGCCCGCAGGCAGTCGGTCCATGGACGTCGACGCTGCCCGAGGCGACCGGCAACCAGCGCTTCGATCGTGTCGATCACCCGATCGGCGGATCTACCGTCGCGATACGGATGGATCGCGGCGGCGTAGGCAGCGTATGTGCACGAGCGCGAGCTCGGTGCGCTGGTATTGCGCGGTGCGGATGCCGGCGACTTCACCCTGAGCAACGACACCTGCTCGAAGCAAACGCGGGTGCAGGATGCCCGCGGCAGCTTCCAGATCACGCTGACGCCCAGTGCCACCAGCGCGCGCAGCGCAGTCGTCGATGTTCCGTCCAACGCGCCGTCCGGGGCCGACATCGTGACGCTCACCGGGACCGGAATCCCGCTGACGGACGACATTTTCAGCCATGGTTTCGAAGGACCGTGAGCGCAGCAAACGCCGGTCGGCCGATTCAGCGGAACTCGAACTGCTCATGGTGAAGCTTCGAGGCCGGGATGCCGTGCCGGGCCATTTCGGCGCGCACTTTCTCCAGCAGGCCGGCCGGGCCACAAAAGCTGATGGTGACCT
>DATMVT010000295.1:0-15910 GCA_035562895.1 Patescibacteria group bacterium | reverse complement strand
GACGCGTTGCTGACCCGGTCGGTACGCAATGCCACCGTGTCGATGAAGACCGACGGCAAGCTGATGCGCCTGTCGACCAAGGACTTCGCCGAGATCCTCACGCCACCCGTCGTCGACTGGGTGACGCCGGCCAAGGCCTCGGAATTGTCGAAGGCCGGTGCGCAGGTCCTCGACGTGCGCACGCAGGAAGAGTTCGATGAAGCCGCGATCAAGGGCGCGCTGAGCATCCCGCTGCTGAGCCTGCGCGACCGCATCGACGAACTCGATCGCACCCGGCCGGTGGTCGCCTATTGCAATACCGGCGAGCGCAGCGCCGCGGCAGCGTTCATCCTCGGCAAGGTCGGCTTTAGCGCCTTCGCGCTGCAGGGCGGGCTGGCGGCGATGATGAAGCAGCGGTAGATCGAATGAATCGCGGGGCGGAGCCCGCTCCCACGGGGTTGCTGCAGCGCTTGTGGGAGCGGGCTCCGCCCCGCGACTCGGTCGCCGCTCAGCGCTTCCTGCCACCCACGATCACCACATCGGCCGCGCGCTTCGCGAACAGCCCGTTGCTGATCACGCCGGCGATCTGGTTGATCTCGGCTTCAAGCTTGAGCGGATCGGTGATCGTCAGGTTGTGCACGTCGAGGATCCAGCCGCCGTTGTCGGTGACGACGCCGTCGCGCCACACCGGTTGGCCGCCGAGCTTGACGATTTGCCGTGCGACATAGCTGCGTGCCATCGGGATCACCTCGACCGGCAGCGGGAACTTGCCGAGCACGTCGACTTGCTTGGCAGCGTCGATCAGGCAGACGAATTTTTTCGACGCCGCGGCGATGATCTTTTCGCGCGTCAGCGCCGCGCCGCCGCCCTTGATCAGGCGGTTGTGCGGATCGCATTCGTCGGCGCCGTCGACATACAACGCCAGATCGCCGGCGTGGTTCAGGTCCAGCACCGGGATGCCGAGCGCCTTCAGCTTCGCCGTGCTTTGTTCGCTGCTCGACACCGCGCCTTCGATGCGCGTCGCGTGGCGTCCGAGCGCGTCGATGAAATAGGCGACCGTCGAGCCGGTGCCGACGCCGACGACCATGCCGTCCTCGATGAACTCGATCGCCGCTTCGGCCGACCGCCGCTTCTCGCCTTCTTTGTCGATGCCCATCGTTCTACTCCACGGAAAGAATCTTGTGCCACTGCGCGTCGGTCACCGGCAGCACCGACAGGCGATTGCCGCGGCGCGTCAGCGCGAAGTCGCCGAGGCCATCCATCGCCTTCAGTTCCTCGAGCGAGATCGTGCGCTTCAGCTTGCGCTGGAACGCCACGTCGACGCAGAGCCAGCGCGGGTTGTCGTGCGGACTCGCGGGATCGAAATAATCGCTCTCGGGATCGAACTGGGTCGGATCGGGATAGGCCAGTCTCGCGACGGTGCACAGGCCGACGATGCCCGGTGTCGCGCAGTTCGAGTGATAGAAGAAGATCTCGTCGCCGAGGACCATGCCGTCGCGCATGTAGTTGCGCGCCTGATAGTTGCGCACCCCGCTCCACGGCTCGCGCTTCACCTTGGCGAGGCGATCGATCGAGAATTCGTCGGGTTCGGATTTGAGCAGCCAGTGCTTCATGCGGCATCAATGCGTCGGTGGATGGCAGTCGATCAGTTCGCGCTCGGTGACGATGAAGTCGAGGCGCACGTCATGCGTCTCGATCGGCAGCATCGGCACTTCCTGGAAGGCGTAGCCGATGCCGACCAGCACGGTATGCGCGGGTCGCGGCAAGGCCTGCAGGAACGCGAAACTGCGGTCGTACCAGCCGCCACCGGAACCGAGGCGATGGCCGCGGCGGTCGAATGCGAGCAGCGGCACCAGCACCACGTCGAGCGCGTGCGGATCCACCGCATTCGCGACATTCTGCTCGGGCTCGGGGATGCCGAAACGGTTCGCGGCGAGTTCCTGTCCGGGCAGCCAGGGCGCAAAGCGCAAGCGCTCGTCGTCCGCCAGCACCGGCAGGAACACGATCTGGCCGCGTCGGTACAGCGCCGGAAGCGCGTGGCTCAGCGGCAATTCGCCGCGCACCGCCCAGTACGCGCCGATGCGCAAGTCGGTGAGGAATTCGGGCAGGGTCTCGAGTTGCTCACCGACGCCGCGCGCCGCGGCGATACGTTCACCGGGCGGGAGTGCCATGCGCCGTTCGCGCATGCGCTGGCGCAGTTCGTCGCGTTCACCGTGGCTCATCTGGGCAATCCGTGGTCACGGCGGAGGAAGAAGGTGCACCGCAACGCCGATACCGCACACGGACAAACCCTTGATCCCGAGGATCAGGTGGGAAGGCGCGTCGGTCATCAGGCTTTCCGCACGTAGCGGACATGCACACCGACCGAACTCTGCGAACCCGGGGTTTATATATGGGACAAGGCAATAAATGCCCGTGCAACAGCACGGCAGTTACGGTGCACGGGTATTGTGGAGGCTGCCCAGCGCCGCATCAAGCTTGATGCGCAGCGCCGCGAGCTCGGCATCGACGACATGGCCCGTCGCGCCTTGCTTTGCGCGCACCTGCAACAATTCGTGTGCGAGATTCAGCGCCGCCAATACCGCGATGCGTTCGGGCGTGGCATTGCGCGCGGCATTGCGCAAGTCGCGCAGGCGCCCGTCGAGCAGGCTGGCGGCGGAGCGCAGGCCGTCGCGTTCCTCGGGCGGGCAGGCGACCAGGTATTCGCGATCGAGGATCGAGACGGAAACCGGGTCGCTCACGGATTCTGCTCCAGTGATTTGAGTCGGGCGATCATCGCCTCGACGCGCGAACGCGCCTGTTCGTTCTTGGCGAGCAGGTTGGTGCGCTCGCTGGCCATGGCTTCCTGCGTCTGGCGCAGGTGGCGGTTTTCCTCGCCGAGCCGCTGGCACAACGCGATCAGCTGATCGACGCGGGCGGCGATGAGCTTGAGTTCTTCGCGGGTCGGCGAGGGTTCCATGCGGTGACGTTAGGGCAAACGCGAAAGCGGGGTCAACCGCGGGCCTGTCAATCGGTCACGGAACCGGTGCTCCGCTCGCGATTGCGGCGTTCGGCCTGGGCGCGACGGTCGAGCAGGAACTGCAGGATGCGGTCGGCGTCGAGCGGTGCGCTGATCAGGTTGCCCTGCACCTCGTCGCATTTCTGCTCGGCCAGGTAGCGCAGTTGGTCGTTGGTCTCGACGCCTTCGGCGATGACGTCGAGGCCGAGCGAGTGCGCCATCATGATCACCGTCGACACGATCGCCTCGTCGTCCGGATCGGTGGTCAGGTCGCCGACGAAGGTCTTGTCGATCTTGAGCGTGTCGATCGGCAGTCGTTTGAGGTAGGCGAGCGACGAGTAGCCGGTGCCGAAGTCGTCGACCGACAGGTGCACGCCGAGCGCCTTGATCTGGGTGAGCGTGCCGATCGACTGCTCCGGATTGGCCATCAGCATCGACTCCGTCAGTTCCAGTTCCAGGCGATGCGCCGGGACACGCATTTCCGCGAGGATCTCGCGCAGTCGCCGCACCAGGTCGCCGCGGAACAGCTGCAACGCCGACACGTTCACCGCGATCGTGTGCATGGTCAGCCCGGCCTCGGACCAGCGACCGATCTGGCGACAGGCTTCGCGCAGCACCCAGTCGCCGATCGGCACGATCAGTCCGGTTTCCTCGGCGATCGGGATGAAGGTGTTCGGCGGGATCGAACCGAGCGTGCCGTTGTTCCAGCGCAGCAGCGCCTCGGCGCCGGTGATGCGGTTCTCGCCGAGCGACATCTTCGGCTGGAACACCAGCGACAGCTCCTTGCGTTCCATCGCGCGTTGCAACTGGCTGGCGAGATTGGCGCGCAGGCGCACCTGGGTGTCCATCGCGTCGTCGTAGATCTGGAACGTGTTCCGGCCGCGGTCCTTGGCGTGGTACATCGCGGTGTCGGCATGCTTGAGCAGGTCGGTCGGCAATTGCCCGTGTTCCGGATACAGGCTGATGCCGATCGACGGCGTGATCACGACTTCCTGGCGGCCGTCGATCTCGAGCGGCGCGCTGAACGCGGTCAGCACTTTCTGCGCGATGAGTTCGGCTTCGTCGCTGTCGCGCAGGTCTTCGAGGATGACGGTGAACTCGTCGCCGCCGAGGCGCGCGACGGTGTCGGATTCGCGCACGCTGGTGACGATTCGCGCCGCCGCCGACTTGAGCAGGCGATCACCGGCGGCATGGCCCATCGAGTCGTTGACGTGCTTGAAGCGGTCGAGGTCGAGGAACAGCACGGCGACCTTGGTGCCGAGGCGGCGCGCGCGGATCAGCGCATGCGCCAGGCGCTCGCTGAGCAGGGTGCGGTTCGGCAGGCCGGTGAGGGTGTCGTAGTTCGCGAGATAGCGCAGTTCCTGTTCGGCGCGCTTGCGGTCGGTGATGTCGCTGATCACCGCGACCCAGTGCGTGCGTTCGCCGCCGGCGTCGCGCGCTTCGTTGATTTCCAGCCACGACAGGAACTGTTCGCCGTCCTTGCGGCGCTGCCACATCTCGCCGCTCCAGTGGCCGCGGTGCTGCATGGTCGCGCGCAGCTCGGCGAAGAACTCGCGTGGATGCTGGTCGCTGTCGAGGATGCTGGCTTCGACGCCGATGACTTCGTGGTCGGCATAGCCGGTGATGCGCGAGAATGCGGCGTTCACCGAGGTGAAGCGGAAGTCGAGCCCGGTGACGCACACCGCCTCGCCCATGCTGCGGATCACCTCCTGGGCGATGCGGCGATCGCGGTCGCGCTCGCGCTCGAGGCTGACGTCGCGGAAGGTGCCGGCGACGCGGATGGCGCGCCCCTGCGCATCGCGTTCGGTGGCGCGGCCGCGCGCGACGATCCAGGCGATGCGGCGATTGTTCGTGACGACGCGATATTCGGCCTCGTAGTGCTCGCGCTCGCCGCTGATGTGCGCTTCCAGTGCCGCCATCACGCGATCGCGGTCGTCCTTGTGCACCACATGCTGGCGCCAGACGTCGGCCGACACCGTGGTCTCGCGCTGGCCACCGAGGAACTCCTCGGGGCCGGAAAGGAACATGCGATCACTGCGGATGTCCCAGTCCCAGAAACCGTCCCGGCTCGCCCACAGCGCCAGCGACAAGCGGTCGCTGTAGAGCTTGAGCTGGTCGTGCTGGGATTGCAGGGCGGCCAGCGAGCGTCGCCGCCACAGCACGTAGCCGAGGACACCGAGTGCGGCCAATCCGGCCATGGCCACGCGCGCCCACGTCGTTTGCCACCAGATCGGCGCCACCGTCACCCGCGCCGTGAGCGGCCGGGTACCGAACTGGCCGTCCCGGTTGCTGCCGAGGACTTCGAGCTCGTAACTGCCCGGGCCAAGGTTGGTGAACGCGACTTCGTGGCGCGTGCCCAGATCGACCCAGTGCTCGTCGTAACCGAGCAGACGGTAGCGGAAGCGGATGCGCTCCGGATTCGCGAAGTCCATCGCCGCAAAGCCGAGCATCAGCACGCGATCGCTGGCAGTCAGCCGCACTTCGCGGAATTGCGCGGGGTCGTCGATGCGTTGGCGACGACTGCCGATCTGCACCGAGGTGAACGCCATCGGCGCCTCGTAGCGACTGATCTCGACATCGGCCGGATCCAGCCAGTTGAGGCCGCGCGTGCCCCCGAAGGCGAGGCGACCGTTCCCCAGTTTCGCCTGGGCGCCGCCATTGAACTCCGAACCCTGCAGGCCGTCGCGCGCGGTGAAATTGTCGATGTCGCCGGACTTCGGGTCGAGCATCAGCACGCCGCGGTTGGTGCTGGCCCAGATGCGTCCGCCGGCATCGTCGAGCAAGCCGTAGATGGTGTCGTTCGCGAGGCCGTCGGAAATGCGGTAGGCGCGGAAACGGGCATGGCCGTTCTCGTACGACAGCAGGTGATTCAGGCCGCTGTGGGTGCCGATCCAGATCGCGCCGTCACGGGTCTCCAGGATGCTGCGCACCATGTCGCCGGCGAGGCCGTCGTTGTCGCCGCTGCGCGCCTCGACCTTGTGCAGGCGCCCGGTGGCGCGTTCGTAGACATTGAGTCCGCCCAGGGTGCCGATCCAGACGCGGCCGCCGCGATCTTCGTGCACGGCCATCACCGCCGGACTCCAGAGGCCCGGGGCATCGGCACTGGATGCCGCCGGAAAGCGTTCCCAGCGTTGACGCGACGGATCGTGGCGGACCAGTCCGGAATGCAGCAGGCCGATCCACAGTGAGCCGTCGTTGCCCAGGGCGAGCGCGCGGACGTCGGCCGAGGGCAGCGCATCCGGGCGTGCCGGATCGACCGGCAGTCGCGTGCCGCTCCCGGTCGCGGGATCGAATCGCGCCAGACCGAGCGGCGTGCCGACCCAGAGTTCGCCGCCGCCGGCGTCGGCGAGCGCGGTGACCCGTTGCGCCGGCGTGCCCGGTGCGCCGCCCGAGGCGATCAGCGCCGCGCCACGATGGGCGGCGAAGCGTTTGCCGGCGAAGTCGTAATGCTTCAGCCCGTCACCCTCGGTGCCGATCCAGAGTCCGTCGCCACCGTCGGCCAGCAGCGCGCGGACATTGTTGCCGGGCAGTTCATGGCTTTCATCGGAACTGTCGAAGAGATAGCCGAACACCGCACCACCCGGTTCGGTGCAGGACAGTCCGCGCAAATCGCCACCGACCCAGAGCAAGCCGGCATGGTCCACGAACAGGGTGCGAACGGAATCTTCGGGCAGGCTTCCGGCGATGCGCGGATCGTGCGTGAATGCGCTCACCGCACCCGATTGCGGGTCGAAGCGTGCCAGCCCGGCACCATGCCGTGCCAGCCAGAGCGCCCCCTGCGCATCCTCGACGATGTCGGTGATCTCGGCGGGCTTGCCATCGGTCGCCTGCCAGCGCAGACGCGCATCGTCGCCGGATTGATGGAACAAGGTGGTCGCATTCGCGATCCACTGCGAACCGTCGCGGCCACAATGCACGGCAGTGACGTTGTCCCCGGCGGCATCGACGATGCGCGCGGCCGTCAGGTCGTCCTGGCCGATGCGGTAGGCGCCGCGCCCGGTCGCCACGAGCACCGCGCCATCGGAACAGACCGCGAGATCGCGGACCATGCGGAACACGTCGCCGGTCAGGGCCAGCACGTCCTGCCGGCGTCCTTCGCCGGTCAGCAACTCGAGACCGAATTGCGAACCGATCCAGAGGCCGCGCCTGGCATCGACGGCGAGTGCGGTGACCGTGTCGCGCCTGCGGTCGGCAGCGTCCGGCGCGGGAACACGCACGAACTGCCCTTGGCCGTGATCGAATCGCGTCACGCCACTGCGGCCGGTGCCGACATAAAGGGCGCCGTCCGCGGTTTCGGCGATGGCCGTGACGAAGCTTTCGGGCAGGCTGCCCTCGACATCGGCCTGATGCTGGTAGGAGACCAGATCCTGCCCGTCGTAGCGATGCAGTCCGCCTTGGGTACCGATCCAGATCAATCCGCTGCGGTCCTGCAGGACGGCGTTCACGGTGCCCTGCGCGAGGTCGTCGTTGTGGCGCATCGGCGCGAAATAGTGGCTGCGCTCGATCGCGGAAACGACACCCGCGGTCAGCCCGAATACGAACAACAACGCCGCCGTCACGAGGCGACGGCGTTCGGGCGACAGTTTGATCGCCGCTGCGATGGGCTCCATCGGCGCGAGCATATCCGTTCGCGCCGCGCGCGTCAGTGCAGGTACGGACATGCCCGCTACAATCACGCCATGAGCACGGAACGACACGATCAACTCGAACTTCTGATGGTGCGCCTGCAGGCCGGCGTCGATGCCGCCGAAGTGCATGGTGCGCTCGCCGGATTCCTTTGCGGGGGCGGACGCGGACATCCCGATCGCTGGGGTGAATTGCTGGCGCTGGATGCGGTGCAGGAGGCCCAGCTTGAAGGCGGCGCCGACGCCGCCGAGTTGCGTGAGCTCTACGAGGTCACCGAGGCTGAATTGGCCGATCCGGATGACGTCTTCCTGCCGTCGTTGCCCGACGACGAGATTGCCTTGTCGATCCGCGCCGACGCGCTGGTGTCCTGGTGCCGCGGCTTCCTTGGCGGCATCGGGCTGGCGAATCCGCGCGCGCGCGGGGTGTTGTCCGACGAGGCCGACGAGGCGATTGCCGACCTCGGTCGCATCGCCGCCAGCGAACTCAGCGTCGACGAAGGCGAGGCCGACGAGCTTGCCTACGCCGAGGTGCTCGAGTTCGTTCGGGTCGCCGCCATGTTGATGCGCGACGAGTGCGCGGCCGCGGCAAAGCGGCACTGAGCACGACGAGCGCATCGATGAATGGACCGATGATCGCATCGACCGAATTCCAGCGCCGACGCCGTCAGCTGATGCGCATCATCGGTCGCGATGCCATCGCGATTCTGCCGGCCGCGCCGGAACGCATCCGCAACAACGACGCGCACTATCCGTATCGTCAGGACAGCGATTTCCATTACCTCACCGGCCTCGACGAGCCGCACGCGGTGCTGGCCCTGGTGCCGGGACGCAAGGCCGGCGAAGTGATCCTGTTCTGCCGCGAACGCGACGCCGAACGCGAACGTTGGGACGGACCGCGCCTCGGCCCGGAACGCGCGGTCGATCAGTTGGCGATCGACGATGCCTTTCCGATCGACGACATCGACGACATCCTGCCGGGCATGATCGAAGGCCGCGAACGCGTCTACTACCATTTCGGGCGCGAGATCGAGTTCGACCAAAAGCTGATCGGCTGGGTCAACCGCGTGCGTGCGCAGATGCGCCAGGGGGCGCGCCCGCCGCATGAGTTCGTCGCGCTCTCGCACATCCTGCACGACCTGCGGTTGTTCAAGTCGCGCGCCGAACTGCGGGTGATGGCGAAGTCGGCACAGATCGCCGCCGACGCGCACCTGCGCGCGATGCGCGCGACGCGGCCGGGTTCGAGCGAAGCGCTGATCGCCGCGGAACTGATCCACGCCTTCCACACGAATCATGCGGTGCCGAGTTACGAACCGATCGTTGGCGGCGGCGCCAATGCCTGCGTCCTTCACTACCGGGCGAACAATGCGCCTTTGCGCGACGGCGACCTGCTTCTGGTCGATGCCGGCGCCGAGTTCCAGTGCTATGCGTCCGACATCACTCGCACCTGGCCGGTCAACGGGCGTTACAGCGCACCGCAACGCGCGTTGTACGAGCTGGTGCTGGAGGCGCAGTACCGCGCCATCGACGAGGCGCGCCCGGGGCAGCCGTTCACGGCCATGCACGATGCCGCGGTGCGCACACTGACGCGCGGCCTGATCAAGCTCGGCCTGCTTGAAGGATCACTCGACGCAAACCTCAAATCCGGTGCCTACAAGCGCTTCTACATGCACAAGACCGGCCACTGGCTCGGCCTCGACGTGCACGATGTCGGTGACTACCGCGTCGACGACGAACCGCGCATCCTCGAACCCGGCATGGTCGTCACCGTCGAACCCGGTCTCTACATCGCCCCCGACGAAACCGGCATCGACGCGAAGTGGAAAGGCATCGGCATCCGCATCGAGGACGACGTCGTCATCGCCGCCACCGGCCCCGACGTGCTCAGCCACGGCGTCCCGAAAGAACCCGACGCGATCGAAGCCATCCTCGCGAATCGCTGAGAGAGCGATCGCGACGCACGCGTCGCTCCTACAGAAGCATCACGCTGCCGCAAACGCATCCCGCGTCAGGTTTTCGGGGGCGCCGGTGGTGGCGCGGACTTCGTCTTCGATGCGGATGCCACCGAACTGGGTGAGGTGTTCGACCTTGGACCAGTTCACGTGCGCGGCGTTCGGGCTCGCCTTGAGTCGGGCGAGCAGCATCGGGATGAAGTAGATCCCCGGTTCGATGGTGACGACGAAGTCCGCTTCGAGCGTGCGCGTCATGCGCAGGTAAGGATGTCCGGGGGGACGTGGCAGCGTGTCGCCTTGTTCGTTGGCGTGGAAGCCGGCGACATCGTGCACCTGCAGGCCGATCGGATGACCGAGGCCGTGCGGGAAGAAGGTCGAAGTCACGGCATGGGCGACCATCGCTTCCGGACTCATGCGCACGATGTCCTGTTCGGCCAGCACGCCAGCGAGCAGGTGATGCGCTTCGAGATGCAGTTCCGGGTAGTTCTGTCCCGCACGCACTTTCGAACACAGCTGCTGCTGCACGCGCTCGACGCCGGCGATCAGCGCCTCGAACTCGGCATCGCCGTTGCCATGGGTGCGGGTGATGTCGGAGGCGTAGCCATGCACTTGCGCACCGGCATCGATCAAGAACGAACGGTGCTCGCTCGGCCGATCATGGCGCTGGTACTGGTAATGCAGCACGGCGGCATGTTCGTTCAGGCCGATGATGTTGGTGTACGGCAGGTCGAAGTCGGTGTGCCCGGTCGCTTCGAGATAGGCGCGATGGATGTCCAGTTCCGAACCGCCGGCGCGGAACGCGGCTTCGGCGGCGCGGTGGCCGCGCACGCCGCGACTCTGGGCCAGTCGCATGCACGCGAGTTCGTAGTCGGTCTTGGCGCTGCGTGTGTAATGCAGCGACGAAATCACGCGCGCCGGATTGTTCGGCACGTACGCGCCGACGCCATCGTGCGCTTCGCCGATGATCGCGACGCGATCGCTGAACGCCGGGAAGTGCTGAGTCGCCTGTTCCGGCTGGCGGATGATGCGGATGTCGAACTGCTCGACCCAGAAGCCGTGGGGCGGCGCCGGGGGCAGGTGCCAGTAGTCGTCCGGCAGGCAATAGACGAGGATCGGCTTGCGTCCGGGCGTGATCACGATCCACGAATCGGTCTGTTGCGTCAGCGGCACGAACGCCTTGAACGGCGGGTGCGACACGAAGGGCAGCGGGCGGTCATCGAGGAAACGGAATTGCTCGCGACCCGAGGCGATCAGCAGGTGCTCGCAGCCACCGAACGCGAGCGCGCGTTCGGCGCGCTGCACGACCGTCGCGACATGGTTCGGATACAACTCGGCAAGGCGCTCGCTCATCTCGGACTCCACGGCAGGACGCGCATTCTGCCGCAGCGCGCACCGTGCCGACAGTGAACCGGACGCGGCTCAGGCGTTGACGCTGCCGTCGACCCATTCCGCCAGCAGTTCCTGGTCCTCGGCAGAAATCGAGACGATGCGGAATCCGGCCCAGTATTGACCGGGCACGCCGGCCGGTTCCGACCACTGTTCGTGCATGCCGACCTCGATCTCGATCGGCGCGTGGTTCTGGATCGGCAGCGGGAAGCTGAACTGGTACAGCGCGTCCGGCCGCGTCTCGCGCTGCGCGATCAGCAGCATGCCGTCCGGCGAGAGGTTGCCGATCTGGCCGATGGTTTCGCCGGTCATCGTGTTGACCACGTGCACCGGGACTTCCGGGTCGCGGCGTTTCGAGCGTCGATGTTCCTGCATCTCAGTGAGCCTCGGCGGCGTCGGCCGACTGGCCGGTGAAGGATTTGAGCTTGCGCACGATCGCGTGCCAGGCGCGGTCGATGAGGTTTTCCTGCGGCTCCTCGTACACCTTGGCCTGGCCTTCGTGGAGGTCGCGGGCCAGCTGTTCCAGCGAGGTCTCGTGGGTGCGCGCGCCGCGCTGATTCACGAACAGGCAACGCCCGGTCAAGGTGCTGTACCAGGACAGCTTGCGGCGCACGCGCTCTTTCTGCCCGGGCAGGGCGACTTCGAACCAGGTGCCGAAAGGCAGCGTCTTCAAGCGTGCCATCAAGGCCTGTTCCTCGGCATTCAGCGGCGGATCGACATGCGGGCGGTGCGCATGATGATGTGCGTGGTGATCGCCTTCCTCGCCGAAGCGGCTGTGCGCCTTGAGGCGCGCGGCGACCTCGGTGAGCGTCGCCGAATCATCGTCGTCGACGCGACGCGTCGCGCCGTGGCGCGCACCGAACAGGCGATCGCCGACCGACTGGATGTCCTCGACGTGGAAGCCGATCTGGCTGAGGCCGCTTTCCAGGGCTTCGCGCAGCGCCTCGCGACGCAGCGGCGTGGTTTCGGCGGCGTCGCCGCGGCCGAAGCGGATCAGGCCATCGACGAAGCCGATGCGGTCGCGATACACCGGCGAATCTTCGCCCTGACGCAGGACCGTCAGCGCCAACACGTCGGTCCAGGCCTGCTCCAGCAAGGTGCGGATCAGCGCGCGCGGCTTCTCGCTGCCGATCTTCGCGGCGATGGCCTGGGTGGCGGTGGTGCGTGCGGACTCGAGTTTCTCGCGGCCGCGCGCGGCGTCGACATGGCGACGTTCGGCCACTTCCGACTTCTTCGCCTGCGTCTGCAGGTGCCGCGACAGATCGCTGAGCACCTGTTCGAACACTTTCGGGTCGTCCTGGAATTCCGACAGCACGCGGTCGACCGAGCCCTGCATCTTCTCGACCAGTTGCCGGTCATCTTCGCCTTCGTCGAGCCAATACAGCCCGCTTTCCGCGACCGCATTCAGCAGTTGTCGCGCCGGATGCGCGCGTTGGCTGAAGAAGGTCTTGTCGCGCAGCGCGACGCGCAGCAGCGGGATCTGCAGTTTGGTCATCAACTGCGACACCGTCGGATTCGCGGTGCCGTGCTTGCCCAGGTTGTCGAACAGCAGGCCGACCAGGTCGATGGTGTCCGCGTCTTCTTCGTGCAGCCTCGGGATGCGGCCTTCCGGCGTCACCTGGCGCAACTGGTTCAAAATGTCCTGCTTGACGTGGCTGATCGCGCGCGGCACCAACTTTCCGCCGATCGAGAGCGGCATCGCCGGTTTCTGCTGCAACACGCCGAGCACCGACTGGACGTCGTCGCTGCGTGCCGCGAACGCATTCGCGTCCGGCGCCGGCACGGCCCCGAGCCCGAGTGCCTGGCGACGTCCGGACAGGAGGTCGCGCATGGTCTGGAACATCTGGCCGGCCTGGGCGTCGTTGGCCGCGGCATCGCGTTGCGGCGCCGTTGCGGGTGCGGGTGCGGTGATCGGCGTCGGCACGCCCGGCCAGCCGGTCAGGGGCCGCGAAAACCCGCCGAAGCGACCGCTGTCGCCGGTCTCGGCCTCGGCGACCGTGGTCGCCGCCGGCGTCGCGAGGCCGAAGCGTGTTTGTTGTGCGCGTTGCTGGAAGCGGGCGCTGGCGTCGCTGGCGGTCTCGGCAGCGCTCGGCAACGGCGGCAACGCAGTCTTCGATGCCGATGCCGGGAGGTCATTTTGCGCCGTCTGGCGCGGCAGGTGTTCGGCCGGGCGCGCCGGTTCCGGGGTCCCGAGGCCGGTGTCGGCATCGACGGGCGTCGGCGCGATACCGACGCGACCCGCGGCGGCCGCGGCCGACAAGCCGCGACCGCCCTCGTGGCTGACCGAATCGTTGCGGCGCGCCCGCGGACTGAGCACGAACAGGTGCGCGAGCACGCGGCTGTCGACGAGCAGTCGGTTCGCGTCCTCGATGAAGCGTTCCATGTGCGAGAACAGGGACTGGTCGACGCAGCGGAAGAACTGGACGCGGTGTTCGGCAGGCAAGTCCAGGTGCTCGGCCGCCTGACGCACGCACTCGCCCAGGCGGTGCGGACCGATCGGCAGGTCCTCGGGTTCGAACAGGGGCGCTTCGGCCAGCGTCGCGAAGCGCATGCCGAGCGCAAACAAGGTCTGGCTGGAACGCACCTCGGCGCGGTTCGCGGCTTCGACCAGGACGAGCGACTCTTCCAGGTCCGACGCATCGACCAGCGACAATTCACTGCGTCCGCCACGCGCCGACTTCGTGACCGACGCGTGTCGGCGTGGCTCGTTCAGGCTGGCCAGGGAGGACTCGAACAGCGCGATCAGCGCCGGCGCGAGATCGGAACGGACCCGACGCACCTCGCGCAGGGACTCGAAGCAGCGCTGTTGCTCGTCGTTGTTGCGGGCCTGTTCGGCGCGCCGGAACAGCGCTTGCTCGAGCGCATCCAGCGCCTCGATCATGCCGTGTTCCAGAAACGGCGACAGCTGGCTCAGCAGGGTATCGAGGATGGCCCGGACCCGGCCCGGGAAGGGCCGCGACTTCAGGGTCAGCAACGGTTCGCGTGGGGCAGCAGGGCGGCTTCGCCCGGGATTGGGTACGTCCATGGATACCGATCTCCGAATCTTGGGCATGCGCCGGCCATCGCCGGCGCAAGTGTGACGCAGTTCACATGCAAGAACCTCGCCATCACCGGCGCCGACTGCGTCGCAGCAGACTACTCGCCGTAAGTGACGGTCATGTAGGCGCCGCGCCCGGGCGTGTTGTAGCCCGACAGCACCTCGTAGTCGCGATCCAGCAGGTTTTCGACGCGCAGTCCGATGCGCCAGCGGTCGCCGAACGGCAGCGATCCGACCAGATGCACCAGGCCGTACCCGGGCAGGGGTCCGTCGAAGTCCTGGCGCGTTCCGGATCCGAAGACCTCGGTGCCCAAACTGGCGCCACCGGACAAGGCGTAGTCGACCCGCAGCGTCCCCTTTTGACCTGGCCGACGCAGCAGGTCGAGGCCGGTGGCGCGGTTCTTCGCGTCCTGCACGGTGGCGTTCGCGACGACGGTGAAGGCGCCGATGCGCCCGCTGTATTCCAGCTCGACACCGTCGATGTCGGCGCGCGCGATGTTGATCGCCTGATACAGCTCGCCGCCGTTGAAACTGATCAGGTCGTCGACGCGGGTGCGATAGGCGCTGGCTTCGATGCGGTGGTCGGCGTTGACGTCATGGCGCAGGCCGAGTTCGAGGCTGTCGGATTGCTCCGGCTGCAGGTCCGGGTTGCCGGCGAACAGGCCGCCGAAACCGGGCGAGTAGAGTTCGTTCAAGCTCGGGGCGCGGAAGCCTTGGCCGAAGCTCGCGCGCAGGCGCGTCGCGTCCGCGACTTGCCAGCCCCACGCGGCCTGGACGGTGGCTTCGCCGCCGAACACCGAACTGTCGTCGTAGCGGCCGGTGAATTCGAGGTCGTGCGCGCCCGCGTGGTGTGCGACGCCGGCATACAGCGCGGTGTTGTGGCGACGTGCGCCGAACACTTCGGTATTGCTGAACGTCTCCAACTCGGCGCCGCGTTCGCGCGCGTAATTCACGCCGCCCGAGATCGTCGTCGCATCGTTCAGCGTGAACTGGTGATGCCAGTCCAGCGTATTGCGGCGTGCCTCATACGCCCCGAAGTAGGCTGGGGTGTCGAGGTCTTCGCGCGAATGACCGAGGTCGAGGCGATGGGTCCAGCGTTCCGCGATCGCGCCCTCGATCGACAGCACCGCCGAGGCGTTCTCGGCATCGGTCACGCCCTGGTCGAAATCGACTTCGGCCTGCGTGCCCTGCGCGGCGAAGCGCAGCATCTGTTCGCCGATGCTGGAGGCGATGTTCAGGCGCGCATGGTTGTTTTCGTAGCCGTCCTTGTCCGGGTCGTGGCCGAAGGCGCCTTCGTTGGTCGCCGAGAAGCCCTCGGTCCGTTCCTGGCCGACCGTCAGCGACATCTCGCCGCGTTCGCCTTGGCCGCCGAAGCTCGCATCGACGCCGAGACGACCGTATGTGCCGGCCATGACGCGGCCGGCGTAGCCCGCGACCTTGCGCGTGAAGATCTGCACGACGCCACCGATGGCGTCGGAACCCCAGTAGGCCGCGCGCGGGCCGCGCACGATCTCGATGCGCTCGACGTTCGCGAGCGGCAGATGCGCCAAGTCGTACAGGCCCGAGTTCGCCGAGGAGACGCGCACGCCGTCGATCAGGAACAGGGTGTGGTTGGAGTTGCTGCCGCGCAAGAACAGCGTGGTCGCGCTGCCGACGCCGCCGCTGCGGGTGATGTCGACGCCGGCTTCGGTGCGCAGCAGTTCCATGAGGTCGCCGGCCTGGCGACGTTCGATTTCGGCGCGGTCGATCACGCGCACTGCGGCGAGCGTGGCATCGATCGCGGTCGATTCGCGACGCGCGGTCACTTCGACGGTCGGGCCGCGCGTGGTCTTCGTGTCATCGCCCGCGGTCGCGCACGACGCAGCCAGCGCCAACGTGATCGCGACGGACAGGGAAACGGCATTCGGGTTCTTCGAGAGCATGGAGTCTTCCTCGT
>DATMVT010000294.1:0-1687 GCA_035562895.1 Patescibacteria group bacterium | reverse complement strand
GGCGGCTGCGTGGACTTCTGCGGCACGTCGATCAGGATGCGGTTGGTCGCCGCCGGCGCCGTGATCATGAAGATGATCAGCAGCACCAACATCACGTCGACCAGCGGCGTGACGTTGATTTCGGCCATCGGCCCGCCGGAGTTGTTGCTTGAAAAAGCCATTGCGCGCTCCTGCGGTTACTTGGTCGGCTCGGTGATGAAACCGAGCTTGCGGATGCCGGCGTTCTTGACCGTCGCCATCGCTTCGGCGATCTGCTTGTACTGCGTGGTCCGGTCGGCGCGCAGCTCGATCATCGGCTGCGGCGTCCTCAGGGCCTCGATGCGCAGACGGTCCTCGAGGGCGCGCTGGTCGATCAGCTTGTCGTCGAGATACATCTGACCGGCGTCGTCGATCGCCAAGGTCATCGGCGTGGCCTTCTCGTCTTCGGCGGCAGTGACCGTCTTGACGGGGAGGTCGACCTTGACCTTGTGGTTCATCATCGGAGTCGTGATCATGAAAATGATCAGCAGCACCAACATCACGTCAACGAGCGGCGTGACGTTGATTTCCGCCATCACGCCGCCGTCGTTACCACCTGCTGACATTCCCATTGCGGGCTCCCTGTGAGGCTGCGATTACTTCTTTGCAGCCTTCGGCGCCGCGCCTTCAACGCGCGAACCGGTGGCGAAGAAGTCGTGCAGGTCATGCGCGAACTCGTCGAAGCGGGCCATGATCTTGCGGTTGCTGCGCGAGAAGAAGTTGTACGCCAGCACCGCCGGGATCGCGACGAACAGACCGATCGCGGTCATGATCAGCGCTTCGCCGACCGGACCCGCGACGACGGTGATGTCCGCGGTACCCGCAGCACCGATGTTCAGCAGGGCGTGGTAGATGCCCCACACGGTACCGAGCAGGCCGACGAACGGCGCCGACGAACCGGTGGTCGCGAGCCAGGTCAGGCCGTTTTCGAGCTTCGAGCTCTCGCGGGCCACGGCCTGACGCAGGGCGCGATCGATGAACTCGGAGCGGTTCAGGGCTTCGACCAGACGCGAACCTTCATGACGCTGGTGGTGCGCAGCGGCGGAGGCGCAGTCGAGCGCGATCTTGGAGAACGGTTCGCCCTTCGGCTGTTCTTCCATGAAACGCACCGCGTCGGCAGCCGACGGGGTTTCCCAGAACGTGCGGATCACCTTTTCCATCTTGCCGGTGATCGACGTGTTGCGGATCGCATTCATCACCGTGTAGATCCAGCTCACGATCGACATGATGATCAGGGTCACGAACACCGTCCAGCCGACCCAGTCGAAGTTCTGGATCAGGTGGTCGAAGCCCATTTGCTGCAGGGCAGCGGCATTCGAGGTGTCGCCCGCGACGACGGCGTCGCCGGCAGGAACGGAAGTCGTTTCGGGCATGCTCGCAGCAGCCGTCGTGGCTTCGGCGGGGGCAGCCGTGGCTTCGGCAGGCTGGGTGGTCTGTTCTTCTTGCATGGCAATACCCTTAGGAGTTGAGCGTGAACTTGATGGGAACGAGGACGCGACCCTCGACGGCACGGCCGTCTCGGACCTCGGGGTTGAACTTCCACTGACGCACGGCGCGCATTGCTTCCTGGTCGAGTTCGCGGTGGCGGCTCGACTTGTGGATTTCGACCTTGAGCGGCACGCCGTCGATGCCGACGGTCACCACCAGGACGACTTCGCCTTGCAGACGA
>DATMVT010000293.1:0-2045 GCA_035562895.1 Patescibacteria group bacterium | reverse complement strand
CATCCGGGTCGGCGCACCGAACTGACGGTTTGAGGCGGCGCTATCGCAGCGCCGCCTCGACCACCTTGATCGCGAGTTGTTCGGTCGATTCGCCCTGCGTGTCCAGCACCAGTTCCGCGTGCTCCGGGCGTTCGTAGGGTGAATCGATGCCGGTGAAGTTCGGGATCAGGCCGGCGCGCGCTTTCGCGTACAGGCCCTTGACGTCGCGCTGTTCGCAGACCTCAAGCGGCGTGTCGACGAAGACTTCGATGAACTCGCCGTCGCCGAAGCGTTCGCGGGCCATGCGGCGTTCGTCACGGAACGGCGAGATGAAGGAGACGATGACGATCAGGCCGGCATCGACCATCAATCGCGCGACTTCGGCAACACGGCGGATGTTCTCGACGCGGTCCTCGGCGCTGAAGCCGAGATCGCGATTCAGCCCATGGCGCACGTTGTCGCCGTCGAGCAGATAGGTGTGGTGACCGGTCGCGAGCAGGCGCTTCTCGACCAGGTTCGCGATCGTCGATTTGCCCGAGCCGGACAGGCCGGTGAACCAGAGGCAGCGCGGCACCTGGCCCTTGATCGCGGCGCGCGCCTGCTTGTCCACGTCCAGCGCCTGCCAGTGCACGTTGCTGGCGCGGCGCAGCGCGAACTCGATGCGGCCCATCGCCACCGTGGCATTCGTTCCGCGATCGATCAGGATGAAGCTGCCGAGTGCGCGGTTCTCGCCGAACGGCACGAACGCGATGTCCTGGTCCAGCGACAGGTTGCATTGCGCGACTTCGTTCAGCGTCAGGCGCGTCGCCGCCAGGTGTTCCTGGGTGTTCACGTCGACCTTGTGCTTGATCGCGGTGACCTGCGCATTCACGGTGCGCGCGCCGGTCTTGAGCAGGTAGCGACGCCCCGGCATCAGCGGTGCGTCGTGCAGCCACAGCAATTGCACCGCGAACTGGTCGGCGATGGCACAGGGCGCAGCGGCGGCCGCGAGCACGTCGCCGCGGCTGACATCGATCTCGTGGTCGAGCGAGAGCAGCGCCGATTGTCCGGCTTCGGCCACCTCGCACGCGCGGTCACCGACGGCAAGGGTCGCCACACGCGCATGCCGGCCCGAGGGCAGCGACACGATCTCGTCGCCGACGGCCACGCAACCACTGGCGATGAGCCCGGCGTAGCCACGGAAGTCCTGGTCCGGACGGCAGACCCATTGCACCGGCATGCGGAACGGTGCCGCGGATTCGTCGCGCTCGATCGCGACGGTTTCGAGATGTTCGAGCAGCGGCGGGCCTGCGTACCACGGCGTCGCCGACGAGCGTGCGATGACGTTGTCGCCATTGAGGCCCGAGATCGGAATGGCCTGGACATGTTCGATGCCGAGCGTGCGTGCGAGCGCGTCGTAGGCGGCGACGATGTCGTCGAAGCGCGTCGCGTCGTAACCGACCAAGTCCATCTTGTTCACCGCCAGCACCACGTGGCGGATGCCGAGCAGGGCGACGATGTAGCTGTGCCGGCGCGTCTGCGTCAGCAGGCCCTTGCGTGCATCCACCAGGACCACGGCGACATCGGCCGTCGATGCGCCGGTGGCCATGTTGCGCGTGTACTGCTCGTGGCCCGGGCAGTCGGCGACGATGAACTGGCGGCGGTCGGTGCCGAAGAAGCGGTAGGCCACGTCGATGGTGATGCCTTGCTCGCGTTCGGCAGCGAGGCCGTCGAGCAGCAGGGCGTAATCGATCGCGTCGCCCTGGGTGCCATGGCGCGCGCTGTCGCGTTCAAGCTTGGCGAGCTGGTCGTCGTAGAGCTGCTTGCTCTCGTACAACAGCCGGCCGATCAGGGTGCTCTTGCCGTCGTCGACGCTGCCGCAGGTGATGAAGCGCAGCAGCGGCTTGCGTTCGTGGCGCGCCAGATAATCGGCGATGTCGGTGCTGTGGCTCATCAGAAGTAGCCCTCCTGCTTCTTCTGTTCCATCGACGCACCGGCATCACCGTCGATCAGGCGGCCCTGACGCTCGGACGAACGCGCCTGCAGCATTTCGGCGATGACCTTCTCCAGCGTGTCGGCCTCGGATT
>DATMVT010000292.1:0-2096 GCA_035562895.1 Patescibacteria group bacterium | reverse complement strand
CACAGGAACAAGTCGATGCGGTGATCCACTTCGCGGCATTGAAGGCCGTCGGCGAGAGTGTGCGCGAACCGCTGCGGTATTTCGATAACAACATCGTCGGCACGGTCTCTCTGCTGCAGGCGATGCAACGCGCGCGCGTGTCCCGGTTGGTCTTCAGTTCCTCGGCCACGGTTTACGGCGACGTCGCCGCGGTTCCGGTGCGGGAGGATGCACCGCTGTCGGTCACCAATCCCTATGGTCGAAGTAAGCTGGTGATGGAACAGTTGATCGGCGATCTCTGTGCAGCGGACACCGGCTTTGGCGCGATGCTGCTGAGGTACTTCAATCCGGTCGGGGCGCACGAGAGCGGACGTATCGGCGAAGACCCGCGTGGCGTGCCCAATAATCTGATGCCCTACATCGCGCAGGTTGCGGTCGGTCGACGCGAACGCCTCCAAATTTTCGGCGGCGACTGGCCCACGCGCGACGGCACCGGCGTGCGCGACTACATCCATGTCTGCGACCTGGCCGAAGCGCATGTCGCGGCGTTGGAACATCTGCATCGCGGCCAAGCGGGTGCAACGGCGGTCAACCTGGGCACCGGCCGCGGCACGTCCGTTCTGGAACTCGTGCACGCGTTCGAACGCGCCAGCGGCCGATCCATCCCGTACGACATCGTCGATCGTCGCGCGGGCGATGTCGCCGAGTTGTGGGCCGACGCCGGATTCGCCGAACGCTTGCTCGGCTGGAAGGCGCGCCATGACATCGATCGCATGTGTGTGGACACGTGGCGGTGGCAATCGATGAATCCGCAGGGCTATGGCGTTGCAGAGGTCGCGCCTTCGTGAATCGCGCCGAGTTGGGATGGGCGCTGGCCGTCGATGCCGCGGAGTCCGTCCCCAGCGATGTCGCGGATGCGGAATCCTGGCTCGCCGCCGCCCGGGAAGAACGTGTCGCCCCCATGCTTGCGCTGCGTTGGCGGCCGCTGGTCCAGGACCCTGCTGTCCGGGAGATTCTGAGTCAAGCGTTGCGGGCAGCTGCAATGCAGGATCTGATGTTCGTCGCCGCGGAACAAAGCGTCGTGCGCGCGCTGAATGATGCCGGCCTGCCCTTTCTGGTGCTCAAAGGCAGCGCGCTGGCACGCTGGCTGTACCCGCAATCGATGCTGCGACCGCGCTCCGACATCGACATCCTGCTGCGGGATCATTCCGATCTCCGAGCGTGTCGGCAGGCGCTCGAATCCATCGGTTTTCTGGGTTCGGATGTGGTCGCGCCGCAACCGCAGTTCGAAGAAGCGTTCCGCGGAAGGGTCGGTGATGCGGGCATGGAAGTCGATATCCATTGGCGCATCACCAACCACGTCGCGTTCGCGGACACGCTGCACTTCAACGAGTTGATGGCCGCCAGCCTGCCGCTGGCCGACCTGAACGCGCACGGCCTGGGTCCCATCCATGCGCTGCTGCACGCCTGCATCCATCGCATGTCCAATATTCAGACGGGTGCCGAAGACCACTTGCTCTGGCTGCTCGACATCGACTTGTTGTCGCGACGAATGACCGATACGGATTGGCCGCAGATCCAGTCGCTGGCCGTCGAACGCGGCCTGGCCGGTGCCTGCGCGAGCGCGCTGAGAGCGACGGCGCACCTGTTGCAAACGCCTGTCTCCGAATCGGTGCTGACGTCGCTGGATCAGGCTGCAGTCGATGAACCCTTCGACATGACTCGCGCCGCGAGCCCGGCTTATTATGCGTGGTGGTCGTTCAAACTCGTGCCGTGGTCGCAACGCCCGGGTTACCTGTGGCAGAAGCTGTTCCCGAACCTCGAATACATGCGCACGCAATTCCCGGATGCGCGCCGCGTGACCCTCCCCATCTACCATCTGGCCCGTTGGCTCAAGGTGGCGAAGCGGTTCGGTACACGGCGATGAATGGCCGTGTCGTCGGTGCGGGGCGCATCAAGATTCGACCGCTGGCGCTCGATCAAACAGGTAGTCCTTCATGAGTTATTCGGATTTGCATTGGCATGACTCCATGGTCTTCGACGAGACCCGCAATCGCGCGTATCTGGAGGCGATGCGCAGCGTGATCACGCCGGACTCCGTCGTACTGGATGTGGGT
>DATMVT010000291.1:0-8360 GCA_035562895.1 Patescibacteria group bacterium | reverse complement strand
ACGACGATGCCGATCGCGGAAACCATCGACACCAGCCCGTTGCCGGTGATCGAACCGAATGCGCCCTTTCGTTCCCGCGACGGCGTGCGCTGGCGCTGGCCGGCGGCGGGCCAGATCATCGGACGCTTCGTCGAAGGTGATCCGACCCAGCAGGGCATCGACATCGGCGGCGTGCTCGGACAACGCGTGCTCGCCGCTGCGGATGGCGAAGTCGTTTACTCCGGCAACGGCCTGATCGGCTATGGCGAGTTGGTGATCATCCAGCACAGTCCCGGATTCCTGAGCGCTTATGGCCACAATCAGAAGCGCCTCGTCGTGGAAGGAGGTCGGGTCAAGGCCGGCCAGCCGATCGCCGAGATGGGCCGTCGCGGCGGCATCGACATGTTGCACTTCGAAGTGCGCAAGAACGGCAAGCCGGTCGACCCGCTCGGCTATCTGCCAAGCCGCTGAGGTCGCGATGCAGCGCACGCCGGACGATGAATTGCCCACCGACGACTTGTTCGAGTTGCTCGGGCCGGCGAGCCACGATGCCTTCGAACGGGATTCGACGACGTCCTACCTCAACGAGATCGGCCTGATTCCGCTGCTCGACGCCGACGCCGAGCGCGATCTTGCGCAACGGTCGTGGCGAGGCGAACGTGCTGCGCGGCAGGCGCTGATCGAAGCCAACCTGCGTCTGGTCGTGAATGCCGCACGTGCCTATCTCGGGCGCGGGCTGCCGATGATCGACTTGATCGCCGAAGGCAATCTGGGTTTGATCCGGGCGGTCGAGAAGTTCGATCCGGAGCGGGGTTTCCGGTTCTCGACGTATGCGATGTGGTGGATTCGCGAAGCTATCGAATTCGCGCTGATGCGCCAGACCCGCGCGGTGCGTCTGCCGGTGCACGTGCTGCGCGAGTTGGCGCAAGTGCTGCGTGCCGGTCGCGAACTGACGCGAACGCTCGGGCGTGCACCGACGCTCGACGACATCGGTCGTGCGGTCGGCAAGGATGTCGCCGAGGTGGCGCGGCTGTATCGATTCAACGCACGCGTGGATTCGCTGGATGTCGCACTTGCGGCCGACGACGAGCGCATCCTCGGCGAACTGGTGGCGATGCCGGACGAGGTCGAGGGCGACGGTCTCGGCGAAATCGCCCACGACGCCCGCCTCGACCTGTGGCTGTCGGAGTTGAGTCCGCGCAGTCGCGAAGTGCTGGAGCGTCGCTTCGGCCTGCACGACTACGCGACGCAATCTCTCGCCGAGGTCGCGCAGGTGTTTGGCGTGTCGCGCGAGCGCGTGCGCCAGATCGAGGCCGAAGCGCTGGCGAGGTTGCGCCTGATGGCGCGGGATTGAGTCAGGTCAAGTCGGTCGCGTGGACGCGGTAAGACACTGGACACCCACTCAGGAGTCTTCGCCCATGGCCACACCCCCGCGCTCCGCACCGAAGGTCGCTGCATCCACCCGCAAACGGGGTGTCCGGAATCCGGGGGATCATGCGCCGGCCGTGGCTACCGAGGCCGCAGTTGCGCTGGCGCGAGCCGATGCGGCGCAGTGGGCACATGCCCATCCGCAGGCGCCGGTGCCGGTCTTGGGCGTTGCGGCCGATGCCCTGGGGGTCTCGCCCGAGACCGCACGGAAGCTGGCGACCATGCCGGTCACCGGCGAGGACAGCAGCAGCGCGCCGCTGCCCGACGGCTATCCGTACCGTGTGCGTCTGCGCCGCAAGGAGTACGAGGCCGAAAAGAAGCGGTTGCAGATCGAACTGCTGAAGGTACAGAGCTGGGTCAAGGACACCGGACAGCGCATCGTCGTGCTGTTCGAAGGTCGCGATGCCGCCGGCAAGGGCGGCACCATCAAGCGTTTCACCGAGCATCTGAATCCGCGTGGTGCACGGGTCGTGGCGCTGGAAAAGCCCAGCGACCAGGAGCGCGGCCAATGGTATTTCCAGCGCTACATCCAGCACCTGCCGACCTATGGCGAAATCGTGTTCTTCGATCGCAGCTGGTACAACCGTGCCGGCGTCGAACGCGTGATGGGCTTCTGCTCGCCGGGCCAATACCTGGAATTCCTGCGCGAAACGCCGGAGTTCGAGCGCATGCTGGTGCGCAGCGGCGTGCGTTTGTTCAAGTACTGGTTCTCGGTCAGCCGCGAAGAGCAGTTGCGGCGCTTCAATTCGCGCCGCAACGACCCGCTGAAGCATTGGAAACTGTCGCCGATCGACTTGCAGTCGCTGGACAAGTGGGACGCCTACACCGAAGCCAAGGAATCGATGTTCTTCCACACCGACACCGCGGATTCGCCTTGGGTCGTGGTCAAGTCCGACGACAAGAAACGCGCGCGCCTGAATTGCATGCGCCACTTCCTCGCCAGCCTGCCTTATGCGGGCAAGGACGAGGCCGTTGCGCACGATGCCGATGCGTTGATCGTCGGTACCGCGGGCGACGTGTTGGCGCACAGCGGGCAATGACGTCGCCGCACCGGCCGGGTGCGGCGACAATCGACGTCAGCGACGATCGAGGCTGAAGTGGATCGGCACGAGGCCGATCGCGCGACTCGGCAATCCGGCGACGATCAATGGGCGAAAGCGCCAGCGTTTCCGCACCTGTTCGAGCGCGGCGCGATCCAGCAACGCATGGCCGGAGGACTGCTGAAGTTCGACTTTTTCCGGACGACCATCGGCGCCGACCGTGACGCGCAGCAGCACCTCTCCGCTCAGTTGCCGTGCGATGGCCCGCGACGGATAGCGCGGCGCCGGCGCATCGAGATAGGACAGTGCGCCGATCTTTCCGGGGGCGAACGAATCGCTGAGTGCGCCGACGTCGTCGGTCGTTGCATCGAACTCGGGAGGCGCGATCTCGGGCACGACATCGGCCCGCGTTTGCGCCGGTTCCGGGTCCGGAATCACGACGGGCGCGGGCGTTCGCTGCACCGAGACCGGCGTCGGGCGCGGCGGTGTGATCGGCACCACGGGCGGCAGCGGGGGCGGCGGAATGAGACGTTCCTGGATCAGCGCTTCGATCTGCGTCGGAACCCGGTGGGCTTCGACATTCGGCGCGCGCACTGGCGCCACCAGCAGCGCGAAGGCGCCAAGGTGTAGGACCAGCGCGATGCTGATGGCAAGGGTGCGGGCAGGACTGATGTGCTGGGCGGCGATGTCGGCGTGGCGAGTCATGGCTTTCCCCTGGGCGCCGGCGAGGTCCGGCACCTTGGCCAACGCAGGTTTCGGTGTTCCGGGGTCAAGTCGCAGGTGCGGTCGTCGACAGGATCTGGACCTGTTCGCGCCAGAGTTCGAGCAGGTCGAGTCGGGCAGGGGCGATGCGTTCGATCATCGCGATCGCCTCGCGATAGCGGGACAGCGCGCGGGGTGCGTCCCGGCGCGCGGCCGCGACGCGCGCCGTGAGCACGAGGGCCTGTGCGACTTCCGCCGATTCGCCATCGAGACGCAACAGCAGGGAGTGGGCGCGGTCGGCGTATTTTTCCGCCTCGGCGAGTTCGCGCAGTGCCAGGCGGTTCTCGGTGATCGACGCGTAGAACGCGCCGCGGACGCGGGCATCTTCGGCGATCGAATCGCGCCAGTTGTCCTCGATCTCGTCGAGCAGTCGGCGCGCGCCGGCATGATCGCCCTGTTCGGACAGGATCCCGGACGCGTTCCAGAGGGCCCATCCGATCTGCGCCGCGCCTGCCGACGCAGAGGCCGCGTAGGCGTCTGCCGCGGCACGGAAACTGTCGTAGGCGCGCTGGTTCTGTCCAAGCGCTCGATAGGCGAGGGCGCGATTGTAGAGGTTGGTGCCGTAGTCCTGGCTGCGTTCGCCGAACAGTTCACGGAAACGTTCGCCGACCGGCTCCAATTCAGACAAGGCGCGCGCCGGTTCGCCACGGCCGATCAGCATCCAGCCCATCGACTGACGCGAGCGCAAGGTGCGGTAGTCGTCATCCCCGTACAAGGCGCGGGCCAGGCGCAACGATTCCCGGAATGCGGATTCGGATGCTTCGAAGCGACCGACGTCTTTCATCGACACGCCGACACGATGCAGGGCGCGATGGCGCAGCGCGTCGCGTTCAGTGTCCGGCGCGGCTTCTGCATCCCCAAGCGACGCCTGCGCCACCACCAGCGCCTCGGCGCCCTGGCCGGCATCGCGCAGGGTGTTCCAGCGCGTGTTGTTGAGTCCGTCGCGGATGCGGATCGCATCGAGACTGTCGCCTCGGGCCAGCCGTTCGGCTTCCTCGAGTCGGGCGATCGATAGATCGAGGCGACCATTGCGCTGCGCGATCGCCGCGCCCTTGTCCAGCGCGGCCGCAAGCGCCAGCGACGCCGTGCCTGTCGTGTCGCGCAGATCCTTGATCGCGGCATCGATGAGTTCCTGGGCACGACGCATGTCGCCCAGATTGAAAAAGGCACCGGCCATGACCACGGCGATCGGCCCACGCAGATCCGGTTGTTGCTTCAGCGTCGGCTCGATCTGCCGCGCCGCGGATTCCAGCACGTCGACGGCACTGCGCGCGCCGCCGCGGCCGTTCGCGGGATCGGCCGCACGGAATACCTCGTGCACGAATGCCACCGCCGCCCGGGCACGTTCACTTTCCACGCGCGCCTGCCGCGACTGCTGCAATGCGTACACGCTGAGACCGAGCAGGCCGGTCACGGTCAGCGTCGCCACCGCGACGGCGATGCGATGGCGCCGAATGAAGCGCGTCGCGTGATACAGCGTGCCGCCATGGCGTGCCTGCACCGGTCGGCCGTCCAGAAAGGCACCGAGATCGGCGACGAAGGCGTCGATCGATCCGTAACGCGCATTGGTCTCCTTGGCGAGCGCCGTGCGCACGATCGCATCGAGGTCGCGATCGAGTTCGCGCCCGAGCGTGCGCACGGCGTCGCGCGTGGTCGGCGCATCCTGGCCGCGGCGCACTTGCGCCAGCGCGCGTCCGAGCGTGACCGGGTCATCCTCGACCACGGCGCGGCCCCAGGCGTGCGCATCGTCCGGATTGGCGTCATAGGGCAGGCGGCCGGTGATGATGCGGAACAACAGCACGCCGAACTGGTAGATGTCGGTGGCGACCGTGATCGGCTGGCCGCGGAATTGTTCGGGTGCCGCATATTGCGGCGTCATCGGGCCGATGCGTTGCGCCGTCACCGGTCTGAAGCGTTCTTCACCGACGAGTTTGGCGATGCCGAAGTCGAGCAGCTTGGGATGTCCATCATGCGAGACGATGATGTTCGAAGGCTTGATGTCGCGATGGATGACGAGGTTGCGATGGGCATGCGCCAGCGCCCCGGCGACGCGCAGCATCAGCCGCAATCGGCCTTCGACATCGGGCAGATGGTCTCGGCAATAGTCCGTGATCGAAACGCCATCGACGTATTCCATCGCCAGGTACGGCGTGCCGTCGTCGGCTTCACCGCCGTCGATCAATTGCGCGATGTTCGGGTGGCGCAGGCCGGCGAGGATTTCCTGTTCCTTGCGGAAGCGGTCGCGCAAGCCGGCGTGCGCAGTCAGCACCAGCTTGATCGCGACCTTCTGCTCGAAGCGGCCGTCGACGCGGTGCGCGAGATACACCGTGCCCATGCCGCCGGAGCCGAGCAGTTCATCGAGCTCGAAAGCGCCGATGCGACGCCCGATCTGCTCGCGGTCCCAGTCGCGCACGCCGCTGTCGTTCGCCATCGCCGGCATGACGAGATCGACGACCGGGCGATCCAGCGGCGTGGTTTCTTCGTGCTTGCCGAGCAGACGCACGACATCGGCACGCAACCCGGCATCTTCGATCGTGTCGAGAAAAGCCGCGCGTTCCTCGCCCTCGCGGTCGAGCGCGCCATCGAGCAGCTTGCGCACGGCGCGCCAGCGCTCAGCATCCATGGGGGTCTCGGGCGATGCGGAACATCGCCCGGATGTTAGCGAATGCGCTGGAACCGCAACATCACGCGAGGATGAACGCCGCCGCGACCTTGCGTCCTTCGCCGAGCAGCACGTTGTAGGTGCGTGCTGCGGCGGCGTTGTCCATGAATTCGACGCCGACGCGACGGGTCAGGAAGGTGGCGAGCACATCGCGCGGCGGGAACACCTGGCGGGGGCCGGTGCCGAGGATGACCACGGCGGGCGCCTGCGCCAGCAAAGGCTCGCAATCGGCGGCGGTCAGCGTCCTGGCATCGCGCACCGGCCAGTCGAAGGCATCGCTGCCGGCCGCGATCACGAAGCTCGAACGACGTTCGCCGCTGGCGAGCAGGATGCGATCAGTGCCGACACTGCGGACGTGATCACCGCCGGTTTGGGCCTCGTGACTGAGCTGCATCGCTGCGCTCAGTCCTCGTCGGTCTCACGCTTGGGGCGTTTGGCGCCCAGCGGTTTGTAAGGCGAACCCGTCGGCTTGTTGCCTGCGGGCTTTCCGGTCGGACGTGTACCGCTTGCCTTGTAGGCAGGCTTGGCGCCGAAATCGCGCTTCGGTCGATCGGCGAAGTTGCCGGCCGGACGCGCCGGGCGCGCCGGACGATCACCGAAATCGCGCTTCGGGCGATCGGCGAAGTTGCCGGCCGGACGCGCCGGGCGCGCCGGACGATCACCGAAATCACGCGCCGGGCGGGCAGGGCGATCGCCGAAGTCGCGGGCCGGACGTGACGGACGATGGGTCGGGCCGTCGGCGCGGCCACCGAAACTGCGCTCGCGCCGCGGCGCCATGCCGACGATGTCTTGTGCTCGCGGCGGACGCTTGCTCGAGGCGCCGGCACCACTGCGCGCCGGCGGCTTCGCATACTTGCCGCCTTCGCGACGCGGCGGACGCGTGTCTTCCCGACGGGTCGGACGTGTGTCGGCCGGATCATGCGCGCGCTGCGGACGTTCGCCATAACCGCCACCGACTTCGTTGCGACGTGCCCGGAACGGGCGCTGGCCGTCGCGCGACGGGCGCTCGCCGAGACTGTCTTCGCGCTTGGCCGGCTTGTCGCCCGGCATCGCGATCTTCGGCTTCTTCGCGCGGCGGTAAAACGTCGCGGTATGACCGACCTTCTGGATCAGTTCCGACTGGGTATCGCGCGCCAGCGACTTGATGATCTCGTCGCGTTCTTCGCGATCCTCGGCAATCACGCGGATCTTGACGAGCTCGTGGCGCGTCAGCGCGTCGTCGAGTTCGATGCGGACGCCGTCGGACATGCCTTTCTGGCCGATCATCACGACCGGGTTGAGGTCGTGCGCAAGGCCGCGCAGGAAGCGGATCTGGATTGCGTCGAGTGCCACGGGCACACCTTCAGGAAAGAAAACGGGCGCGAGGGTATCATGCGCAGCCCTGACTCCTCCCCGAATCGCCCGTGGCGCGCAGCAAGTCCAGTCAACGCTGGCTCAAGGAACACTTCTCCGACCCGTTCGTGAAACGCGCCCAGACCGAGGGCGTGCGGTCGCGTGCGGCCTACAAGCTGGAAGAGCTCATCGAACGCGACCGGATCCTGAAGCCGGGCATGGTCGTGGTCGACCTCGGTGCCGCGCCGGGCGGATGGTCGCAAATGGTCCGGCGCGAACTGGGCCGCAATGGCGACGTCGTCGCGCTCGACATCCTCGACATGCCGAGCATTCCCGGGGTCGAGTTCCTGCAGGGCGATTTCCGCGAAGAATCCGTCCTCCAGGCGTTCGAAGCCCTGGTCGGTGGTCGGCCGGTCGATCTTGTGTTGTCCGACATGGCCCCCAATATGAGCGGCGTGGAGTCGGTCGATCAGGCGCGCTCGATGCACCTGTGCGAACTGGCGCGTGACTTTGCACAAGACCATCTCAAACCCGGTGGTACCTTCCTCGTGAAGGTGTTCCAGGGTGCGGGATTCGACGATTACGTGCGGGACTTGCGCAAGCGATACACGAAAGTGACGATGCGCAAGCCCAAGGCCTCTCGGCTGCGCAGTCCCGAGGTTTATGCGTTGTGCACCGGTTTTCGAGCCGGCAGTGCGGCGGGTTCGAACAGAGATTGAACAAGGAGCAAGACGGTGCTGAACGACTGGGCGAAACAAATCCTGCTGTGGCTGGTGATCCTGGTGGTCCTGCTCTCGGTGTTCCAGAGCCTGGGTCAGGGCGGCGCCAGTCGCGACGAGCTCGCGTACTCGGAATTTCTGGCCGAGGTGCGCAACGATGGCATCGCCCGCGTCACGATTTCCGAGGACGGCAGCACCATCAGCGGCGAACGCAAGGGTGGCGACAAGTTCACGACGATTGCGCCGGTGCGTGATTTCGGCATGTTTGCCGATCTGATCAAGCACAAGGTCGAGATCGTCCAGAAGCCGGTGCCGAAGGACAGCATCCTGCTCAGCTTCCTGCTCAATGCATTGCCGTTCCTGCTGTTCATCGGCGTGCTGTTTTATTTCATGCGCCAGATGCAGGGCGGTGGCGGTGGACGTGGTGCGATGACCTTC
>DATMVT010000290.1:0-1515 GCA_035562895.1 Patescibacteria group bacterium | reverse complement strand
GAATCGGTGGCGAAACTCGTGGATGCGGTCGTCTCGTTCCAGGAGCGATCGGTGCAGATCATCGACGAGATGCGCGACCTATCGAGCGCGAACGAACGCGAGATCCAGGCCGCCGTCGAAGATGGCAAACAACGCCTGGTCGCGCTCAGTCGTTCGGCAGCGACGCTGCCTGCACCGCGGTAAGCGCGAACGATGAACATGCCCCTGCCGGCCGTCGCGCCGGCGCCCGGCCAGCCACGCACGTCGATGGACGAGCTGATGCTCGCCATGGACATCGTCGACACGCTGCGCCACGAGGAATCGCTGGTTGCACGCGAGCTGGCCTCGACCCAGCGCGACGAGGATTTCGTGGCGCGCGTGAAGCAGATCTACGCGAACCAGGGCATCGAAGTCAGCGACGCGCTCATTCGACAGGGCGTGGAGGCGCTGAAGCAGGACCGTTTCGCCTACGTGCCGCCCAAGCGCGGATTTGCGGTGCGGCTCGCCGAAGCCTGGGTCGATCGCGCGCGCTGGGCCAAGCGCGTGCTGATCGCCAGCGTCGTCGGCGGGTTCGGCTATGCCATCGTCGCGGTGCCGAATGCGTGGATGGCGGCGCGCGAGTATCACGGCTACAGCGCTGCCGTCGACGAGATGCGCGCCGGTGCTGCGGACCTGAAACGTCGCGACGACGCACTGGCATCGCGGCTGGCGAGTTGGCCGAATGCGCCTGAACTCGTCGCCGCGCCGGTGACCAATGCCCAGGCCGAGATCACGTCGGTGCGCACCCAGCTGGCGCCGATGCTGGCGACGCTCGTGGCGTTGTCGGCGCAGGATGCCTCGGCGTTTGCAGCACATCCCGACGCGGCCCGCGAGGCATTGCAATCGCCGTTGGCCTCGCTCAAGCAGCTGTCGTCACGCATCGATGCGCTGGAAGCGCGCGCGGCCATTGCCGAGGCGCTGATCGACGGCGCGAACCGGATGATGCAGATCGAAGCGCGCCTCGCCGGCGTGACGTTGGCTGACGCCGCGCAATCCCGTCTCGGCGAACAGCAGACGCAACTGCGCGCGCTGTTCGCCAGCGGTGACGCTGCGAGTGCGATGCCTTTGCTCACGGCCCTGGAAGCCGCAGTAGCCCAGGTCAACCTCGCGTACACCCTGCGCATCGTCAACCGCGACGGCGTGCAGAGCGGCGTCTGGCGCTATGCCGAGTCGGCGCCTGAGGGCAAGAGCTACTACCTCGTCGTCGAGGCGGTCGATGCCACTGGCCAGGTCCTGTCGCTACCGGTCACGAACGAGGAGACGCAGCAGACCGGACTCGTGTCTCGGTACGCGATCCGGGTGCCGCAGGCCGAATACGAGAAGGTCAAGGCCGACAAGCTCGACAACGGCCTGATCGATGCGCCCGTCGTCGGCGAGAAGCGCCGTGGCGAACTCGATGTCGAATACCGCGTCGCCGTCTCCGGCGGCGCGATCACGGAGTGGTGAGCGCGATGCAATCCGGACAATCCGTGCTGCGCGACATGGACACCCGCATCG
>DATMVT010000289.1:0-4354 GCA_035562895.1 Patescibacteria group bacterium | reverse complement strand
GATGAAGGCCATGGCCTGGTCAACCGTCCAGTCGGTCGGCGTCAGCTTCGACACCGGCACGACTTCCAGATAACCCGAGGTCGGGTTCGGCGTCGTTGGCACGTACACGGCGGCGACTTCCTCGCCGGTACGCGCGTCCTTCAGCACGCGCGTGACCAGCCCGATGGTCTTCATCTCCGGCGACGGGAAGTCGATCAGCACCACGCGCTGGGTGCCGTCCGGCTTGGTCTGCAGGGCTTCGAGCAACTGCTTGGTGCCCCCGTAGATGGTCTTGGCCAGAGGCACGCGGTCCAGCGTCTGCTCGAACAGCAACAACAGGCGTTTGCCGATCACGCGCCGGCTCAGCCAGCCGGTGAACAGGATCAGCGTCAGCGTCAGCAACACGCCCATGACGAACTGCGTGGTCGGCGACGCGAGCCAGCCGAACAGCGATGGGTACGCCTGCGCCAGCGGATTGAACAGTGCCCGGATCCAAGGCGCCGAAACCATCGACAAGCCCTGGAACACGAACTTGAACACGATCCAGGTGAGCCAGATCGGAATCAGGGTCAGCAGTCCGGTGACGAAGTAACGTTGCAGCAGACGTCGGATCATGGGCTTCCTCGCGGCTGGAGAGTGTGCCGGCGATGGCCGGCGCTGACCAGCGGCCGTGCCCGCCGCTATGCTCCAGCCATGAACGCGACCCACTTGCCGCCCGCGCCGCGCGCCCGTCATCCGCATTGGTCACGGCCGATCGTGGTCGCGCTGATCGGCCTGCCGGGCGCCGGCAAGTCGACCCTCGCGAACGCATTGGCGGAACGCCTCGACCTGCGCATCGCCAATCGCGACGTGATCGCCAAGGCCTTGTTTCCGCTGTGCAGCTATTCCCTGCCGGAAAAGCGCGCGGCCTTCCATGCCTTGTTGTTGTCGGTGGAAGTGAACGGGGCGCTCGGCGAGTCGACGGTCATCGACGGCATGACGTTTTCCAGCCGCGCCGACCTCGAACGCGTGGCGCGCATCGCGGCGAAATACGACCTGATCCTGATCCCGATCTGGCTCGACCTGCCCGCGGACGTGGCCAAGGCACGCATCCACGGCGACCGCCGATCGGGCCGATATCATCCGGCCGATGACCGCACGCCGGCGTTGGTCGATGCGGTCATGGAGCGCTTCGAGCGACCGCCGCCGACGGTCCCGGTGATCGACGCGATGTTGCCGGCGAATACGGTCCGCGACGTCGCCGAGCAGATCATCGCCCAGCGGGCGCTTCCCGTTCGGTGATGGCTTCGCTGCCTCTGCGCTTGCGACGCACGTAGACCTGCTTGCGCACTTGCGCGACGACCACGCCATCGGCGGTCTTCACGTCGACGTGGAACCAGTGCAGTGCCTTGCCGTCGCGGTCGGCGGCCGCGCGTATTTCGTCGATCACCGCGGCATCGAGCACGAAGTCGGCGAAAACCGGTTCGCGCACGGCCTTGACGAAATCGATGCTCGCGGACTTGTCCCAGACGATGTAGTCCGGGCCGAGGTTGCGCAGCATCATGATCATCCACCATGGGTCGGTCATCGCGAACAGCGAGCCGCCGAAATGCGTGCCGACGTAGTTGCGGTTGTAGAAGTGGCGCTTCAACCGAACGACGACGCGGCGATAGTCCGGGTCGATGCGCAACACGCGGATGCCGGCTGCCAGGTTCGGCGGCCACAGGTTGATGATCCAGCGCAATTTCGTCGCATGTCGCATTCAAACTTCCTCGAACCCGCCGCTCAACCGAGCCAGCGCCACTTCAACATCAGCATGCACAGGAAGGATCCGGCCACCGGAACGGCCGCGCACGCCGTCAGCAGGACACGGCGCAGCGGGCCATGCCCCATGCCCGTGCTGAGGCGCCAGGTCCCGAAGGCGCCACTCGCAGCGAAGACGATGGCCGCGTTCTTGAGCGGTGCGCCGGTCACGCTGCCGGCCATCAGCAGGAGCACGAACACGGCCGAGGCGCCGATCGCGGTGGCCAGCACCGCGAGCGCATCGCCGCTTGCCGCATCCGGTGCATCGCCGGCCTGAACCACGGGCGTGCGTCGCATCGGCGCGGCCGCACCGACCGCGGCAGGCGCGAACGCCGAAGCCGAAGCGTCCGCCTCGGTGGTCGTGCCACGACGAGCAGCCAAGGTGCTCAGCAGTTTGCCCGGCAGGCTGATCTGCTCCAGCAGATCGACGTAGCCGCCGCTGCCGGCCATGATGCCGGCGCGCGCCGCGTTGGCGCTGCCCTTCGCACGGGCCAGAAGCAACAACGCATTCGAGGCGCCGAGATCCTGCGGCACGCCGACGCCGCTGCGATACGCCATGCCGAGCATGTACAGGCCTTCGGCATGGCCGCCGTCCGCCGCCTGGCTGAACCAGTGCAAGGCCTGCGACGCGCTCTTCGGCATGCCGTCGCCGTTCTGGAAACAGACGCCGAGGTTGAACTGCGCATCGATCTGGCCCAACTTCGCCGCCCGCATGAAGGCTTCGGCCGCCGCCGCGAAATCCTGCTGTACGCGCTCTCCGGTGATGTATTCGGCACCGAGTTCATACCAGGCATCGCGATCACCCGCCTTGGCGCGTCGCTGCAACTCGTCAAGCGACGGACGCGCATCGGCATCGGCCGGCGCGTCCATCGGTTCAAGTTCGAGGGTCGGCTTCGTCGCAGCGGGCGGCGCCGGCGCGGCAGGCGCTGGGGGCGACGTGCGCGATGCCTGCCACTGCGCGAAACGCTGGTCGAGTACATGGGCCATGCGCTCGAAATTCGCCCAGGTATCCGGCAGGCTGCAGAAGTCGTCGATCTGGTGCCCGGTGTCTTCGAAATCGCGCTGGAACACGCGTTCGTAATCGCGGGTAAAGAACTTCTCGTAGTACGCCGCCGTGAAGGCGTTGCCGACGGCATTGAAATCATCGTCGGTGAGCTTGCCATCGCAGCGATCCCAGAGCACTTCGGCACCCGTGATCTCGCGCGCCTTCAGCCGGCGAAGGTGTTCGACCGCCTCGGGCGCGGAAAAGTGATCGCCACCCAGCCCGCGCAGCAACGCCCACGCCAGATACATGCCCATGTGCGTGCCGGCGTCGTCATTGTCGCGCTCGGTCTCGAAATTCAGGAACAGGAATTCGGCGTCGTCGTATTTCATCGTGGTCCTTCACGCACGCGGCTCGGGGCCGCGCGATCCTACACGCCCCGACGTGCGACCTACCGGTTCGCGAGTGCGAGAAAGTCCTGACTCACGATCAGGCGCACCGCATCGAGGCGCAAGCGCGACTCCGGCAGCAACTCGTGCAGTTGCTGCTTCTCGTCGGAAGCCGCCGCGATTTCCTCGGCGCGCACGCCGGGATTGACCTGAGCCAGCGCGATGAGGCGCTCGATCTCCACCTCGAGACGCTGATCGGCCATCAGCATCGCCGTCTCGACTTCACGACGCGCCAGCCGCTCGACCTTGGCCTGCGCGGTCTTCAGCATCGGCGGCACCAACTGGTTCAGGACCTTGCGCAACTTGGTCAGGTCGATGGCGATTTCATTCGCCTTGCGCCGCGCTTCGTCCGAGGGCTGGAAATCCGGGCGCTCGGTGAGGCGCGAGTCGACCACGGCGCGCAGCGGCAACGGCGGCAGGAAGCGGTCGACATACAACTTGGCGGGTGCGACGCATTCGAGCAGGAAGACCGCTTCGAGCAGGGCCGTGCGCGGCGGCAGCGCCGGATCGACCAGGAAGGCGGCGTTGCCGGTCTCGGCGCTGAGCAGCAAATCGAGCGCGCCCTGCACCATCGGATGATCGACGCGCAGAAACAGCACGTCTTCACGCGTCAAGGCCGTCGTGCGGTCGAACGTCACCTGACGCGGGCCGTTCTCGAAGCCCGGAAAGGCCTCGGTGCTGAGGAATTCCGGATCGAGCAGGTACACCGTCTCGCTCAAGTCCTCGGCACTGATGCCGAACTGCTCGAACAACTTGACCAGGAACTCGTCACGCACGATGTCGCCATCATCCTCGTGCAATGCGCGCTGAAGGGTGGCATCCGGTGCGGCGCGCAGCGTTGCCAGTTCCAGCAAGCGATCGCGTCCTTGCTGGATCGCCGCGGCGAGCTCGCGGTGCGCCGCTTGCGTGCGCTTGATCAGCGATTCCAGCGCCTCCTCGGCAGCCGAATGTCCGGCGGCGTATTCGCGCGCGACATGGACCAGTTCGGCACCAAAGCGACGCAGCAGCTCGCGACCGTCCTGCGGACTGCTGCGGAAGGCATCGAGGCCTTCGTCGAACCAGCGCGCCATTGCTTCCTGGGCGCTGTGGCGGAAGCTCGCGAAATGCAGGTTCACGTCGCGGCGCTGGCCGATGCGGTCGAGGCGGCCGATGCGTTGTTCGA
>DATMVT010000288.1:0-5136 GCA_035562895.1 Patescibacteria group bacterium | reverse complement strand
GGCCTATCGCCACGCCGAAAGCGGGCGCCTGGTCCACGCCGAGGAATTCGAGTTGACGCGACGCATCCAGCGCCGCTTCCTGCCGGCGGCGACGCCGCGCTTCGACGGCTACGAGATCGCCGACCACTACAGCGCCGCGCGCATCGTCGGCGGCGATCTGTTCGATTTCCTGACTCTGTCCGACGGGCGGCCGGTGTTCTTCATCGGCGACGTGTCCGGCAAGGGGTTTTCGGCGGCGCTGCTGATGGCGCGCATCGGCGCACAGTTGCGCGCGGTCGCGGCGCGGGCGCGCAATGCCGCGGACTTGCTGCGTCTGCTCGATGCGCAGATGCGTCCGGAACTCGAGAGCGGCATGTTCATGACCGCGGTCGCGGCGGTGCTCGATGTCGCGCGGGGCAGCGTCGACATCGCCAGTGCCGGGCATCCGATGCCGCTGCTGCGGCGCGCCGATGCCGGCGTCGAATCGCTGCCGGTCGTGGCGGCGCCGGCCCTGGGTGTGGGCGGCGGCAATTTCCACGAGTCGCGCATCGACCTGGGGCGTGGCGATGGCCTGCTGTTCTACACCGACGGGCTGGACGAGGCGCGCGATGCTGCGGGCGAGCCGTTCGGTCTTGCGCGTGTCAAGACGGTGCTGGCCGCGGCACGCTCGGCCGGCCAGGCGATCGAAGCGCTGACGAGTGCCGTCGAGGCGCACTTCGGCGACATCGAACCCTTCGACGATCTCGCCCTGATCGCGCTCTGGCGGCGCTGATCAGTCCTTGCCGAACAGTCGCTTCCAGCTGCTGTTGCGCGGCTGCGTCATCGGTTCGGCCGGCTGCACGGTGACGGCCGGGCCAACAACGGTCGAGCGCTTCTGCAGGTCTTCCTGGGGCGCGGGTGCGCCGAGCAGTTGCGCGGCCGCAGCGGCACGCGCGGCTTCGCCGTCACCGGCCGGATTGCCGCGACCGACGCCGAGCAGTTGCGAGGCGGCATCGACCAGCATCGCCGAGGCATCGAGCATGTGCGGATGCCGGTCGAGCGCGGCATGGCGGTTCGGGAACAGCGCGAACATCGCGGTGAACCCGGCGATGTCGAACACCTGACGAACGTTCGCGGACAGGCCGCACAGGCGCACGCTGCCGATGCCGCCATCGAGGCGTTTGGCAAGTGCGAGCAGGACGCGCAGTCCCGCCGAACTCACGTAGGGAACGGCGGCGAGGTCGACCACGAAATGGCGGCGTCCGGCGTTGCCGGCGTCGTGCAGCACCAATTCCAGTTCACCCGACGTCTCCGAGTCGAGGCGACCGCTGGGCGCGATCAGCAGGACCTGGCCATGCGTCTCCTGCAGGATGTCCACTCAAGCCTCCGCGTGCACGGCCAATTCGACGCTGCCGAAACGCAGCACGTCGCCGACCGAGAAATCGACGGCGGTGCCGGGCTTGAGGCGCTGGCCATTGCAGAACGTGCCATTCAAGGTGCCGACCTCCTCGCGCACGCGCCAGGCGCTGCCTTCGTGCAGGATCTTGGCGTGGCGGCGCGACAGCGAGCGCTGGGCATCGAGCGGCCCGAGATTGACCTCGGGCTCGGTACCGGTGACCGGGTCGGTCCGGCCGACCAGGAACTCGTGCTTGCCGGTGAGCGCAAAACGCGTTTGGGTCGCGACGTGGATCAAGCAGGGCGGCGCGGCGTTGGCGTCACGCACGCCTGCAGCCGGCGCCGGTCGTGGCGGCGGCGACTTCGGCATCGGCGTGAACTCGGGCGCGGCCGCGCGTCGCACCTCGACCGGAAACGGCACGGTCGACTCGCTGCCGTGCGATTCGGCGCGGCGCAGGCGCCCGGCCAGCTTGCGCATGATGCGGATCGCGATCTCGACGTTGCCGGCGATCACGCCCGGGAAGGCGGCGCGGTCGATGCGCAGCAGCTTGGTCGGCGCACGTGCGACGGCCGTCGCGAATCGCGGCTGGTCTTCGAGGATCGCCATTTCCCCGAAGAAGTCGCCGGGTCCGAGCGTCGCGAGCGGCTCCGCGCCGCGCGCCGCGCGCAGGATGTCGATGGCGCCGGATTCGATGATGTACATCTCGGCACCCTCGTCGCCCTCGCGGAAGACGGTCTGCCCCGAAGGCACCATCAAGAACATTTCCTGCGACATGGGTCGCGACACTCCGTGGCTGGGGGCGGATTATGCGGAGCCGTCACAACGCGTGACAATGGCCAAGTGACGCTAGGCTAGCGCGAAGCCACGCGGGAGGCGTGTCGAGCGGACGATGTTGCGCAGACGGTTGCTAATCGGATGGGTGCTCGGCGGTGTCCTCAGCGTCGCGCAGGCGCAGATCGTGCGCTTGCCGGACGCGGCATGCGCGGAGCCGGGCAGCGGCGGCGACGGATTCGAGGAATCGTCCCCGAGTTGGCCGTCGCTCGGAAGCGGCGGCGTTGTCGGAAGCGGCAGCCGTTTCATCGCGGTGCCCGGCTTTGAAGGCGACCCCGCATACGGCGCCCGACGATACTTCTGGTTCGTGCCGACGCTGGCGGTCCCCGCGCCGATCCCGCTCGTGGTGCTCTTGCATGGCACGGCCGGCTCGCCAAGCAATGCGCAGAACGAAGCCCGCATCGTGCGCGACCTGTGGGTCGACACGGCCACGCGTCACGGCTTCGCCGTGGTCGCCCCGGTGGCGGGCAGCAGTCGCGGCAGCTGGATCGTGCCCGACGCCGCCGGCGATGCGCCGACCGACTACGACGTGATCGCCGCCGCGGTGCAGGATCTGGAGACACGCCACGACATCGAGCGCGCCCGACGCTACGTCTGGGGGTTTTCGGCCGGCGGTCATGTCGCGCTCGATCTGGTGCTGAATCCGCTGCATGCCGGCTTCGGACGGCGCCAGTTCGCGGCGGTCGCGGTCAACGCCGGCACGCTGGCCGGCTTGGCTTGCGCCGGGCTGTCCGATGCCGAGTGCCGGTCGGCCCTGCGCGACGCGTTCCCGCGGCTGCCGATCCAGGTCGTCGTCGGCGACGCCGACCCCTTGCGAACGCATGCGGAGGGCGATATCGGGCGTTTTCTCGGGCAGGGCTGGGTGGTGCCGAACACCTATCGCCACGCGACGTTCGAAGGCGGCCATTGGGTCGATCCGGCCCATCCCGATCTTCACTGGGACTGGCTTTGCCGGTTCGGGCGCCGCCTCGATCCGATCGAGCGTTTCCGCCTGCGCCCGCCCGTCCCCTGAACGGAAGCCCGGACGGGTTCATGTGAACCCGTCCTTCACGTCTTCTTCGCCTTGCACGCTCAGCGGTTTGCGGGCTAAAATCCCGCTGCTTTGCCGGCGGCTTTTCGCGCCGCTTTCTCCCCGCAGATCCCCTTCGAGCGCATGGCCATGAGCACGCAACTCGCACACGGCCGCAGTCTCGTCCCTCGGATCGCGTTGGCGGAAGTGGTGGCGGCGGCGTCCACAGCCCTGGGGTTCGCCTTCGTTTCGGCGCAGCACGCGCTGGCGGTGCTTCTGGGCGGTGCGCTGGTGGTGATCGGAACCCTGTTGTTCGGCTGGCGCATGTTCGCCGCCGGCATCGGGACTTCCGGTACCGCGCTGGCCTCGATGCTGGTCGGCAAGGCAATGCAATGGATCACGCTGGCGCTGGGACTGTTCTTGGTCATCGGCGTCTGGCATTGGCCCGTCGTCCCCGTGGTGTCTGGCGTCATCGCCGCCCAGGTGGGCTTCTGGATCGGAACCGGATTAATTCGTTGAGCCCCACACCATGTCGGATCAAGCCGAAAAACTGACGCCCACCGAGTACATCCAGCACCATCTGGGTCATCTCGCCAAGGATTTGACGCCGAACATCGACAAGGACGGCTTCATGTCCGTGCATGTCGACACCATGGTGATGTCGTTCGTGCTCGGCCTGATCATGTGCCTGGGTTTCTGGTTCGCGACGCGCAAGGCCACCTCGGGCGTGCCCGGGCGCTGGCAGGCCTTCGTCGAAATCGTGCTCGAGTTCATCGACAAGCAGGCCAAGGACGCCTATCACGGCACCAGCAAGCTGGTGACGCCGGTCGCGATCACGCTGTTCTGCTGGATCATCCTGATGAACGCGATGGACTTCATTCCCGTCGACTTCATCGCCACGATCGCCGGCTTCGTCGGCCAGGCCGTGTTCGGCGTCGATCCGCATTCGGTGCACTGGCGTCCGGTGCCGACCGCCGACGTCAACGCGACGCTGGCGATGTCGATCACCGTGTTTTTCCTGATGATCTTCTTCGCGTTGCGCGCCAAGGGCATCGGCGGCTTCGTGCATGAACTGTTCACGGCGCCGTTCGGCAAATGGATGTTCCCGGCCAACCTGCTGCTCAACTTCGTCGAGTTGTTGTCCAAGCCGGTGTCGCTCGCGATGCGTCTGTTCGGCAACATGTACGGCGGCGAGATCGTCTTCCTGCTGATCTGGGTTCTGGGCGGCGCCGGTGTCGGCGGCGCGCTGGCTTCGGCCGTGTTCGGCCTCGGCTGGGGCCTGTTCCACATCCTGATCATCATTCTTCAGGCTTTCATCTTCATGATGCTCTCGGTCGTGTACCTGAGCCTCATGGAAGAGCATCACTGAACCCGCTTCACCCTTTCGTTGCTTCTTTTCATTCCATCAATACCGTAGACGGAGATACACCATGGATCTTTCCCTGATTGCCACGATCAACGCTTCGACCGCGCTCGCCATCGGCATCATGATCGGCCTCGCCGCGCTCGGCGCCGGACTCGGTATGGCCCTGATGGCCGGCAAGTTCCTCGAATCGGCCGCACGCCAGCCGGAACTGATCCCGGTGCTGCAGGTGCGCATGTTCATCACCGCCGGCCTGATCGACGCGGCCTTCATCATCACGGTCGCCGTCGCGCTGATGTTCGCGTTTGCCAACCCGCTCACGGCGGCCATCGCTGGCTGATCCAATGGCCGGCCAGGCCTTCGGGCCGTGCCGGTCATCGGGTTTCATCGTGCGACGGTTCGCCGTCGCTGATGTCCTAACGCGGAGCAATACGCCATGAACATCAACCTGACGCTGTTCGCGCAGGCGCTCATGTTCGCCGGCTTCATCTGGGTCGTCGCGACCAAGATCTGGCCGCCGCTCTTGAACGCCATCGAAGAACGCCAGAAGAAGATCGCCGACGGTCTCGCCGCCGCCGA
>DATMVT010000287.1:0-5656 GCA_035562895.1 Patescibacteria group bacterium | reverse complement strand
GCTGATGCAGCACGAATTTGCACGACATTACCCGATCAGGGATTTGATTTTTCGATTCCGTTGCGACGTGGCGGCGACCAGTCGGTCGCGAGCCTGCCATTGAATGCCCGCATCGATTGCGTCGCATCTTTCACAATGCCGACCACATCCGTGTCGTTGAATCTGGTGACGACCAACCGAGCGAATGATCTGGACAGCATCCTCAGGTCGGATCGCGCGGGCTCTCTGAAGCGCTCGACGAGGGTAGTGCCTCGGGGCGAGGGGCGTGGTCTTGCAGCGTGCAGCTTGACAACGTCTTCACGCGGTTTCATCGTGCAGGCTGCCGCCACGGTGGAGTGCTTCGGATGATGCATCGGCACGCGCTGGTCTGGTCCGTACTCTTGTTGTCCTCGCTGTCGGCGCAAGCGGCGACCATTACCGTCACCAGCGCCGCCGCGTCCGGCGCTGGCAGTCTGGCGGAAGCGATCACCTTGGCCAACAATGCGCCCGGTGCGGACACCATCAACTTCGGCATCGCCGGCACCGGGGTCAAGGTTTTGAGCGTGCCCGCCAGCGGCTATCCGGCGGTCACGGAGTCCCTGACGATCGATGGCTACACCCAGACGGGCGCATTGGTGAACACTGTGGCGTCCGGCAGCACCAATGCCGTACTGCGGATCGAGCTGAACAGCATTGGGATGAACGCCTTCACCTCGGTACTGCGCATTTCCGCGCCGACGACGGTGCGCGGACTGGCGATCAACCGCCTTCCGACGGGCGTGACGGGCATTCGCGTGCAGGCGGGCGGCGCCGGTTCCAGCATCCGCGGCTGTTTCTTCGGTACCAATGCCGATGGCACTGCTTCGGGCAGTGGCGCAGGAATCGATGTCAACGAGTCGACCCAGATCGGCAGCAGCACGCTGGCCGACCGAAACCTGTTCGCAGGATTATCGGGTGGAATCTTCGTGTCCGGCAGCGGCAGCGCAATCCAGGGCAATCTGTTCGGCACCTTCCCCAACGGCACGACCGGTGGCGACCAAGGACTGGGGCAGGGTGTGGCGGTTCGCCCGGACTCGACGCTCCTGATGATCGGCGGTACCGGTACCGGGCAGGGCAATGTGCTGCGCGACATCAGCGGGATCGGAATCCGTCTGATCGACGGTGCGACAGCGTCCACCGGCATCAGCATCCTCGGCAACAGCATCGACGGGGTAACTGGCCTACCCATCGATCTCGGCAGTGATGGGGTCGACCTCATCGATCCGTTCGATGCCGATACCGGACCGAACGGGCGCGAAAACACCGCCACCTTGTTCTACGCGCGCAAGCATGGCGCGCAGCTGTTGCTGCAATTCAAGATCGATGGCGACTACACCGGAGGCAACAAGCGCGTCGAATTTTTTGCCAGTTCCTTGGCGCATCCCTCCGGCTCCGGTGCAGGCACGGTCTTCGTTGCTTCGGCCAATCTCAACCCGGCTGCCCTGGGCGAGTCCTTCTTTGATCTCAATCTCCCGGGGACCCCCGCGTTCTCGGCATTGAGTCTGCCGCAAGTGATCAGCGCGACGGTCACCCATGCCAACGGCAGTACCTCGGAATTCTCGAACGCAGTGCCACTGGTCGACGGCGGCCAACCACGACTGGTGACCAACACCAACGACAGCGGCGCCGGCTCCCTGCGTCAGGCCATCCTGAACGCCAATGCCAATGCCGGCATGGATGCGATCAGCTTCAACATCAGCGGTAGCGGGCCGCATGTCATCGCGCCGTTGTCGGGCCTGCCTAGCATCAGCGGCGACTTGATCATCGACGGTTATACCCAGAATGGTTCGCGTCCCAATTTTGCGGCCATTGGCAGCGATGCCGATCTGCGAATCGCGCTGGACGGTTCGAGTGCCGGCTTCAGCAACCTGCTCACGATCAGTTCGGGCCAGACGAGCGTCCGGGGACTGAACCTGCGCAATGCGGGCAACGCTGGCATTTCCGTCGTTGGAGGCAGCGATCACTCGGTCGAGGGCTGCTTCATCGGTACCAGCGTGGACGGCACCGGGGACGAGGGCAATGCAGGCAATGGTGTTTCAGGCTCGGCGAATGGCGTACAAATCGGAGGACCTGGTTTGCATCAGCGCAACGTCGTCTCCGGCAACACCGCCGCCGGCGTCAACCTGTCCGGCAACGATTGGCTGATCCAGAACAACGTCATCGGCACCGCCGCGGACGGCACGACCGCGCTTGGCAATTCGTTCGGCGGAATCTCGTCCACCGGCAGCGGCGGTCGCATTGCCGGCAACCGGATCCGCAACAACGGTGTCCGCGGGATCGGCTTGCCGCCAACTGCGGTGCAGGTCGACATTGCCGGAAACGCGATCTTTAATAATGCGGGCCTCGGCATCGACCTCAACAACGACGGCCTCACCGCGAACGACGCAAACGATGCCGACATCGGCCCCAATGGCTTGCAGAACTTCCCGGTCCTCACGGGGGTGACCAGTTTGGCCGCCGGCGACTTGCGTTTGGCAGGCTTGCTGATTCGTCCGGCCGGTAGCACCCTCACAGTCCGCTTCGACGTGTTCCGATCAGCATCCTGCGACGCGGGCGGTCACGGCGAGGGCGAGGTGTTCCTCGGCTCCCAGTCGGTGACGTTCTTAGCCGCCGCGCCGGAGACCTTCAGCTTCGATCTGGACGACGTCAACTTGCCCTCCGCCAGCGTGGTCACCGTCTCGGCAACCGCCGGTGCTGGCGCCACGAGCGAATTCTCCGCCTGCGCCAGCAGCACGGTTCAACCGGAAGACGTGTTCGCCAACGATTTCGAATAGCGTGCCAGCGGGACGCGGACCTGACCGCCCCGTGCTTCCTTCTTCGTGGGTGAGAATGTATATTATGTCTACTACTGGATCCATCCGCGAACCGACGGCCTTCACTCAACCATGCGGCATGCGCCCCTAGGCTGCACCCCCGTTCTCCGAATCTTCCAGATCACTGGCCATGAACATCGTGCGTGTCCTCGGCAGCGTCGCTGTCACCCTGCTGTTGCAAGCGTGTGCGTCCGCACCACGGGTCGAACGGTCCGAGCCCATGCTCCCGCTGGAGTGGTCCAAGGACGACGACGCAACGCAAATTCGGCGCGTGGCGGACCGCGAGGCACTGGCCGGGGTCGAGACGGTCGGGCTTCCCACGGTCGAATGGACGCCGAACGCGATCGATCCCGGGGTTGCGAAGTCCCAATCGGTGTTGGTCGTGAACCGGGCGGCACGCGACATCTGCCATGGCCTGGCGCCCTATTTCCGGCTGACCGAAGAATCGGCCGATGCCACGGTGCATCTGCGCGTGCTCGCCATCCAGCCCACGTCCGCAGGAGCGGCCGGCCTGTCTGAAGTGGTCGGGTTCTTCGTTCCCGGTCCGTTCCGGATTCCAGCGGGTTTGGGTGGCCTGGCCATCGATGGAGAATTGCTGCGCACGGGCCGCCCCGTTGTCCTGCTGGAATGGTCGCAGGGCGCGAATCCATTGACCGAAGGCGCACGCATCTCGGCGATCGGCGATGCCTATCAACTCGCGGGCGATTTCGCCGACGACTTCGTCGATGCCGTCGTCGCGCCGGGTGCAGGCGAGGACCACCGGCGCAGGCGCCTCGACAAGGATTTCGTCGAGGCCAACAAAGCCCTTTGCCGAAAGCAATTCGGCAAGGCCAACCTCGCCGTGGCCGGTGCATCGTTCCTGATCGGACTTCCGCCCGAAGCCATGGACGCCGGCGCGCCCGCGGGTGATGACGGCGACGCGACCGCCGCGGACCGATCCGGCGTGACGCGTCGATGAGGCCGATCGCGATTACAATCGTGCCGTCGGACATCCGCGTCCGGCCTGCACGGGAGGCGGCGTCGATATGGGCATGAAGCGTCATCCGGGTCTGGCCACGATCGTGGCGATCGTCCTCGCCGGGTGTGCCACGTCGCCGTCTTCGAATCGCGAACCGATCTCGTTCCCGTTGAATTGTCGCGCCGACCAGGATGCCGGCGAATGCCTGCGCACGGTCAGCGAAATGTGCGGTGCGCGCGGCTACGACCTGTTCGACGCCTCGGGCGCGCCGATCACGATCGCCGAACTCAAGTTCGGGAAAGCGACGGCACGCTGTCGTCCCCGGCAGGACGACTGACGGCCGTCGCCTCCGCGATCAGCGTTCGCCGCGGTCGCGCACCTTGCGACGCTCGGCGGCCTGTTCGTCACGGTCGTCGACGCTGTCGTCGTCCGCGTCCTTGCGCGATTCCGCCGGCACTTCCCGCGGCGCCGGATCATCGCGGCGGACATTGCGTTCCAGTTGCTCGGTGGCGTTCGAACGGGATCGCTCGGCACGTCGTTCTTCGGTCTGAACCTGCTCGATGCGCTGTTGCTCGATCCGTTCCGAATCAACGCGACGCTGCTGTTCGATCCGCTCCGAATCCGTGCGACGCTGCTGCTCCAGACGCTCCTGCTCGTCGCGTCGTTGCTGTTCCAGTTGCCGCTGCGATTCGACACGCTCGCGTTCGATGCGATCGGCATCCTGGCGACGCAGCACCTCGGGGCGCATGTCGCGGACCGGAGCACGCTCCGGTGCGATCGGCGGCGTCGGCGGTGTCGGTGCGGGTGCCGGCGTCGACATCGGCGCCGCGCGGTCGAGTGGCTGCAACGGGGCCGGACGGCCGCCACCGGCCGCGTCCGCGCGTCGCGTGGCGGCATCGCGGGCGTTCTCCACCCGCCCCTGCTCGCCGATGATGCGGACATTGCGCGCATCGTGCGTGTCGCGCGAAGGCGTGACCGCCGCGGGCACCGGCACGACGCCCGGCGATCGTTGCAGGGCACGTTCGCGGCTGATGAAAGGCTGGACCGCCGGCGGCGGCGCCTGGCGCACGAACACGTCGCGCTCGAACACGTCGTGCTGCGGCTGCTTGCGCGCGGCGGTGTCGCCGCCGAGCACGCTGCGCAGGTTCGGCGTGACCGCCGCGAGTTGCGACAATTGCGCGCGCGCCGAGGCCGTGCGATCGACGCGCAGTTGCGCATCGCGCACCGATCGCGCGTTGCCGAACACGTCGCCCGGCACCACGGTGAAAGCGTCGTCGACGTTGCGATGGGCATAGCGCAGGCCGTTGAAATCGACGCGACCACGGTCGTAACCGTCGTAGACGCGATTCAGGATGGCGCGTTCGATCGCGGTGTTGTGGTCGTTCACGCGGCGGAAGTAATCGCGACTGGCCCGGTACGGCGGCACATAGACATCGCGCGGCCCGAGCGGGAACCAGCCCACCGGGGAGCGGTTGCCGATCGAGAACGACAGGCTCCAGTCGCGTCCGCCGAGGAACACCACCAGTGCCGGCGCATACACCGGGCGCACCCGGCGCGGACCCGGGATCCAGCCCCAGCGATTCGAGATCAGCACCCAGCGACCATAATGCGAGGGCGCGAATCCCCACGGCGCATCGTCGATCCAGGTCCAGCCCCAAGGTTCCATCCATACCCAGTGGCCCTCGCGATACGGTGCCCAGCCGCGCGCCACGCGCGTCGGGAACCAGACGTTGCCGTACTCACGCACCGAGCTCCAGCGGCCATGCTCGTCGAGATCGAGGAAGCCGATCATGTCGTCATCGACGTAGCGCAGCGACGCCGATCGTTCGATGCGGCGGTCGCGGTCCTGGCAGTAGGCGTCGAAATC
>DATMVT010000286.1:0-16440 GCA_035562895.1 Patescibacteria group bacterium | reverse complement strand
ATCCAGCTCAAGCGCCTGAAGAAGCGCAAGCTGCGCATCAAGGACATGATCACCTACTACAGCGACAAGCTGATTCCGGACGAGCCGGCTTGATCCTTGATCATCATCGGCGCACCTATTCGAAGCTGTTCTTGAAGATCTCGATCGCCGCCGGCTGCGCATCCGTGCTGGTCAGGCGCGAGGCCGTCGCGCTGTAGGGATTGGACGGCGCGCTCGCCCTGAAGCGACCGCCGACGAGCACGCGCCCGTCCGGATCCATCGTCGATTGCGCCGGGCGATTGCCTCCGATGTCGCCGAAGCCGCCGCTGGCCGACCAGATGTAGACACTATTGGACGGTCCGACGATGCCCCAGTTCGCCTTCGCGAACAGCTGCGCATCGAAGCGTTGCGCGAAGAACAGGTCGGCGCTCGGCCCCGAGGCGCCGGTCAGGATGAGGTCGCTGTTCGTGCTGCCGCTTTGCGTCCAGTGCAAGCCGCCGATGAACATCTGGCCGCCGGCGCCGCCCTGGGTGGTCGTCTCCGCGACCCAGTTGCCGGACGTGTCGAAGCGCTGGATGAAGCCGAGCGTCTCGCCGCTGCCGGGGGTGGTGCCTGCGATCAGCAGGACGCCGTCGCCGTTGATCGCGATCGCCGCCACCTGGTCGCTCAGCGCCGGCGTGGCATTGCCGTAGAAGATCACGCGACGACCGTTGTTGATCGCGGCGTACGTGTCCATGTAGTTGCAACTGGTCGGGCAAAAGCTGACATCGGCGAGCCCCGTGCCGGTCAAGCGGGCGAGTGCGATGCGGGTGACGCCGCGCGCGGCGTCGTAGGCACCGCCGGCCAAGGTGATGCGTCCAGCGCTGTCGATGGCGACGGCCCGGGCGCTGTCGAACGGGATGGTCGGGCCAAGGTCGAAGTGGGTGATGCGCCGACCCGTGCCATTGAACGTGGTGTCCAGCGCGCCGGTGCTGGTCAGGCGCGCACTGCCGAAGTCGAAATCGCCGGTGGCGGCACGCTCCACCTCGCCGACCACGACGACGCGGTCCTGGTCATCGATCGAAACGGCGTTCGCATGGTCGTCATTCAGTCCGCCCGCAGCGAAATCGATGTCGACCATGCCGTCACCGCCGAAGCTGGTATCGGGCTGTCCGGTCGGCAACAAGCGCGCGATGCGGAAGTCCGAACCGCTGCCCGAAATCGACGTCGAGCCCACGATCACCACGCGGCCCATGCTGTCCATCACCGCGTCCGCGATGCGCGCGAACTGCACGTAGACCTGAACGGCCTGTCCGGGCTGTGCCGCACCCGCGCTCGAATACGGGTAGTAGCCCAGCGTGTAGGGACCGACCGGATTGTTGCTGCCGTCGACATCGGAGAATGCGAGCAAGACGACCGATCCGCCACCCGGGCGGTACAGATGCGCGACCGTGCTCTTGTAGTAGGCACCCACCGTGAAATTGGCGCGACCGGCCGTCGCGAAACTGGCATCAAGGGCGGTCGGACCGGCCAGCGCGTTGGCAGCGATGAGCGTCAAGGCAAGGGCGAAGGGGGCGGGCTTCATGTCGGTCTCCAAGGCCGCAAGGGCGGCTTGGTGGTGGAAACGACATGCGGGCATGAATCCTGACATTCGCCCCGGCGATGGCGCGCTGCCCATCAGGGCAGTCGCGTCATCAGCGCCTGATGCGCCCGCTGCTACGGGACGACAAACCACACATTGAACTTCACGCCGGGATTGAGCGTTTCTGCAGTGACCGCCAGTTGATAGATCACCCAGCGATTCGCCACACAGCCACCTGCGCCATTGCTGTAATAAACCCCCATGGCGCCGCGCGGTGGTGCCGTACCGGTCGTTTGATCGCCGAAGTTGGGCGTCATCACAATGACGGCGTTCGGATTGCCATTGAGTATCGGGTGATCGATCACCGTGCGCGTATTGGCATCACAGGTATTGGTGCCAATGATGGCTTGATGGGTAAATGCCGGGCTGGTGGTGCTATTGACGCCAGTACCACCCCAACGCAGCCCGCCGGAGGCACGGATGGCGAATTGGCGCGGACCCGTGGAGGTGAAATTCCCGAACTGATCATCTGCCCACAGGTACGTGCCATTGTCGCCATCCGTGTCTCCGGAGTTGGCAACGCAGGTGCCATCGGAAGCGCCATTGCCAGGACGAATTTTCGCGTTGCGTCCGCCGGCCCAGGAGTAATCACCTCCTGCACAATTGCCTTCCCCACCTCCGACGGTCGACCGAGTACCCGAAGCGATGTTGGATGTCCCGCCGCTGACAGTCGACATGCTGTTGGTTGCGTCATTGTTCATGCCTCCGCCCACGGTCGAGAAAATGCCCGTGGCCAGATTTTCAAATGCCGCGAAGCCGCCGGTACCGTCGCGGGTCGCACCGCCACCACTCACGGTTGCGCCCAGAGCCGTTGCTTCGTTAGCGGAAGATCCAAGCGCTACGCTCGGCGCGTCGCCAAAGGTGGTTGGTGTGCCACGCGAAGTGAAAATACCGATCACGCTGTTATTGGCTTTGAGTTTAAGCGGCAAATTGTTGGTTGAGCCGATAAATTCGCCGTCCTGAACCACGTTGCCATCGGTATCCCAACATACCCCTGCCAGCGCCGCTTTGGCATCAAAGAAAGTCGGTTCACCGAGGGCCACAAAGATCGAATCTGCTTGCGACACTTCGGTTTTCAACTTCATCAGCGGTGCCTTGCTCAAGTCAAAACCAAAATCCACCTCGGCCGAAAACTCGCCATTCTTCACTGCCACATTGTGCAGCGTGAGCGGTTGCGATACTGATTTCGTGCCCGCCTCATTGATGAGCGTCAGGCGCAAATCGTAGTTGCCGTTCGCGGGTTTGCCGCCGTCGCTGAGGGTTCCGCGATAGGTCCATGGGGCGGCTGCGGCGACGTTTGCAGCGGTGAATAGGGCGATCAACAGGACGGTGCGCTTCATGAGTTGTTTTCCCTTGGTCGGACGGGTTCAGTTCTCAAATCCGTTCTTGAAAATATCGAGGCTCACGGGCCCACAGGCCGTAGCGAGTGACTTCGGTGCAGCCAATTCAGCCAACAAGCCAAATCGCCCATCCACCGTTGTTTTCGCAACGTCAGGCGCGGCCTGAAGTTCGGCGGTCACGGCAAAACGCGCATCGGCACTGGTTTGCACCGGGTTGACGGAAATTCCGGCACTACCGGAAAACCGCCCGGCGGCCGAAAGGGGCGCCGCGAAAATCAGCAGCAGCCCGAGGAAAATTCGATTGCAGTACATCATGGTGATCTGTCTCCCGTGACATCGTCGAGAAAATCCACGGTTCAAGGCAGGCGCGACAGCACTTGCTGCGCCAGGGTCTCGAAACGTCCGCGCACATCGGCATTGCTCACGTCGGCCTTGTCGGCGCTGAGATGCAGCACGTGATCGCCCCGATGCACGAGCAGTCCGCCCGGTAGTTCCACCCACGCGGCGCCATCACCCAGGCCTGCGACGACGGTGCCGCCACGCCCCCATTCCTCGAAATACGCTGATGCGCTTGACCAGCGACTCGCGGTCTTGACGAGTCGCTCGGTGCTCACGAACTTGATCGACAATCCGTTGTAGATATCTTGCGGGTCGAGAAACACGCAGTCGACGCTGTGCAGAGATTCGTCATCGATGACATCGAGCTTGGCGATGTGACCACCGACCACGGCACTGACTTCGTCGAATTCGACGAGCGCGCACAGTGGATGCGTCGCGATACTCGCCTCCGCGGCAGCAGCCACGGCATCCGCGACATCTGCGGGCGTGGCCTGCACGCTGGCGTCATTGTTCGAGCCGCCACAGGCAACGAGTGCGGTGACAGCCAAGGCGCAAAGCAGCAGACGAAACGCAGACATGACGGCATTCCAGATTTCGACCGAAGTGGCCGGTTCGTGTCTGGAAACGTCGTATTCGCGGAAAGCCTGACATTGGCGCGGCGTCCGGGTCGATCGCTGCGACTCAATCCGCTGTCGGCGCCTGTGCCTGGCGTGCCGCGACCAGCGGATGCGTTGTACCGACGGCGCGCTCCAGCGTCGCGAGTGCGGCCGTTGGCACCGGCTGTCGATCCAGTCGCGCCTGCCACAGCAGCAAGAGACTCGGATCCATGCCTTCGCCGCGGATGGCGTCGCCGGCGGTATCGATCGCGGTGCGCGCGAGGCGTTCGGCGTATGGCGCATTGCCGCGACGATCGAAAATCTCGGCCAGCATCAGCATGGCGCGCACCGCGTTGCGCCGCGGCAGTGCACCGGCCTTGGCATTGTTTGGCAACAGCGTCAGCACGTCGATCAGCGTGGTTTCGTTCGGCGTCAGTTGCAGGGCGAGCACGCGCTCGAAGCCGGCGACTGCGGCCGCGAGCGGTGGCAAATGCGCGAGGCCGTCGCCGATGCGGTCAAGTTCACGTCGCGCATTGGCCGGGTCGCCGGCGTAATAACGGGTGTCGATGGTCGCGAGGCGCGTGCGCAGGCATTCATGACTGGCTTCGCCAGTGCTGTCGCACATCAGGTGGATCGCGCGTTCCGCCTCGATCAACGCGGCCTCGGGTGCAGCCAGCAAGGCCAGCAACTTGGCGTAGGTTCCTTTGCGCGCGGACTGCGCCGGCGCAGATTCGGTCGTCGCGTCCGCGGCGTCGATGCCTTCGATCGCCGCACGCGCAGCAAGTAGCTGGCCGCTGAGGAACAAGGCGTTTGCACGATTCATGGCATTGATGCGCGCCGCCAGATTGGCGCTGACGCCGGCGCCGCGCCAAATTTTTTCGACTTGATCGGCCAATTCGACGGCGCCCTCAAGCTCGCCCGCCAGCAACAGGGTCGTCGCACCAGTGCCGATCAATTGACCCTGCGCCAGTGCCGATGCGTCCGTCGCCACAAGGGCACGTGCCGAGGCTTCGCGCGCGGCCACGACCGCGCCCGCGAGATCGCCGCGTGAACGCGCCAACTGCGCACGCGCCATCTGCAGTTCTGCGGGCAACATGCCGCCGCCGCGTTGCTCCGGCGTCATCGCCAGTTCGGCGCGCTCGATCGCGACTTCGGCATCACCGAGCTTGCCGAGTCGGATCGCTGCGAAGGCGCGATAGGCCGCAGCACTGGCTTGCACGCGACCCGCTTTGTCGGCGATTGCCGGTTCAAGTTGGTCGAGCAGTTCGACAACACGCTGCCATTCGTCGCGTTGCGCGAACAGATCGACGAGCGCGAGGCGCAACGCGGTCTGCATGTCGCTGTCGCCGAAGGTGCCGAGCAGGTGCTCGTCACCGGCCAGCGCCAGCAGTTGCTCCGGCGCGATCGACTCCCCGCTTTCGGTAGCGCGATTCAGGACCGCGATGAAGTGCTCGCGCAAGGTTTCCTGGCGGCGCGCATCATCGAGCGCGGCGTCGCGTTCGCGTTGCAGCGACTCGGCCAGTTGCGTGGCGCGAAGCGATTCGCGCTGTGCCCGTTGTGCCTGCTGAACGCTGAAGATCGTCGTCACCAGCAGGGCAAGTGCAAAGATCACTCCGGCGGTGACCGCGTAGCGATGCCGACGCAGGAACTTTGCGCTTCGGTAGGAAAACGCGTCTGGCCGCGCCTCGATCGGCAATCCGGCGAGATGACGCTCGAGGTCGCGCTTCAAGGCCGCCGCAGACGCATACCGCCGCGCCGGCTCGGCTTGCAGACAGGTCAGGGCGATGGTGTCGAGATCGCCGCGCAAGGCCGTCACGCGCCGACGTTCGCCGCCCGCGCGCGCCAACGCCCGCGATGGCGGCTCGGCGTTGGTATCGATGGTGGCCGAGCCGCGTCCAGGCACGGCGCCAGACTTGAAGGGCCGGCGCCCGGTCAACAGTTCAAACAGGATGACGCCGAGTGCATAAAGATCGGTCGCGGTGCTGACCGCCTGACCGCTGATCTGCTCGGGCGCGGCGTAATCCGGCGTGAACGCGCGATGCTCGGTGCGGGTGACCTCGTGCGTGCCGGGATCGGCTTCATCCTGCAGCAACTTGGCGATGCCGAAGTCGAGCAGCTTCACGTCGCCCTGCGCATCGACCAGGATATTCGCGGGCTTCAGATCACGATGCAGCACCAGATTCTGGTGTGCGAATTGCACGGCATCGCAGACCTGCATGAACAGCTGCAATCGCGCGGGCAAGGGCGTCGCAAGTCGTTCGACATGCCGCAACAGTGTCGCGCCGTCGACCAGCTCCATCGCATACCAGGGCTGGCCGTCGTCGCTGACGCCGCCGTCGAGAAAGCGTGCGATGTGCGGATGCTGCAGCCGCACCAGGATCTGCCGCTCGCGCGCGAAGCGGCGCAATGCCAGTGTGTTGTCAGGATCGGTCGCACGCAGCAACTTCAGCGCCACGGTTTGTGTGAAGCCACCTTCGTTGCGCTCGGCGCGATAGACCGCGCCCATGCCGCCGCGCCCGAGCAAGGCGCGAATCACATACGGTCCGATCTGCCGGCCGATGCGCGGGTCGCCGGCGAATTCGCCGGCCTCGGCATGATCGGAGAGTGAACGATCGAGCGGCCCGGCAGCGGCGGCGTCGAGCGCGAGCAGGCGATCGACTTCCGCGTTCAGGGCCAAGTCGCCCGCACACTGCGCCGCAACCCACGCGACCCGATCCGATGCCGTCACATCGAGCGCTTCGCGCATCAAGTGCAGCGCACGCACGCGTTGCGCCTGGTCGAGCACCGGCGCAGTCATGCGTTGGCGCCGTCGAAACGGCTCAGGTCATCATGGATCAGCGCCCGTGCCGCGCGCCAGTCGCGAAACAGCGTGCGTTCGGTCACGTTCATGACACGACTCATTTCGGGAAAACTCAGGCCGCCGAAGAAATGCAGTTCGACCACCTGCGCCAGACGCGGATCCGCCTGTTCCAGACGCTGCAGGCTCTGTTCAAGCGCGAGCACATCGAGACTCATCTCGGGCAACGCTTGTGCGCCTTCGGTCAGGGTCACGACCTGCAATCCACCGCCGCGCTTGTCACGACCGCGCGCACGTGCGGTATCGACCAGCACCTGACGCATCGCCCGGCTGGCGAGATTCAGCAAGTGCTGCTCGTCCACGACCTGCGATTGCGCCAGTTTGAGATAGGCCTCGTGCACCAGACCGGTGGTCTGCAGCGTCGCCCCACCGGCATCCAGTTGCCGATGCGCGATCCGCCTCAGCTCATCGTAGAGTCGCTCGAACAGTTGCGCGGCATCGGCGAGTTCGGTCACGCGCCTCGCCTCGGATCACGCCACTTTCGGCGGCGGCGTGATCTCGACGCGGTCGGTCGAGCCCGCGAGCTTGAGGATCGAGTGGCGCAATTCGCGGCTGAGAATGAGCTTGGAATCCTCGGCCATCGCCACGAGGTCGTCGCCAAACGAGAGTTTGGCGTTGCCGTCGAGCGACAGCACGCCGCGTTCGCGCATGGTCGCGATGAAGCCCTTGAACAGGGTCTTGTCGAAGAACTCGGGTGCCGCCTGGGTATGCAGCAGGGACAGTCGTTGTGCCGTCAATTGGCACTGGTTTTCCAGTTCGCCGGTCGACAACACGCCCGGCCCCGACTTCACCAGCAGCGCAAGGGCGATGTAGTAGCGCTCGAACGCTTGCAGCAGCGAATTCGCGGTGACGCGCAACTGGAACGCTTCGTCGGTCTGGCCGACGCGACGGCGCAACACCTTGCCCTCGTCTTCGCATTCGAGCAGACCTTCCCGCACGAACTGGCCGATCATTGCGTCGATGCGCGCGACCCACTCGTCTTCGCTCCAGGGCAGGAACAATTCCCCCTGGATGAACGGATAGATGAAGCGACCGAGGCGCTCGACCGTCACGCGCTGCAGGCGACGGTTGTTGAGGAAACACACCGCCACCCAGGCCGGCGTCGCGAACAGGTGCAGCACGTTGTTGCGGAAGTAGCTGAGCAGCACGGCCTGGTCGCCGGTGCTGTGCAGCACGTCGCCGAGCGGATGCTTGACGCGCTGGATCACGCCGAGCTTTTCGCCGTAGGCGATCACCCCGGCCGGATCGAGCTCGGTCATGGTCACGCGGTCCGAATACGGCACCGACGCGATCAGGCGCTGACTCAACGCGATCTGGCGCTTCAGGTCGTCTTCGGCCATCGCGTGCTTGGGCGTGCCGAGCAGGGCCGCGGACAGCAGGTTGACCGGGTTCACGTCGGCGGCGCGATTGATGTTGACGAGGATGCGCTCGGCCAGCGTGGCGACGGCCGCACCGAACCACTCCGGTTTCTCGTCGCGTGCGCTGGCACGCCAGTCGCCGACGCTGTCGTCGAGCAACTGCGTCAGGTACACCGGCTCGCCGAAGCTGACCGTGACCTTGCCATAGCGTTCGCGCAGCAGCTTGAGCGACTTCAGCAGGCCGAAGATCGATTCCTTCTCCTTGGCCTGGCCGGACAGCTCGCCGATGTAGGACTTGCCCTCGAGCACGCGTTCGTAGCCGATGTAGACCGGCTGGAACACCACCGGGCGGCGCGATTCGCGCAGGAAACTCTTCACCGTCATCGCCAGCATGCCGGCGCGCGGTTCGAGCAGGCGCCCGGTCCGGCTGCGGCCGCCTTCGATGAAGTACTCCATCGACACGCCGCGCTGGAACAGCTGCGTGACGTATTCCGAAAACACGGCCGAATACAGCGCATTGGCGCGGAAGCTGCGACGCAGGAAGAAAGCACCGCCCTTGCGCAGCAGCGAACCGATCACCGGCAGATTCAGGTTCACGCCGGCGGCGATGTGCGGCGGCACGATGCCGTTCGAATACAACAGGTAGGACAGCAGCAGGTAATCGATGTGGCTGCGGTGGCAGGGCACGTAGATCACCTCGTGGCCCGGCGCCGCCTGCTTCAGGGTATCGAAATGGTGCGTGCGGATGCCGTCGTACAAGCGGTTCCAGAACGCCGTCAGCAGGAAGGAAGCCGATCGCACCGTCGAATGCGAATAGTCGGCGGCGATCTCCCACGCGAACGATCGCGCGCGCCCCTCGGCCTGCTCGAGCGTGATGCGCTCCTTGCTGGCGAGTGCAGTCACGGCGCTGCGTACGCCCTCGGCATTCATCACCGCATCGATCACGGTGCGGCGATGCGACAGGTCGGGTCCGATCACGGCCGCGCGCAGGCGACGGAAGTGCGCGCGCATGACGCGACTGGCCTTGCGCACCGTGCGTTCGGCATCCATCCCCTCGGCGACGACCGCGCGCAGGCTCACCGCCGGACTGAAATGGACGATGGTGTCGCGCCCGTTCAGCAGCAACGACATCAGGCGCCGGAAGCGGCCCACCACCGCCCAGTTTTCCGAGAACAGGACGCGGAACCAGCCGGATTCGCGCTGCGGCGCGCGGCCGACGAAGATCGAAACCGGCACCACCTGGATGTCGAGGTCGGGGTTCGCCTGCACGGCGCGCACGACTTGCGCCAGACCGGCCGAATGCGTCTTCTGGCGCGGCCGCCGGAACATCAGGCCCTCGCGTCGCGACAAGGCCAGCACGGCGCGCGATTTCGGCAGGTGGCCGCCGGGCATGGGTCGCAACGGCGCCGGCAGCCCCTGGGCGCGGCAGGCCTCTTCGAGGATCACCGCATTGATCGCGCCGTAGCGCTCCAGCAGATAGACGACCGGCGTATCGCCGGACAGCACGGAGCCGGCCGCAGGCGGCTCGGTGCGAAACGCGAGCCAGGGCCGGATCAGCGCGCCGAGGACTTTCCAGAACCAGGGGCCACGCAGGCCCCCGGCGGATTCGTCACGACCGGGCATGGACACCGAATGCATCGCTGCGACGGACGGAATCAGCCCTGCGCAGGCGCGTCGGCCTCACCGGCCAGGGTCGGATCGGCTTCGACGGCCGGCTCGGCCAAATCCTTCTTCAGGCTCTCCAGCGCGTCCTTGCCATACCAGCGGCCGTCGAGCTGAACCATTTCCGATTCGAAGCTGAGCGGCGTCTCGAACATGGTGTAGGTGACCTTGACCTTGGCGATGTCACCGGTCTGCGACAGCACTTCGGTCTTGGCGCTGGCCAGAACGTCGTCGATCTTGAAGCCGTAGGTCGCGAAGATGTCCTTGACCGCAATGAACACGACGTCGCCGCGCTTCACCGCCTCGTCGAAACTGAGGGCGCGGAATTCATCGAAGTTCTTGAGCTTGAGGTTGCGCGCGGCCTTGCAGATGTGGCCGATCGCTTCCTTCGCCAGCGCCGGCTCGGCGAACTGGGCGGATTCGGCCCACTTCGCGAACGCGTCGATCGAGGCCATCGCCTGCGTCTTCTGCTCGGCGCTGAGGTCTTCGCGCTGCTGCACGCCGGCAGCGAGGATGCCGCGACCCATGCCGACATACATCGGCATCTGCATCGCCGCGGACTCCTTGAACTTCACCAGTTCGGGTTCGATCTTGGCGTAGATCGCCGCCTCGGCGCCGTCGGCGGTCAGTTCGTTGATCATTTCCTCGAAGCTCGCGCGGTCTTCTTCCGAAGCCGGCTCGGCCATCTTCTGCGTCCACTTCGTGCGCATCTGCTCGACCATGGTCGGCGGAACCGCGGCCAGGAAGGCACTCGAGAACTGACCGGCGCGCAACGCGTCGATCTGGGCCTTGGTCGCACCCTCCGGCGAAGTTGCGGCGGCGGCCACCTTGGACGCCGACGGCGCAGCGGTGTCGTCCTTGCCGCAAGCGACCAAACCGAGGAGGGCGACCAGCGTCAGGGGGAGAATGCGTTTCATCGTCGTTCCTAGAAGCGGTCAGGGGGCGGACATGGTGGGCATCGCGGCCGACCTTGGCAAGTCCCGAAGGCACAAAAAAAATCAGATGGTTCTTTCGAACCATCTGATCGAACCGGCATTCGCCGGAGGGGGAAGCTTGGGCGCTGTTGTTGGTTATTGTCGTCGTTATTCTGGACAACTCACGACTGAATAATAACTTGCCGCCACAAGCTGATGCAATACCTTCAATTCATCGAGGTATCGCATTGATTCAATTGGCTTTTGCTTCAATCACCGGCGGACCAGCCCACCAATCCACACCGCGCAGGGCACGTCCCTTCAGCAAACGACGACGTTCCTGCTCCGCCGCAAAGGTCGCGCTCGCGGCGTCGTTCTGGACATTGCTGATGGCGTCTTCCCAGGAACCGTACATCGGGTTCGGCAGGATGATCCAGCGCTCGCCCCACCATTTCGCGTAGGTCTCGACGATCTGCGCGCGTGCTTCGGTCGAGGCATAGATGCCATCGGCAAAGTCACCGAGGTTGTCGCCCAGCAACAGCACGACGCGATGGTCGGCCGCCACCATCTTGCGACGCGAGCCCTTCTCCTTCGGGCGACCATCGGCCTCGTTGCGGGTCAGCACATGGGTCGCGCAAGCCTTCAGCGGCAAGCCGGCCTGGACCAGGTTGTTGCAAGTCTCGGTCTTTTCCGAATCCTTGCGGTTGGTGACGTAGAACACCGAGACCCCGGCGGCTTCCGCCTGCTTGAGGAACGCCACCGCCCCCGGCATCGGAATCGCCTCGCGCTGCGCGACCCAGTCGTTCCAGCGCTGGTCGAACAGTTTGTGCGCCTCGGCCGGCGGCAGCTTGGCGTCGATCGGATTCTGGATCAGGTCGGCATTGAACGCGGAACTGTCGAGCACGGTCTCGTCGATGTCGGCGATGATGGCCAACGGTGCGGTGGCCGCCGGCTTGCCCTGCTCGGATTCCGGCAACGCGCTGAAGTTCGCGTCGGCCTGCGCCGCCGCCAAGGTGCGCGCCGCCTGATTGAAGGCCTGCGCTGCGAGCGCCCGGTATTCGGCCGCCGTCTGCGACCACAGCACGGCATTGAGGTTGTCGTGGGTCGGATCCTTCAGTGCGCCGGGCGGATCGATCCGCGGCACATCGGACAGGTCATCGGGCTTGTTCGCGGTTGGCTTGGTGCCTTGCGTGGCACAGGCGGACAAGGCGGCGATGGCGACGATGGCCATGCCTCGGCTGATGAATCGCATGCAGTTCTCCTTTCGTTGATCGGGGAAGTGTAGTGGCAGTGGTTGTCGAGGCGGCGTGTCAGCCCACGCCGCCGAGCATTTCCGCCAGACGCGCCAGATGTGCCCCGGCCCGCTCGCGCTTCTCGGCCTGGTCACGCTCGGGGTCGTCGCCTTCGCGGACCACGTCGGCCGGCGGAAGTTCATCGAGGAAGCGGCTCGGCTTCTGTGCCAGCAGCTCGCCGTAGCGGCGCTTGTGCGCGGCATGGCTGAGGGTCAAGGTGTCCTTGGCTCGGGTGATGGCAACGTAGAACAGGCGGCGCTCCTCGTCGAGGCGGCCCTCGTTGATCGCGCCCTCGTGCGGCAGCGTGCCGTCTTCCAGACCGACCAGCCAGACATGGCGGAATTCCAGGCCCTTGGCCGCATGCAGGGTCGACAGGCGCACGGCATTGCCGTTGTCGTCGCGGTCGAGGTGGCCGAGCAAGGCGAGTTGCGCCGCGAGGTCACCGAGTGCGTCGCGACCCTTGCCGTTCGCCTTGAGGAAATCGATCAGTTCCTTGAGGTTGTCGGTGCGTCGCGCGCGCGCCGCCGGATCCTTGACCGTCGACTCCAGATGCTGCGCGTAGCCGGACTCCTGGATCAGCTTCTCGCACAGCGCCGCAGCGTCGATGCTGGCGGCACTGACGCGCCAGCGCCGGATCTGTTCGGCGAAATTCGCGAGTGCCGCCGCCGGTCGCGCCGACAGCAGCTTCTGGATTTCCATCGATTCGGCGGCGCGCGCCATCGACAGTCCGCGCGAGCCGGCGAGCTGCGCGAGCTTTTCGAGCGTGCCGGTGCCGATGTCGCGCTTCGGCGTCTGCACGATGCGCAGGAAGGCGCTGTCGTCGTCGGGATTGACCAGCACGCGCAGGTAGGCGAGCAGGTCACGCACTTCGGCGCGATCGAAAAACGCGGTGCCGCCGGAGACGTGGTAAGGCACGCGCAGCAGGCGCAGTGCCTGCTCGAACGCGCGCGACTGGAAATTGCCGCGGTACAGGATCGCGAAATCGCTCCAGGGCGTCTTGCGCGTCTGCTGCAGGTGGGCGATCTCGGCGGCGATGCGCTCGGCTTCGTGGGTTTCGTCCTTGCATTGCAGGATGCGCAGCGATTCGCCCTCGCCGTGCGCGCTCCACAATTTCTTCTCGAACAAGTGCACGTTGTTCGCGATCACCGCATTGGCGGCACGCAGGATGCGGCCGCTGCAGCGGTAATTCTGCTCCAGCTTCACCAACTTCAGCTGCGGATAGTCGCGAGCCAACTCGTTCAGGTTTTCCGGATTGGCGCCGCGCCAGGCGTAGATCGACTGGTCGTCGTCGCCGACCGCGGTGAAGCGACCGCGGTCGCCGACCAGATGTTTGAGCAGGCGATACTGGGCGCGATTGGTGTCCTGGTACTCGTCGACCAGCAAGTACGACAGCTTCTGCTGCCAACGCGTGCGCACGTCGTCGTTCGTGGAGAACAATCGCTCGGGCAGGAAGATCAGGTCATCGAAGTCGAGTGCATTGAAGTTGCGCAGGCGGCGCGTGTAGGCGGCGTACAGTTCCGCGGCCTGCAACTCCTTCGGCGAACGCGCCGCAGCGAGGGCTTCGTCGGCGTCGAGCCCATTGTCCTTGGCCTTGCCGATCAGGCCACGCAGCAGGTCCAGCGCGTCCGGCTTCATGCCGGCGGGCGCGAGATCCTTGACCAGCGCGAACGCGTCCTCGGCATCGAGGATCGAGAATCCCCGACGCAGCCCGACCTGCGCGGCTTCCTGCTGCAGGATGCGCAGGCCGAGCGCATGGAAGGTCGAAACCTGCAGCGATTCGGATGCCTCGCGCGAGATCAGCTTGCCGACGCGCTCGCGCATCTCCTTCGCGGCCTTGTTGGTGAACGTGATCGCCGCCACCGTCTCGGCACGATGGCCGTTGCGCAACAGGTGCGCGATCTTTTCGGTGATCACGCGCGTCTTTCCCGAACCCGCACCGGCGAGCACGAGCAAGGGACCGTCGCAATAGGCGACGGCGTCGCGTTGGGCAGGATTGAGGCTCATGGCATGACCGGAAAGCGGGCGCGGATTCTAGCCGGGCAAGGTCGCGGCGCGCTGCTAAAATCGCCGGCCCGAACCCAAGCACGCAGCGATGGCCAAGCTCTATTTCTATTATTCGGCGATGAACGCCGGCAAGACCACGACCCTGCTGCAGTCGGCGCACAACTATCACGAGCGCGGCATGCGGACCTTGATCCTGACGCCCAAGCTCGACGACCGCTATGGCCGCGGCGTGGTGCAGTCGCGCATCGGCCTGAAGGCGAACGGGGTGATCTTCGAGCGCGACGACGATCTGCTGCAACTGGTGCGCGACGACATCGCCGCACACGGTCCGCTGCATTGCGTGCTGACCGACGAGTCGCAATTCATGCGTCGCGCCCAGGTCTGGCAGCTGACCGAGATCGTCGACCAACTCAACATTCCGGTGTTGTCCTACGGCCTGCGCACCGACTTCCAGGGCGAGCTGTTCGAAGGCAGCCAGTACCTGCTGGCCTGGGCCGATTCGATCACCGAGATCAAGACCATCTGCCACACCGGCCGCAAGGCGACGATGGTGGTGCGCGTCGACGAGCACGGGCGTGCCCTGACCCAGGGCGCGCAAGTCGAGATCGGCGGCAACGAGCGATACGTGTCGGTGTCGCGCGCCGAGTTCAAGCGCGTGTTCCGCGGCGAGGCCGAGATTTTGCTGAAGCAACCGGAACTGCCGCTCATTGGCTGAAGCGAGGCATGAACGGACGACGTGTCGATCGTCACCGCGACGACACGGCCGATGCTCAGGCCTGCGACGTCAACGGAGCTGCCAGCAGTGCGGCGACGCGACCGTCGACGTCGCCGCACTGCCCCTGGCGAATGTCCTGGAAGAAGCGTGACAGCGTCCGGGCGCGCAACGTTGCGCCGGAGTGCGCTGCGGCCACCTCGAATTGCGGCGCATGCACACTGAACACGCGCCCGTGTTCCGCTGCGTCGAGCAGCGCCGCCTGCAACGACTGGCGGAGCGCAGCATCGACGCGGCCAGGCCAAAGGCAGACATGTCGCCGGCCGATCGCGCGCACCTGCGCGCTGGCATCGTCAGCCATCAGCACGACATCGACCGAAGTCAGCGCGGCCAGGGTCGCAGCGGCCGAGGCGCCCGACAGCACCGCGCCGGCCTGCAGCCGGGCGCACGCACGCAGGGATGCGCGCTGAGCCGGATGCTGCCACCACGCCGCTGCGCGCGCCGCGCGCCCGGCATCCGGATCGGCGATGGCGACCAATTCGACGTCAGCGGTGCACCGCAGCGCCGACACCGCGAGCGCCAGTCCACGCGGACCACAGCCATACAGAGCCAGTCGCAGCGGCGAAGCGCTTGCGATTGCGAAGCGCGAAGTGAGCGTAGCGGCACCCGCGGCGAGTCCGAAACGCAGACAATCCCGACGCGACAGGCTCATGGCGGCTCCAGTCCGAAATACTCATGGTTTTTTTTGATGAAGTCCTTCCACTTGTCGGGAACTTCTTCCATCGCGAAAGCGGCTTCGACCGGGCAGGCATCAACGCAGAGACCGCAGTCGATGCATTCCTCGGGTTGAACGTACAGCTGCTCGCCGTCTTCATCCTTGCCGTAGATGCAATCCACCGGGCAGACTTCGACGCAGGCTGCATCTTTCACGCCAATGCAGGGCTCGGTAATGATGTGGGTCATGCGGCGGCCCTCGTATCAGGGCCGAGCCTACTGGAAACTTCCCGAAAGCGGGCGCCTCCCGAAAAAACGAACGGCCCCGCAGGGCCGTCGTGGTTCAAACCGTCGCGTCGCGGATCAGGCGACGAACAGCGCGCGGATCTTCTTGAACGCGTTCGCTTCGATCTGGCGGATGCGTTCGGCGGACACGCCGTACTCATCGGCCAGTTCCTGCAGTGTGGCCTTGTTGTCGGCCAGCCAGCGGCGATTGACGATGTCGCGCGAGCGCTGGTCGAGCTTTTCCATGCCGTCGCGCAGCACGTCCACCTGGTGGTCGCCCTCGTCCTGCGCGAGCAGGGCTTCGGCCGGTCCGACCGTGGCGTCGACCAGGAACGCGACCGGCGACGGACGTGCATGTTCGTCATCCTCGTTCGCCGGCGCATCGAAGCCGATGTCGCGGCCATTCAGACGCGCTTCCATTTCGCGCACGTCGGACGGATCGACCTTGAGTTCGCGCGCGACCGTATTCACTTCCTCGTTGTTCATCCAGCCCAGGCGCTTCTTCGACTTGCGCAGGTTGAAGAACAGCTTGCGCTGCGCCTTGGTCGTCGCGACCTTGACGATGCGCCAGTTCTTGAGGATGAACTCGTGCATCTCGGCCTTGATCCAGTGCACCGCGAACGACACCAATCGCACGCCCTGCTCGGGATCGAAACGCTTGACCGCCTTCATCAGGCCGATGTTGCCTTCCTGGATCAGGTCGGCCATGCCGAGGCCGTAACCCTGGTAACCGCGCGCGACATGCACGACGAAGCGCAGGTGCGCCA
>DATMVT010000285.1:0-1506 GCA_035562895.1 Patescibacteria group bacterium | reverse complement strand
GATCCTGCAGCAGCGCGTCGCGAACTACCCAAGTCCGCTCGCCGAGGGGGGCGCGAACTTCTGGGATGCCTTCCAGCTGATTCCGGTGGATCGCGGGTTCTGGCACCAGGGCTACTGGTTCGACGTCTTCGCGGTCCGCCATCACTTGCCGCGCACCGCCTTCGGGATCGCGTTGCGTGGCAGCTTCCTGTTCAGCGGCGACACCCGGCCCATTCCGGAGCAGGTCGCGTTCCATGCCGACAGTGCCGAATGGATCGCTCACGATTGCGGTGTGCAAGGCAATCCGTCGCACACCGGTCTGGATGACCTGCTGAATGCCTATCCCCCGGAAACCCGTGCCCGCATGATCGTCTACCACTACGCCACGGACGGCGACCGCGACGTGTTCACCCGCGCGGGCTTGCGCGTCGCCCGCGCCGGCGATGTCTACGCGTTGGCGCCCGCCATGGACGCGATGCAAGCCGCGACGCTCGCCCAGCATGGCGGGCGCGTGCGATGACGACACCGTTGACCGACTCGCGGCAGCGGCCGTTGCACGACCTGCGCATTTCGGTGATCGACCGCTGCAATTTCCGCTGCCCGTACTGCATGCCGGTCGAACGATTTGGCGGACCGTCGGCGTTCATGCCGAAGGCCGAGTGGCTGACGCCTGCGGAGATCGAGCGCGTCGCCCGTGCCTTCGTCGCACTGGGCGTGCGCAAGCTGCGCCTGACCGGTGGCGAACCCCTGCTGCGCGCGGAGTTGCCGGAGATCGTCGAACGCCTGGCGCGCATCGAGGGGGTCGAGGACCTGGCCCTGACGACGAATGCCGTGCTGTTGCCGCGCCATGCCGATGCCTTGCGAAAGGCAGGCCTGCAACGCCTGACCATCAGCCTGGATGCGCTCGACGCCGATGTCTTCAAGCGCATGAGCGGCGGACAGAGCGAGGTGGCCGACGTGCTGGCCGGCGTCGACGCCGCCGAGCGCGCGGGATTCGGGCCGATCAAGTTCAATTGCGTGGTGCAACGCGGCGTCAACGACGGCGAAGTACTGGCGCTAGCGGCGCATTTCCGTGGCACGCCGCATGTGCTGCGTTTCATCGAATACATGGACGTCGGCACCTGCAACCGCTGGTCCCGCAACGAGGTCGTCGACAGCGCCGAATTGCTCGCGCGGATCGGCGCGCATTGGCCGCTGCAGCCTGTCGGTCGCAGCCATCGCGGTGAAGTGGCGGCGCGTTACCGCTACATCGACGGTCAGGGCGAGATCGGCTTCATCTCTTCGGTCAGCGCGCCGTTCTGCGGCGATTGCACGCGGGCGCGCGTTTCGGCCGATGGTGAATGGTTCACCTGTCTGTTCGCGTCCCGTGGCGTGGCCTTGCGACCCTTGCTCGACGCGGACGATGCGGCACTGATCGAGGTCATCCGGTCACGTTGGTCCGGACGCAGCGATCGCTACAGCGAAGTGCGTGCCGAACGCGAACGCGAAGCCGCGATGCGCGTCGAAATGTTTCGGATGGGAGGCTGA
>DATMVT010000284.1:0-18265 GCA_035562895.1 Patescibacteria group bacterium | reverse complement strand
CGCCGGGCAGGGCGACCACGGCGTCGGAGCCAGTGAGCAGTCGATGCTTGCGCTCACGCATGTCTTCGACGATGTCGAGCGAGGCGAGGCCGGGATGCTGCCATTCCACTTCGGTCATGAAGCGCGGAATGATGCCGACGACGTGGCCCTGCTTCGACAAGGCGCCGTCGGCCAGCGCACCCATCGAACCCATGCCGCCGCCGCCGTAGACCGTGGTGCAACCTGCGTCCGCGAGCAATTCGCCGAGCCGGTAGGCCTGACGGTGGTAGTCGGGATCGCATTGCGCGCTGGAGGCGCAGTAGACGCAGATGCGCATGGCGATCTCAACCGCGGCTGACCGGCAAGCCGGCGCCGACCCAGGCCATCAAGCCGCCCTGCAAGTTCACGGCACGACCGCCGAGGCTTGCCTGCAGGCGCGCACAGGCGCTGCCCGAGCGGGCGCCGCTGCGACAGACGATCAGCAGTTCGCCCTGATCGTGCGCGATGCCGGCGCGATCCAGTGCCGCCACACCTTCGCGATCGATGCGCGACAGCGGCACGTTCACCGCGTTGCCGATGCTGCCGTGCGCAAACTCGTCCGGCTCACGGACATCGACGATCCGCGCACCGTCGTTGATGCGCTTCACTGCCTCGTGGGGCGACACCGCGGTGCCGCCCATGCCGAACATGGATTTGATCTGCGCGAACATGGAATGGTTCTCCTCAGGAACAGATGCGGGCAACTGAATCACCCGGGCAATAGACATCGTGCAAGGTACGAATGACTTCAAGCGCCGGTCCTTCGGCCAAGCGGTAGAACACGGTCTGCGCTTCCCGTCGGGTCGCGACCAGACCCTCGTCACGCAGCTTCGCGAGATGTTGCGACAGCGCCGACTGACTCAGCTCGACTTCCCGGTTGATCTCGCCCACCGAGCGCTCGCCTTCGACCAGCAGGCAGAGCACGCGCAGTCGCTGCGGGTTGGACATCGCCTTCAGCAACTCCGACGCCTCTTCGGCGCGAGCGTTCATGGCCGCCGCCATGGAAGTCGCGCTCGGCTTGTGGGTCCGACTCATCTTCTGCTCCTGAACCCGAACGCGTCGCGGGATGCGGCGCCTGCGGGGCATGGCTTGCATTCTATACAAGCCATCGCTAAATTAGAAGAATGTAATATGAATGCGCGGAGGGCGCCATGAAACGGATCGTCGTATTGGGTGCAGGCATCGGCGGCATGAGCGTCGCTTACGAGTTGCGCGCCGCCTTGGGCAAGGATGTCGCGACCATCACCGTCGTCGGTGAAGGCACGAAGTTCAGCTTCACGCCGTCGAATCCCTGGGTCGCCGTGGGCTGGCGCAAGCCGGCCGACATCCAGGTCGATGCACCGACCCACCTCGGCAAGAAGCACATCGGCTTCGAATCCGTGGGCGCCGAGCGCGTCGTGCCCGAGTCGAACCAGCTCGTTCTTCGCGATGGCCGCACGCTGGACTACGATTATCTGGTCATCACCACCGGCCCGCGCCTGGCGTTCGACGAAGTGCCGGGCCTCGGTCCGTCCGCGCACACACAGTCGATCTGCACGACGGATCATGCGCAGACGGCTTGGGCGGCCTACGAAAACTTCCTGAAGGACCCCGGCCCGATCGTGATCGGCGCGGCGCCGGGCGTCAGCTGCTTCGGCCCGGCCTATGAATTCGCGATGATCCTCGACGCCGACCTGCGCAAGCGCAAGCTGCGCGACCGCGTGCCGATGACGTACGTGACCAGCGAGCCCTATGTCGGTCACATGGGCCTCGGCGGCGTCGGCGATTCCAAGGGGCTGCTCGAGTCCGAAATGCGCCAACGCCACATCAAGTGGGTCACGAATGCGAAGATCACCGAGATCGCCGCGAACGAGGTCAAGGCGCAGGAACTCGACGACCACGGCAAGCTGCTGAAAGAACATGCGTTGCCGTTCAAGTACGCGATGGTGATGCCGCCGTTCACCGGCGTCGATGCGGTGCGCCAGGCCAAGGATCTGTGCAATCCGCGCGGCTTCGTGCTGATCGATGCGCACCAGCGCAATCCGAAGTTCCCCAACGTCTATTCGGCCGGCGTCTGCGTCGCGATCCCGCCGGTGGAAGTCACGCCGGTGCCGACCGGCGCGCCGAAGACCGGGTTCATGATCGAGTCGATGGTCACGGCCATCGTCGAGAACATCAAGGCCGACATCGAGGGCCGCGCCGTCGAGGCGAAGGCGACCTGGAACGCGATCTGCCTCGCCGACATGGGCGATACCGGCGCCGCGTTCGTCGCGATCCCGCAGATCCCGCCGCGCAACGTCACCTGGGCCAAGGTCGGCAAGTGGGTGCATCTCGCCAAGATCGCCTTCGAGAAATATTTCCTCGCGAAGATGCGCTCCGGCAATACCGAGCCGATCTACGAAAAGTACGTGCTCAAGGCGCTCGGCATCGAGCGACTGAAATGATCCGAACCGAAACCTACTGGGAGTGAAGCCATGAATCTCGACCGCGCCATGTTCGCCTTTGCCGGCACCATGATCCTGATCAGCGTGCTGCTGACCCATTTCGTCTCGCCGTGGTGGCTGCTGCTGACCACCTTCGTCGGCCTGAACTTGCTGCAATCCTCGTTCACCGGTTTCTGCCCGGCCGCGACCATTCTGTCCAAGTTCGGCTTCAAGGCCGGCTGCGCTTTCAAGTGAGACCGACATGCGCCTGATCCGACTGGGGGTTCTTGCCACCCTTGCCGCCCTCTCCGCATGCAGCGGGGATGCCGAGAAGCCGCGTGCGAACACGCCGGTGAGCTTCGCGACGCTGACCGTCGAACAGCGGTCGGCGACGCAGGAACGCCTGTGGGATGGCGTCGTCGATGCCGTGAACAAGGCGACGATGTCGGCGCAGACCGGTGGGCGCGTCACCGAGTTGCCGTTCGACGTCAACGACTACGTCAAGGTCGGCGACATCATCGCGCGCTTCACCGACGTCGAGCAGCAGTCCGGACGGCGACAGGCGGAGGCCGCGCTGCGCGCCGCCGAAGCCAACGACCGCGAAGCCCAGCTGGCGTTCGACCGCGCCAAGGACATGGTCGGCAAGAAGTTGATTGCGCAGGCCGCCTTCGATCAGGCGGTGGCGCGACGTGATGCCGCCCGTGCATCGCTGGAGGCCGCCCGCGCCGGTGCGCGCGAGGCCGGCGAACAGGTCGACTACACGGTGGTGCGCGCGCCGTACAGCGGCATCCTGACGGAACGCCACGTCCAGGTCGGCGAAACCGTTCGCCCGGGGCAACCGCTGCTGTCGGGACTGTCGCTGTCGCAACTGCGCGTCGAGGTCGAAGTGCCGCAGGGCGACATCGCGGCGATCCGCGAGCAGGGCAAGGCGATGATCCTGCTCGACGACGGACGCCGCATCGAAGCCCGGGAGATGGTGATCTTTCCCTACGCCGACGCGAAGGCGCACACGTTCCGCATCCGCCTCGAACTGCCCGAGGCCGAGACCGGGCTGCAACCCGGCATGACGGTGAAAGCCGCCTTCGTGATCGGCCAGTCCGAGCGCGTGCTGATTCCGGCCAGCGCGCTGGTGCGCCGCAGCGAGGTGACCGCGGTCTACGCCGTCGATGCGGCGCAACGCGTGGCCTTGCGCCAGGTGCGCCTCGGACATCGCTTCGGCGACCAGGTCGAGGTGCTCGCAGGCCTGTCGGACGGCGAGCGCATCGCCGCTGATCCGCTCGCGGCGCTCGCACACATCACCGGCACGAAGGGGAAGGCCGAGTGAGCGGCGCGCCATCGAAACTCGGCATTTCCGGGCGACTCGCGAGTGCGTTCACCGCGAACCCGCTGACGCCGGTACTGGCCATCGCCGGCTTCCTGCTCGGCCTGGTCGCGGTGATGATCACGCCGCGCGAGGAAGAACCGCAGATCGACGTGACCATGGCCAACATCATGGTGCCTTTCGCGGGCGCGCCGGCCGAGGATGTCGAAAACCTCGTCAGCTATCCGCTCGAGCAGGTGTTGTCCGAAGTCGAAGGCGTCAAGCACGTGTATTCGGTGTCACGTCCGGGTCTCGCCGTGCTCACGGTCGAATTCCAGGTCGGCGTGCCGCGCCAGGATGCACTCGTGCGCCTGTACAACCAGGTGTACTCGAATCAGGACTGGGCGCCGCGCGACCTCGGCGTCGGCCAGCCCCTGGTGCGGCCGATGGGTATCGACGACGTGCCGGTGATGAGCCTGACCTTGTCGGTCGACGACCAACGCGGCTCGACCGAACTCGCCGAAGTGGCGCACACACTGGAGACCGAACTCAAGCGCGTCCCCGGCACGCGCGACGTCTACACGATCGGCGCGCCAGAGCGTGCCGTCGTGGTCGAACTCGACGCCACGCGCCTGGCCGCCTACGGCATGACGCCAGCCGATCTCGCCGCCACCCTGTCCGCCGCGAACGTCGTGCAACAGGCCGGCGAACGCGTCGCACTCGGCGCGCAGGTTCCGCTCACTGCGGGCACTTGGCTGGCCGACGCCGACGAAGTCGCCAATCTGGTCGTCGGCTTGCGCGACGGCCGCCCGCTGCTGCTCGCCGATGTCGCGCAAATCCGTCGCGGCGCCGATCTGCCGCGCACCTATGTGTGGCATGCCGGCGTCGGCGCCACGCCGGGCGCGCTCGCGCTGACGCCGGCCGTGACCATCGCCATTGCCAAGAAGCCGGGCGCGAATGCCGCCGACATCACCCGCGGCATCCTCGATCGCCTCGACGCCTTGCGCGCGACCCACGTCCCGGAAGGCGTGACGATCACGACCACGCGCGACTACGGCTTCACCGCCAACGACAAGGCGATGAAGCTGATCCAGAAACTGGTGTTCGCGACCATGCTGGTGGTCGCCCTGGTGCTGTTCGCACTCGGCTGGCGCGAAGCCATCGTCGTCGGCACCGCGGTCGTGCTGACCCTGGCCCTGACCCTGTTCGCCAGCTGGGCGATGGGCTTCACGATCAACCGCGTCTCGCTGTTCGCGCTGATTTTCTCGATCGGCATCCTCGTCGATGACGCCATCGTCATCGTCGAGAACATCCACCGCCACATGACGCTGGGCGCGAAGAAGCTGCTCGACGCGATTCCGCCGGCGGTCGACGAAGTCGGCGCACCGACCATCCTGGCGACGTTCACGGTGATCGCGGCACTGCTGCCGATGGCCTTCGTTTCCGGCCTGATGGGGCCGTACATGCGTCCGATTCCGATCAATGCCTCGGTCGGCATGCTGATCTCGCTGATCGTCGCGCTGACGGTCACGCCGTGGCTCGCCTACAAGCTGCTGTCGCGGCATGTCGCAGTCGACGCTCACGGCGTCGACGCCGGACACGCAGGCGGCACGGGTCGCCTGTCGCGGCTGTTCAAGCGCGTGCTGTTGCCGTTCCTCGACCGCGAGCGTGGCGGACGCCGTCGGTTGATGCTCTTCGGCGGCATGGTTGCGGCGGTGCTGCTCGCAGCGATGCTGGCGGTATTGCAGCTCGTGGTGCTCAAGATGCTGCCCTTCGACAACAAGTCGGAGTTCCAGGTCGTCGTCGACCTGCCCGAGGGCACGCCCCTGGAACGCACCAATGCCTTGCTGATCGAACTGGCGCAGTCGCTGGTCGTCGTTCCCGAAGTCATGCACGTCCAGGGATACGCCGGCACCGCCTCGCCGGTCAACTTCAATGGTCTGGTGCGCCAGTACTACCTGCGCAGCGGTGCCCACGTCGGAGACTTGCAAGTCAACCTCGTCGACAAGCACGATCGCTCGCGCAAGAGTCACGAGATCGCGCGCGCGCTGCGCCCGCAGCTCGCCGACATCGGCCGCAAGTACGGCGCGTCGGTCAAGATCGCGGAAGTTCCGCCCGGGCCGCCGGTGATGGCGCCTCTGGTCGCCGAAATCTACGGCCCCGATGCGGTGCGGGCGCGCGAAATTGCCAGAGCGCTGCAAGCGACGTTCGCGGCGACGCCGGGCATCGTCGACATCGACACCAGCATGGAGGCCGACGCCGTGCGCGAAGTCGTCGTGGTCGATCGCGAACGCGCGGCCCGGCTCGGCATCAGCCAGGCGCAGATCGCGGATGCGCTGGCGCTGGCGGTGTCGGGTGTCGATGCGAGCTACTTGCGCGATGGCGCTTCGAAGTACCCGGTACCGATCCGCCTGCGCCTGCCGGCCGGCGAACAGGCGAGCAGCGAGCAGTTGCTTGCCATCCGCGTGCGTGCCGGCGATGGTCGCCTAGTCCCGCTGTCGGAAATGGTGCGACTGGAATCACGCCCTTGGGAGCAGACGCTGTATCACAAGGACCTCGCGCCGGTGGTCTATGTCACGGCCGACGAGGCCGGTGCGCTCGACTCGCCGCTGTACGGCATGTTCAGCGTGGTCTCGCAATTGCGCCGGGACGGCATCGGCGGCCATCGCCTCGACCAGTATTTCTTCGCGCAGCCCAGCGACACCTCGCGCTTCGCGATCAAGTGGGACGGCGAATGGCAGATCACCTTCGAGACCTTCCGCGACATGGGTCTCGCGTATTCGGCCGGACTGCTGCTCATCTACCTGCTCGTGGTTGCCCAGTTCCGCAGCTATGTGGTGCCGCTGATCATCATGGCGCCGATCCCGCTGACCGCGATCGGGGTGATGCCCGGCCATGCCCTGCTCGGCGCGCAGTTCACCGCGACCTCGATGATCGGCATGATCGCGCTCGCCGGCATCATCGTGCGCAACTCGATCCTGCTGGTCGATTTCATCAACCATGCCCGCGCACAGGGCATGGCGCTCGCCGATGCGGTGATCGAAGCGTGCGCCGTGCGCGCGCAGCCGATCGCGCTCACGGCCATCGCGGCCATGGGCGGCGCCTTCTTCATCCTCGATGACCCGATCTTCAACGGCCTCGCGATCAGCCTGATTTTCGGCATCCTGGTGTCGACGGTCCTGACCCTCGTGGTCATCCCGCTGCTCTATTACGCCCTGCTCGAACGCCAGCAGTCTGCCTTGGAGAAGTCCGCATGACGCGCAATCGCATGACCGCCGCCCTGTTCGCCATTGCGCTGTCGAGCCCGGCCTTGACCGCGCCGGTCGCGAGCGCGCCGGTCGATCCGAACCTGCAACGCGCACAAGCCGCGATCGCCGACCTCGGCCAGTCCCTGCGCGGCGCGCTTCAGCAGAAGATCGCTGCGGACGGCGCCGTCGCCGCAGTGGCGTTTTGCCACGATGAAGCACCCCGCATCGCGTCGGACGTCGCAGCGCGTCATGGCGTCTCGGTCGGACGCACCAGCATGAAGCACCGCAATCCGGCGAACGCACCGAATGACTGGCAAGGCCGAGCGCTCGACGGCTTCGCCGTACGCGTCGCCGGCGGCGAGGACGCCGGCGCCGTGACGACGACGTCGCAAGCCGCCGATGTGCTGCGCGTGGCCAAGGGCATCGAGGTCGAAGCGCCCTGCCTGATGTGCCACGGCCCAGCAGACGCGATTGCATCCGATGTCGCGAAAGCGATCTCGGCAAGGTACCCGCAGGACCTCGCCACCGGCTTCCAGGCGGGCGATCTGCGCGGCCTGATCTGGGCCGAAGTGGCGCTGGCACCGGCGACGACCGATTCGCGCACGGCCATCGCGATGCGCGACGAGCAGCAGCAGGCGCTGCGCGGCGAAATGCGTCGACACCTCGAGTCGGTGCAAGAGCTGATCGCCGCCCTCGCCGCGAACGATTGGGACAAGGTCGCGAGCGCCGCTTCCGGCTTTTCTCCCGGACGCGGCCAGGGCCATGGACCCGGCATGGGCCAAGGCCCGGGGCGCGGGCGTGGCATGGGCATGGGTCCGGGCGCCGGCTTCCGCGATGTGCTGCCGGATGCATGGTTCACGCTGGCCAAACCGATGCATGCGGCGATGACCGCGATCGCCGACGAAGCCCGAGACCAGCAGCGCGTCCATGTGGCGCTGGCACGTCTCGGCGACGCCACCGCACAATGCACGGCATGCCATGCGTCCTTCCGCATCGAACGCGATGAAGCCGTCCTCTCGGCACGTCGCTGACCGGCGCGTCAAGGCGGGCGCATAGCCGATGGTCCTGGCCCTGCTCGGTGCGCTGGCGATCGGCGTGACGCTCGGACTGCTCGGCTCGGGTGGTTCGATCCTGACCGTTCCGGTGCTCGTCTACCTCGTCGGCCAACCGGAGAAGATCGCCATCGCGGGCTCCCTGGCGATCGTCGGTGGCATCGCTCTGGCCGGCGCCATGCCGCGCATCATTCGGGGTCAGGTCGATGGGCGCAGCGTGCTCTGGTTCGGCGTCCCCGGCATGCTCGGGACCGTCGCCGGCGCCGCCCTGTCTCGGCACATCCCTGGCGTCGTGCAATTGTTCGTGTTCGCGCTGGTGATGCTCGCGGCGGCGGTCATGATGTCGCGTCCAACGCCGCCGGCATCGACCGATCGCGCGCCGCGTCGGCGGCGCTGGATCGTGGTCGACGGCATCGCCGTCGGCGTGCTGACCGGACTGGTCGGCATCGGTGGCGGCTTCCTGATCTTGCCGGCGCTGGTCCTGCTCGGCGGTCTCGCCATGCATCGTGCGGTCGGGACCAGTCTGTGCATCATCGCGCTGAATGCCTTCAGCGGCTTTGCCAAGCACGCGAGCCTGCTGGCCGCAGCCGGGATTGCGCTCGACTGGCGCCTGATCGGCATGTTCACGGCCGTGGGTGCCGGTGGCAGCCTCGTCGGCATGCACTGGGCCGACCGCTTGCCGCAGCAACGTCTGAAGAAACTGTTCTCCGTCTTTCTGGTGCTGATGGGCCTGTTCATCATCGCCCAGACCGCACCCAAACTCTGGCCGCATTGAGGAGTCCCATGACCGCGAACATCACGCCGTTCTTCCACAAGGAAAGCTGCACCTGGACCTATCTGGTGCGCGACCCGGCTTCGCGTGCCGCCCTCATCATCGACCCGGTGCTCGACTTCGATGCCAAGTCCGGACGCACGGCGACCCACAGCGTCGAACAGGTGCTCGCGGCCGTCTCCGCCCACGCGCTCGACGTCACCTGGATTCTCGAAACCCATGCGCATGCCGACCACCTCAGCGCCGGCCACTGGCTCAAGCAGAAGCTTCCGGACGCGCGACTCGCGATCGGTGCCGGCATCCAGTCGGTGCAGAAGACCTTTCGCGCGATCTTCAATCTCGGCGAACACTTCCCGGTCGACGGCTCGCAGTTCGACCATCTGCTTGCCGATGGCGAGACCTTCAGCGTCGGCGCGATCGCGGCGCGCGTGATCGCGACGCCGGGCCACACCGACGACAGCGTCAGCTATCTGATCGGCGACGCGCTGTTCGTCGGCGACAGCCTGTTCATGCCGGATGGCGGCACGGCGCGTTGCGACTTCCCGGGCGGCAGCGCCGCGCGCCTGTTCCAGTCGATCCAGCGGCTGTTCGCATTGCCCGATTCGACGCGCGTCTTCGTTTGCCACGACTATGCACCCGGTGGCCGTGCGTATCGCTGCGAAACCACGATCGCGGCACAGAAGACCGGCAACATCCATGTCGGCAACGGCGTCGCCGAAGCCGATTACGTGAAGGTCCGCGAAGCCCGCGATGCGACGCTCGACATGCCGGCGCTGTTGCTGCCTTCGGTCCAGGTGAACATCCGCGCCGGCGCGATGCCCGAGCCGGAAGCGAACGGCGTCCGCTACCTGAAGCTGCCGATCGACCAGTTCTGAGCCTCAGCCGTGATCGCTTTCTTCGTAGGGATAGCGCGTGTGTCCGTAGCGCACGATCAGGACGGCGATCGCGAGCAGCACCGCCGCCGCGGCACCGGATACCAACTGCCAGGGCGACTGATGCGCCGGATCCGCCATCAGGTGCCGGGCGATTCCGACGATGGCGATGTACAACGGCATCCGTACCGGCAACTTGCCCATGCGCCAGTAAGTCTCGACCATCGACACGATCTCGAGATACATGAACAGGAGCAGCAAGTCGGGAATGCCGACCTGGCCGACGCGAAACATGCGCAGCAGTTCTTCGGTCCCCGCGACCAAAGTCGCGGCCAACACGATGAACAGGCCCATGCGCTCGAACAGGCCGATGCCGCGACCGATGATCCCTTGTCGTTTCCCGAACCATTCCTTCGCGTTGACCATGCCCTGCCTCCGCACTTTCGAGATACCCCGGCGGGTATATTAGCGACATTTCCCATCATCGACATTCCACCGCCAACACGGAGTACGCCATGAAGACCGCACAAGACCTGGTGCTCGACGCGAAGAAGCGCATCCGCGAGATCAGCCACGAGGAAATGCTGGCGTTGCAGCAGAACGGCACGCCGATCGTCGATGTGCGCGAACCGGCCGAGTACCTGGCCGGCCACATCCCCGGTGCCGTGAACATTCCGCGCGGCGTGCTCGAATTCGAAGTTGATGGTCACCCGGCGGTCAATTGCGTCAAGGATCCGGCGCTGGCGCACCGCGAGTCGCGCATCGTGCTGAGCTGTCGCAGCGGCGCACGATCGGCGCTGGCTGCGGATGCGCTGCGGCAACTCGGATTCGCCGAGCCGCTATCGTTGGCCGGCGGTTTCAACGGCTGGACGGCGGCAGGAAGGCCGGTATCGTCGGCTGAAACACCCTGACCGTCCCAACACGGAGTCCGCCATGAACACGCCGTCCCGAATTCTGGTCGCCTCGCTCGTGGCCATCGTTGCCTTGGCCGCATCCGCACTATGGCCCGGCCTGAAAGGTGCGTCCGCTGCGAAGCCGGAGCGGCGGCCCACGGTCGTCTATCACATCGACGACCCTGCCCGCGCGATCCCGATGATCCGCAACATCACCAACCATCGCCGTGCCGATGCCGGCATCCGCATCGTCGTCGTCGCGCTGGGTGGCGGCATCGACTTCCTCGTCGACGGTGCGATGGATGATCGCGGCAACTCGTTCGACGCGCTGGTCGATCCGCTGATGGGCGAAGGCGTCGAGTTCCGGGTCTGCAGCAACACCCTCAAGGGCCGCGGCATCGCGGCCGAAAAGCTTTTGCCGGACGTGCAGGTCGTGCCGGCCGGCGTGGCCGAAGTGGCGCGACTGCAGCTGGAAGAAGGCGCGGCCTACCTGAAGCCCTGACGCCGGAATCACCGCGCCCGAACCGGCGCGGTGATTCATCCGCCTCAGCGGCCGAAGTGGTAGCTGAACTCGAACTCGAGCTGGTCCATGCTCAACTCGATGGTCTGCGCCGGATCGAGCGGATTGCCGCCGCTCACCTTCTCCGACGGCGCGTACATCGCCGAGACCGTCCAGCGATTGCCGTTCCCGGTCTTGCCGGAATAGCCCAGGGTGAAGTGTTGCTCGACCACGCCGGGGGCGAGAATGTTGAACAACACCTCGCTTTCCTGCAGCGGCTGGTCGCCGCGGCTGTAGCCGAAGTGCCAAGTCTGGTCGTCACCGATGTCGTACGACGCTCCGAGCTTGTACACGGTCATGTCGTCCCAGCCGAACCCCGGGCCACCGTCGGCCCCGAGCGGCGCCGTCATCAGGTTCGGGAACATCGGATTGGCGATCGAGTCGACGCCGGAATAGCCGATCCACTGCACGTCGAACGCGAGCGTCAATGCGTCACTGGCATCCATCGCGAGGCCGATCGTTGCCGTCGCCGGAATGTCGAAGTCGCCCTGCCCCTCGAACAGCCCCGCGTAGTCGTCCAACTCGCCCATGCCGATCTTGCTCTGGTAGGACGCGCCGAAGCGCATGTTCTCGCCGACCGGCACCTGCGCGCCGAGCTTGAGGCCGATGCCGTAGGAGACGTCATGGCCGTTGTCGGTCAATGCCGCCGGGTTCGATGAGAACGCGGCGAAGTTGCCGAGCCCGCGCGCCTCGAACGATTGCGCGGCGATGATCGGCGAGATGCCGAGCGACGCGCCATTGCCGAAGCTGCGCGCATAGGTCGGCGCGATGAACAGTTGCATCAGGTCGACACCCGCGGTGCCGTTGCCGAACGTGCCCGGCATCGTCACCGGCGTTCCGGGAGGCACCGTGCCCATCGGCGCACCGAACGTGGCCGAGCCGCCGACGTAGCGCGAGTTCATGCCGCCATTGCCATACAGCGCGACGCCGATCGCGGCATCGTCACCCAGTTTTCGCGACCAGCCGAAGTGCGGAATCAGGAAGAAATCCTTGTCGCTGCGCAATGCGCCGGGACCGACGCCGAAGGTGCATTGCTGTGCCGACATGCAGGCACCCGAGGCGGCGCCGGTGACGTCATAGCCACGGTCCGGCGAGAACCAGCCGATGCCGAGGTCCATGCCGTCCTCGACGCCCATCAACGCCGCAGGATTGGTCGCCGGCGCGAGCGTGTCGAGCGACAACGCGACGCCGGTTCCCCCCATCGCCTTGCTCTGGGTGCCGTAACCGTGCGCGAAATAGCCGTTCGTGGCCGCTGCCGGCAAGGCCAGCGACAGTGCGATCGCGGCCACGATGACGCGCGACCGGAAGTGTCCGGAAAAACGATTGGTGCTCATGCTCCCCTCCCATGTTGAACCGGAAGCGTGGCGCCTCCAGACCTTGAAGCCGCGTCGCGTCGCGACGGCGGAAATCGCTACGACCGAGCCGCGACCGCGTCTCAGGTCTTGCATTCATGATGATCCGGCTGGCTGCGGTAACTCAGGCTGCGGATGGTCATGCCGACGGCCATCGCGACGACGAAGCCGATGATCTCGATCGACCCGCTGGCGATCCCCGCGATCGCCGGTCCCGGACACAGCCCGGCAATGCCCCAACCGATGCCGAACAAACTCGAGCCGATCACGAGATCACGATCGATGCGGGTGCGCTCAGGCAGGAAGAAGCGCACGTCGAGCAGCGGGCGCGCATGCCGCTTCGTCCACTGGAAGGCCGGCAAGCTGACGCACAGCGCCGTCGCCATCACGACCACGAGCGTCGGGTCAAATTCGCCGAGCACATCCAGGAAGCCGATCACGCGGGCGGGATCGGTCATGCCGGCAACGGTCAGACCGGCCCCGAACAAGGTGCCGCAGACGAGCGCGGAAAGCGGCTTCATCGCAGCACTCCGAGGCGATGGATCAGGACCGCCGTCGCGATCGCGCTGAGCATGAAGATGAGCGTGGCCGCGATCGATCTCGGCGAAATGCGCGCGATGCCGCAAATGCCATGTCCCGAGGTGCAACCGCAGCCCATGCGCGTGCCGAAACCCACCAGCAAGCCGGCGATCACCATGCCAGCCCAACCGGTCTGCAACTCGATCCGTGCCGACGCCGGATGCACGACGCGCACGATCAGGCAGCCGATCACGATGCCGACGATGAAGGCCGCGCGCCATGCACTCTGGCCCTGCCCGCGATCGAGAAAGATGTCGCCGAAAATGCCGCTGACACCGGCGATGCGACCGTTGACCCGAAAGAACGCGGCGGCGGCCGCGCCGATCATCGCGCCGCCCGCGACCGCCTCGGTCCAGGCGATCTCAACCATGCCGGCACATCCGCTGTCGTCGCCATTCTTCGCAACCGGCGACCTCCGCGTATGCCAGACTGGCGCGCATCGTTCCGGACGCCACCACATGCCGACCAGCAAACGCCCGACCCGAAAGAAACCCGTTGCCGCGGCACGCTGCGGCGTCGCGTTGTCGTCCACCGAACTGCGTGGCGAACATCAGCGCGGCGTTGTCCTGCGCCTGAAGCGCGCGGAAGGCCAGATCCGCGGCGTGCTGCGCATGATCGAGGCCGGCGAATCCTGCGACGACATCGCGCAGCAACTCGCCGCAGCGCGCACGGCGCTCGACCGCGCGTTCTTCGAAATGATGGCCTGCAGCCTCGAATCCGAAATCGTCGATGCCACCGACTCGGGCAAGCGTCACGAGCGCGTCTCGGAAATCCTGCGCGTGCTCAGCAAGTACGCCTGATCCGGACCGGCAGCGCATCACGGCAGCAAGCCCTTGTTGTCGCCGATGCCGATCAGCTTCGGTTGTTGCGGTGATCGCATCGATACACGCTTCCGGTCTTTCAACCAGGTCGCGACCACGTCCCAGATCGGTTCGCCCTGCGCATTCGCCGCGACCGGCGCCCAGCCCGCCACCTTGTAGGTCTTGTCGGGATCGATCGACTTGCCCTTGAGTTGCATGTCGCGGATGCGGTCGCCGGCTCTCGCGTTCGGAGCGATCGCGTAATCCATGCCGCCGACACGCACCATGTCGCCGCCCTGCTGATAGTAGGGATCAGCGTTGAACAAGTTGTCGGCGACGTCTTCGAGGATGGTCTTGACCATCGATCCCTTCATCTCCGTCAGGGTGCTGTGCGGATAGGTGATCGCGGTCTGGTCCATCAGGTCTTCCATGCGGATGGTGTCGCCAGGCAGCAGGCTCGTGCCCCAGCGGAAGCCCGGCGAAAACGCGATCTCGGCGTCCTTCACGTCGAGCAGGGCATCGAGGATCAACTGGTCGAAGCTGCCGTTGAAATTCCCGCGGCGATAGAGCAGGTCGTCGGTCACCGCCAGTGGCTCGTCGAGTCGGTCCAGGTAAGGCGCGCGCACCCGCTCGATCAACGCCTGCATGTCGCGGTCGGCAGCGAGTGCGTTCGCGAACACCGGCAGCAAGCGATACTGCCAGCCCGAGACCTTGCCCGCGCGCACGTTGAAATCGAGCACGCCGAGGAACTTGCCGTTGCTTCCGGCATTGGTCACCAGCGTCTGCCCGCCGGCGTTCTTGACCAGCGTCGGCATCGGCATGCCATCGTGGGTGTGGCCACCGAGGATGGCGTCCAAACCGCGCACGCGCGACGCGAGCTTGAGATCGACGTCCATGCCGTTGTGCGACAGCAACACCACGACTTGCGCGCCCTTGGCGCGCGCCGCGTCGATCGTCGCCTGCAGATTTTCTTCCTGGATACCGAAACTCCAGTCCGGAATCAGGTGTGCCGGATTCGCGATCGGCGTGTACGGGAAGGCCTGGCCGATCACCGCGACCGGCACGCCGTTCATTTCTCGCATCGAGAACGGCGCGAACACCGCGTCGCCGAAGTCGCTGGTGGTCACGTTCTGGGCGACGAAATCGATCTTGCCGGCGAAGTCCTTGCCGACGATCTCCTGCACGCGTTCGGCACCGAGCGTGAACTCCCAATGTCCGGTCATCACGTCGACGCCGAGCAGCTTGCAGGCATCGACCATGTCCTGACCGTTCGTCCACAGCGCCGTCGCCGAGCCTTGCCAGGTATCGCCGCCATCGAGCAGCACGGCACCCGGTCGCGCATCGCGCAACTGCTTCACCAGCGTCGCCAGATGCGCGAATCCGCCGACCTTGCCGTACTCGCGCGCGGCATCGACGAAGTCGAGGCAGGTGAACGCGTGAGCGGCGGGCGTGTCCGCGCGCAGGCCGAAATGCTCGAGGAAATCCCGACCGACCAGGTGCGGTGGGCGATTCAATGCATCGGCGATGCCGATGTTCACGGACGGCTCGCGAAAGTGGATCGGTCTCAGTTGTGCGTGGCTGTCGGTGAAGTGCAGGAGGTGCACGTTGCCGTATCGCGGCACGTCGTAGAGTTTTCGGAACATGCGCGCCGGCCTGGCCTGCAACGCCCCCGAGGCGGTCGCCGCGACCGCGGCCGCGGCCAGCACCTGCAGGAACTCGCGACGGTGCATCATGGCTTGGTCTGCGCCGACAGATTCACCGGCGAGGCCGGATCGAACAGATAGGCCATCACGTCCTTCAATTGCTGCTCGGTCAGGATGCCGGCCTCGCCGAAGCGCGGCATGTGCGAGCAGGCGTTGTAGGCATGGGAATTCCACAGCCGCGTCCACGTGTATTTCAGGATCGGTTCGCTGGTGCCGCGGATCTTGCCGTACTGGTCGAGTGGCGGCGCCAGCGTGCCGTATGCGATTTCCTCGGCGGCCATCTGGTGGCAGGCGTAGCAGTTGCCGCCGCTCGGCTGCGTCGGGTCGTCGTTCTGCTGCAGACCGGTACCGGTCTTCGCGACCCACTCGCCCTTGCGCCAGTCGCCGAAATAATTGCCGTCCGCCGGAAAGACCACGGCCGCGGTCGCGGCGTCGATGATCTGTTGCGCGAGTTCGTTCGGCACCGATTGGCCCTCGTATTCGCTGCAGATGCGCTGCATGTCGTTCTGTTCGAGGCGGTCGAGACCGGCCTGCCCTTTCGGCTCGAACGATGCGGCGATGGCCGCCCGGCGTGCCTCGGCAGGATCGACGCCGGCGACGGGGACGTTGTCGGGGGTGCCGGCGCAGGACGCGAGCAGACACGACGCAGCGGCGGCGAACAGGGTGCGCGTGATCGAAACAGGCATCGACATGGTCGGCTCCTAGCGCTTCAGCCCGGGGGCAGTCAGGACGGCGCCGTTGGCCTGCACGCCGAGGTAGGTAATCAGGTCGATCGCCACTTGCGAGCCATGCACGAGGCCGGGCAGGCGCTGCTGGCGCGCACAATCGGCCATGCGCCACTCGATCGTGCGCACGGCGCCCTGGGCGATGCGATACGCCGGCCAGGTCGCGAACGAGGCCTTCGCACCTTCGACGCTGTTCAACTGCAGCAACGACTGCAGGCGGATGCGCTTGCCGTCCTGGCTGTGGCAGGTCGCGCACGAAAAGTCGTGCGGGCCGCCACGGAAATTGAAGAACTTCGCGCCCGATGCGAACGCCGCCCGCTCGGCCGGGTGCGATTGCGGCACGGCAATCGGCAGTCCGCGCGACTGTGCCGCGATGAAAGCCGAGAGGGACTCCAGATCGGTCTGCTGCTGACCCTGCTCGGAATAAGGCTGCTTGCGCAACGCCGCGACATCGAGCCCCTGCAACCGTTCCATGCAGAACAGCAGGCGCGTCTCCAGGTCCATCACCTTGCCGGCATCCTCGAACCAGCGCGGCAATTGCGCATAGGCGCCCTTGGTCACGCCGGCGCCAAGCCCGAGATCGCAGCCGTCCAGCGCGACCTGCTTCGGGCCACGCGCGGCATTCCACAGTTCCTCGCCCTGCATCTCGACGAGTTCGGCCGGATTGTCCTCGCCGAACATCGCCCGGTACTCGGCGAAGATGTCGTCTTCGCGTGCCTGCACGGTCGCGACGGGCACGGTCAGGATCAATGCGACGAGCAGTCGCTGGATCGGATTGCGGTTCATCGGGCGCCTCCTGGTGAAACGGTTGCCGGCGATCAGGTCAGCACGACTTCGTCGGTGCGGCTGTCGCCCTTGTTGTCGGTCCAGCTGATCGCGACCTTGTCGCCCGGCGCACCGCCGCTGAAGCGGAATTGCAGGAACGGGTTCTGCGAGACCGCAGCACCCCATTCGGCGGTGAGCACGACCTTGTCGTTGTGCTTTGCGATGACCGTGGTGATGTGGTGCGCCGGCACCGCCGCGCCGCTGCTGTCCTTGCGCATGCCGGTTTCCATCGGGTGCGACATCAACGCCTTCACTTCGGTCACGCCACTGCTGGTGGTGGCGCGGATTCGCATCGGGTTTGCCATGTTCTGTCTCCTGTGTACCTGTGAGGGCGGCGATCAGCCGCCGCAGCCGCCGAGCGTGACCTTGGTCTCGCGCGAGGTGCCGTAGAGTTTTCCGTTCGCGCGAACCACGGCGTGCAGTCGACACGTCTGCGACACCTTGACGCGCGTCTGCACCGCAGCCTCGGTGCCCTCCGGAAAGACGAAGATCGCGGCCAGCGGATTCGGATTCATTTCGACCAGGATCGAGATTTCGGTCGTGCCGGGAATCTTGCTGGTCACGTTGACCGGCACGACCGCACCGTTTTCGGCGATCTCGGGTGCCATGAACGTGATGTCGGCACTGGCTTCGGGCGTGCCGCCCATCGCGGCGAAGGTGGCGTCGAGCCCCTTGGCTTCAAAGGCCGCCTGCGGGCGCACCCATTGCGCGAAGGCGCGAACGGGCAACAGCAAGGCGGTGGCGGCCATCGCGAGCGCGCTGCCGGTGATGGTCAGGAAAGATCGGCGTTGCATGTTCATAAGCACTCCAGGGGTCGGTGCGTCGGTTTCAGGCTTTGGCGCCGTCGAGCAGCCAGTCGACGATAAGGTTCAGGTCGGCTTCGGCGAGGTTCGGTTGCGGCGCCATCGGAATCTGGCCCCATTTCCCGGAGCCGCCTTCCTTGATGCTCTTGCGCAACTGCGCCTTCGCGTCCTTCACATCCTTGTATTTCGCGGCGACCTCGTTGTATCCGGGGCCGACGATTTTGTTCGCGACGCCGTGGCAGGCGAGACAGGCGTTCTTCGTCAGCACATCGGTCGGAGCGGCCGCGGACAAGACCGACGCGGCGGCCATCAGCGATGCGGCAAGCAAGATTCGGGTATCAAGTTTCATGACTGTCCTTCAA
>DATMVT010000283.1:0-3527 GCA_035562895.1 Patescibacteria group bacterium | reverse complement strand
GTCACGCAACTCCTGCGCGGCGTCCAATGCACCCAGGCGCCGCATCGCGACCCGGGCGATGCTCGCGAACCGGCGTGAGCGACCGCCTACGAACAGCGCCTGCGTCTCGTCGCACCGGAAGCTCAAGATCATGCCGGAAATTTATAACGATAAACGTTAAACGACAAGCATCGATCAGGCCCAGCCTGCGGCATGCGTGACCATCATGCCGCCCCCGCCAGAAAGTCCTGCGCGAAGCGTTGCAGCACCCCGCCGGCTTCGTAGATCGAGACTTCCTCGTCGGAGTCGAGGCGACAGGTGACCGGCACCTCGACGCGTTCGCCGCTCTTGCGGTGAATCACGAGGGTCAGCGTCGTGCGCGGTCGACGTCCGCCGATCACGTCGAAGGTTTCGGTGCCGTCGATGGCGAGCGTCAGGCGCGTGGTGCCGGGTTTGAATTCGAGCGGCAACACGCCCATGCCGATCAGGTTGGTGCGATGGATGCGCTCGAAGCCTTCGGCGACGATGACTTCGACGCCGGCGAGGCGCACGCCCTTGGCCGCCCAGTCACGCGATGAACCCTGGCCGTAGTCGGCGCCGGCGATGATGATCAGCGGCTGCTTGCGTTCCAGGTAGGTCTCGATCGCTTCCCACATGCGCGTGACCCGGCCCTCGGGTTCGATGCGCGCAAGCGATCCCTTCCTCACCATGCCATCGTCCCCGTGCACCATCTCGTTCTGCAGCGTCGGGTTCGCGAAGGTCGCGCGCAGGGCGGTCAGGTGATCGCCGCGATGCGTCGCGTAGGAATTGAAGTCTTCCTCGGGCAGGCCCATCTTCGCGAGGTATTCGCCGGCGGCGCTGTCGCGAAGGATCGCGTTCGACGGCGACAGATGATCGGTGGTGATGTTGTCGCCGAGCACGGCCAGCGGACGCAGTCCACGCAGCGTGCGTTCGCCCGCGAGCGCGCCTTCCCAGTACGGCGGCCGACGGATGTAGGTGCTCTGCGCGCGCCAGTCGTAGAGCGGCTTGATCGTCCCGGTGGCGCCCCGGCGCGGTGCGAACATCGGGTCGTAGACGCGGTGGAAGTGCTCGGGCTTCACGCTCGCGGCGACGACGGCGTCGATCTCGGCATCGCTCGGCCACAGGTCCTTCAGGCGCACTTCCTTGCCCTCGTGGTCGAGGCCAAGCACGTCCTTCTCGATGTCGAAGCGGATGGTGCCGGCGATCGCGTACGCGACCACCAGCGGCGGCGACGCGAGGAAGGCCTGCTTCGCATACGGATGGATGCGACCGTCGAAGTTGCGGTTGCCGGACAGCACCGCGGTCGCGTACAGGTCGCGGTCGATGATCTCCTGCTGGATCGCCGGGTCGAGTGCGCCGCTCATGCCATTGCACGTCGTGCAGGCGAAGGCGACGATGCCGAAACCGAGCCGTTCCAGTTCCGGCAACAGCCTGGCCTCTTCGAGATAGAGCTGCACCGCCTTCGATCCGGGCGCCAGCGACGTCTTCACCCAGGGCTTGCGCGTCAGTCCGCGCGCATTGGCGTTGCGCGCGAGCAGGCCGGCGGCGATGACGTTGCGCGGGTTCGAGGTATTCGTGCACGAGGTGATCGCGGCGATGATGACGGCGCCGTCCGGCATCGTGCCCTCGCTCGGCATCGACCACGGTTTCGCGATTTCGCGTTCGGCCAGGGCCGAGGTCGGCAGGCGCTTGTGCGGGTTCGACGGGCCGGCCATGTTGCGCACGACGCTGCCGAGATCGAAATGCAGGCTGCGTTCGTATTCGGCGGTGGCGAGCGCGTCGGCCCACAGGCCGGCCTGCTTCGCATAGGTCTCGACGAGGCGCACCTGTTCGTCGCTGCGACCGGTCAGGCGCAGGTAGTCGATCGTGTTCCGGTCGATGAAGAACATCGCCGCGGTCGCGCCGTATTCGGGCGCCATGTTGCTGATGGTCGCGCGGTCGCCGAGCGTCAGTGCGGCGGCGCCTTCGCCGCGGAATTCCAGGTAGGCGCCGACGACCTTTTCCTTGCGCAGGAACTCGGTCAGCGCCAGCACCACGTCGGTGGCGGTGATGCCGGGCGCGGGTCGGCCAGCGAGTTCGACGCCGACGATGTCCGGCGTGCGCATCCACGAGGCGCGGCCGAGCATCACGTTCTCGGCCTCGAGGCCGCCGACGCCGACGGCGATGACGCCGAGCGCGTCGACGTGCGGCGTGTGGCTGTCGGTGCCGACGCAGGTGTCGGGAAACGCCAGACCCTCCTGCGCGTGGATGACCGGCGACATCCGCTCCAGGTTGATCTGGTGCATGATGCCGTTGCCGGGCGGAATCACGTCGACGTTCTTGAACGCGAAGCGCGTCCAGTCGATGAAGTGGAAACGATCGTCGTTGCGGCGATCCTCGATGGCGCGGTTCTTCGCGAACGCATCTTTCTCGAAGCCGCCGTGTTCGACCGCGAGCGAGTGATCGACGATCAGTTGCACCGGCACCACCGGATTCACCTTGGCCGGATCGCCGCCCATGTCGGCGATCGCATCGCGCAGGCCGGCGAGGTCGACGAGCGCGGTCTGACCGAGGATGTCGTGGCAGACGACGCGCGCCGGGAACCACGGGAAGTCGAGGTCGCGCTTGCGCTCAATCAGTTGAGCGAGATAGGCGTCGACCTGATCCGGATCGGCCTTGCGCACGATGTTCTCGGCGTGCACGCGGGCGGTGTAGGACAGCTTGTCGTAACTGCCCGGCGCGATGGCGTCGACGGCGGCGCGGGCATCGATGTAGTCGAGCGCGGTGCCGGGCAGCGGCTTGCGGAAACGGTTGGGGTTCATCGGCGTTCTCGGCGATCCGGAGAGACGCGCATGATATCGCCCGCGTCTGCCGGGCGTCGTGGCGGTTCGCTATCCTGCGCGCATGGATCGACGCGGATGGACCCTAGCCCTGTGCGTGCTCGTCGTCGCCACGGCGCTGTTCTGGCGCGGTCGCGCAGACGATGGCGCCGCGCAGACCGATGCACCGGTCGCCGCATCTGCGATGAATGTCGAGGCACCGGATCTGCAGGCGGTCGAGGCTCGGTCCGCTGCAGGCACGCCCGATCTGCTGGCCGCGCTGGCGATTGACGCGGCGCAGCCCATGCCACCGCTGCCACGACCGACCGTCACCGAACCGCTACCGCCGTGGGATGCCAAGCTCGTCGATGTGCTGCCCGCCCTCAAGGCCCGCGCCGATGCCGGAGATCATGTCGCTGCGTGTCATATCGGGTTGGCGCTGAGTGCATGTGCGCTGCACTTGTCCACGCGTCCGTCGAAAGCTCAGATTCGCAACACGCCACCGGACGACAAGGACGCTTTTGATTTTCTCGCGATGCGCTCCACTGACTTTTCACGCCCCGGAAGAGAGGCCACGTGCGACGGATTGAGCGCGGATGATCTTGTCATCCGCTTCGCCTATCTTCAGTCCGCGGCCGATGCGGGCAACGTGGCGGCGCTGCGCTTGTACCTGTCGAGCAACATGTTTGCGACGATGGATCATGTCGTGCGGCATCCAGAATGGCTGGA
>DATMVT010000282.1:0-8588 GCA_035562895.1 Patescibacteria group bacterium | reverse complement strand
CCAGAAAGGCTTCCACTGCGCGGACAACTTTGCGCAGTACATGGGCGCCGACTACGACAGCAACAGCGACGGACAGGTCGACGCCGAGTATCTGTCGGCGGCTTGGAATGCGGATATCGAGAGCATCCGCCGCGCCAAGTCCGGTGCCGTCGCGTCCGATGTCTACAACAACAAGATCGTCAGCGAGCGCTCGTACATGCAGTCGAGCAACACGCGCGTGGTGACCTTCGAAATGTGCGGCAACGATGGCCTGCAGGCGCGCACCGCGTTCAAGGACCAGAGCGGCACTTGCAGCTACACCGGCATGAATACCGCACTGAACAACTGCAAGACCTATGTCGCCGCGGCGATGGACTACATCAATGCCAACGCGCACGCGAACACCAAGCTCAAGGTGATTTCGAACCTGTATTACCCGGGTTATGGCGCCGACAACGTGCAAAGCACCTGCAAGGACGCCACCACCGGCGCCACCGTCAACTTGCGCGACCGCTTCCTGCCGTACCTGACGAAGATGAACTACTGGATGTGCGAGTACGCCCGCCAGAAGGGCTTCAAGTGCGCCGACAGCTTCGCGGAGTACATGGGGGCGGACTACGACAGCAACGGCGACGGCCAGATCGACTCCGCCGCGCTGCGCTATGTCGCCGGTGAAACCGAGGCGAGCTACGTGACGCGCATCACCGCGACGTTGCGACCGACCTTGCGCGACGCCAACGTCAAACTGGTGACCTCGGCCAGCAGTTACGACTACATCCAGTCCGACGACGTGCATCCGACCTACACCGGCGGCACCGTCAGCGCTGGCTTGTGGGGCGGCAGCACCGGCACCGGCGCACCACGCTACACCAGCTTCACCGGCGGCAAGAGCCCGATCTGGAACCGCTACGGGCACGAGCGCATGGGCTGGACGGTCTCGGTGTTCAACCCGCCGAGTCCGTAAGCGACCGCGGTCGGGCACTCGCGATGGGTGCGCACGACACTCGCAACGCCGCGGCGTCCATCCCGGACGTCGATGGCGTGCGTGTGCAGCGCGTAACCGGATCCGGCGGCGGCGCACGCCGCTGGATCGTTCCCGTGCTGGCGTCCGGCGCCGTTGCGGCCGCGTTGGTGCTGCTGATGCGCGGTGAGCGATCTGTGCTTCCTCCGCCGATGGCCGAGGATTCAGGCGCGCAGGTCACGATCACGTTCGACCCGGGTGGCGGCATCACCGACATTCGCGCGGCGACGCCATCCCACCCGATCGAGCCGCTGAGGCGCTCGCGCCTCGCGACCTCGGCGACCGCCGATGCCGGAGATCCGGACTTCACCCTGCCCAGTAACGATCCCGACGACATCGCCTCGCATTTCCGTCCCGGCGATCCGGAGCCGACCATGGCCGAATTGATCGACGCGTTGCGTGCGACCGGACAACGCGAAGGCATCGCGGCATTCAACCCGCCCGGCACGCGCCCGCTGCTGCCCGGATTGGCGGTGCCGCCGGACTTCGAGTTGCCGCCGGGTTACGTGCGCCATCATCAGGTCACCGATCAGGGCCTGGATGTCGAGCCGATCCTGATGTTCGCGCCCGATGTGCAGTTCTTCGACGAGCAGGGGCGTCCGATCGCGATTCCGGAGAATCGCGTGGTGCCGCCCGAACTGGCACCGCCGGGCTTGCCGATACGGCCGGTCGACTTGCCGCCCGAGCACGGGCCGTAATCCGATCCCGGAACAGCGCACGCCAGTGCACACGCACGGCGAGCAAGGATGCGAACGCATGAACTCGGCGACTCAAGCACGCGAAACTCACCGCTGGCCACCGATGCTCGCGACCTTGACGGGCGCGCTCGCAAGTGGCGCCTTGATCGCGCTGTACGCCGGTGGCGGCTGGGGCTGGCCGCTCGGCTTCGTCGCCCTGGTGCCCTGGTTGTGGACACTGGACCGCTTGCGTTCGTTCGGTGCCGTTCTGGCCAGCGCGGTGCTGATGTCCGCGCTGTATGTGGCGGCGGCGTTGGGTTGGTTCGGTGCCGCGTTCGGCACCTATGTCGGCATCGACGCGTGGATCGCGATCGCGATCCTGCTGGCTGCCGCGCCGCTGCTTCAGCCGCAATTCCTCGCGTTCGTCCTGGTGCGGCACGGCGTTGGACGACGACAGGGTCGGATGCTCACGGCGCTCGCGGCGGCGGCGGCGTGGGTCGCGTGCGAATGGCTGTTCCCGAAATTGCTGGGCGACACGCTCGGCCATGGTCTGCAGCCTTCGCCGCTGCTGCGGCAGGCCGCGGATCTGGGTGGCGCCGCGGGTTTGACCGTGGTGCTGCTGCTGGTGAACGAGACCGCGAGTCGCGCGCTTTCCGCCGGGCGATCGGCGTGGCGTTCCATCGGTCTTGCGGCGGTGCTGGTCGCGGCGCTGACCGGGTACGGCCAGTGGCGACTGTCATCGCTGCAGGCGGCCTTGTCCGAACCGGCGCCAGCGATGCGCATCGGCCTGGTGCAGGCGAACATCACCGATCTCGAACACCGCCGCGCCGGGCAGGGCACGTATGCCGTGGTGCGCGAGGTGCTCGACACCCATTTCGCGATGTCCGAGCACGCGGTGCGAGAACAGGGCGCAGAAGCCCTGCTGTGGTCCGAGACGATCTATCCGACCACGTTCGGTCACCCGAAGAGTCAGGACGGCGAGGCCTTCGATCGCGAGATCCGGGACTTCGTCGCCGCGATCGGCACGCCGCTGGCATTCGGCACCTACGACCGCGACGACGCCGGCGAATACAACAGTGCCGCATTCGTCGAGCCGGCGCGCGGGCTTCTGGGCCATTACCGCAAGACGCACCTGTTTCCGTTCACCGAATGGCTGCCGGCATGGCTGGATGGCCCCGGATTCCGACGCCTGTTGCCGTGGGCCGGGACGTGGCAACCGGGCGACGGCGCGCGCGTGTTTCCGCTCACCCTCGCCGATGGCCGCGAAGCCAATGTCTTGCCGTTGATCTGCCTGGATGACGTGCACCCCCAACTCGCGATCGAGGGTGCGCGACTCGGCGCACAGGCCATCCTCGGCCTGTCCAACGATGCCTGGTTCACGGCGTATCCGGCCGGCGCACGACTGCATCTCGCGGTCGCGACCTTCCGCAGCATCGAGACGCGATTGCCGCAGTTGCGGGTCACCACGAACGGCTTGAGCGCCATCATCGATGAGTCCGGCGAAGTGGTGGTGCAGACCGGGATGGGTCAACAGGCCGTGCTGGTCGGCGAGATTCCGCTGCGTGCGCCGGTGACGACGCTGATGCTGCATTGGGGCGACTGGGTCGGTCGCGCAGCGCTCGGTTTCCTGCTGGTGCTGGGGGTCATCGCCGTCACGCCGGGTGTTCGGACGGGGCGGGCAAAGGTCGTTTCGCCGGCGCCGGCGACGGTCGATGGCCCCATCGACATCGTGTTGCTGCCCGCACGGTGGCGCTTCCTCACGATGGTGCTGCGGCTGATTGCCGCGCTGACGCTGGCTTGGCTGGCATGGCGGATGCCGGGTCCGGACGGGTTCCAGGTCAATTCGCTGTTGCAGGTGCGCGGCTTCGCGTTCGGCGTCGCGCTGCCGCTGGTCTTGGTGTGGGTGATCCGGCGCCTGCATGCGGCACGTGCATGGATCGAGGGAGATGCGTGGATCTTCGAGTCGGCGACGCAGCGCACCGAGATTCCGTGCGGCAACATCGATCGCCTGCACATGCGCTGGCCTGTCGGCCCGGGAGCGTCGTTGCAGCTGGGTTTGGCGTCGGGTCGGCGCTGGCCACGCACGATCGGACTCGCTGATCCGATGGTCCTTGCGGCGCGGCACGCGGCCACGGGTCGTGCGGCGCCGTGGGCGAATGCGTGGTCGGCAGGTGTCGCCGAATGCGCCTCGCAGCGTGCGCGATCAGGGCATCGCTGGCTCGACCACGCCGCGATCAAGTTCCTGCTGTTTCCGCTGCTGCCGGCACTGCTGGCCTTCCGCTTGCACCAGCACATCGCGTTTGGCGGAACCTTCGGCGAGCTCTACACCTACGGTCTCGCTGCATGGTTCAGCGGCCTGCTGATCTGGTGGATCGCTTGGGCGCTGGGGTTGATGTTGCTTGCGGCCGTGTTGCGCATCGTCATCGAAGCCGCGACCGTCGCCGTGTTCCTGCTTCGCCGATCGGCCGCGCCGCGCACGCGCCAGGTCCTCGAACGCCTGGCGCGAATCGTCTATTACCTGGGCACACCGACGTGGCTCGTGCTGAAGCTGCTGGCGGGATGACTCGAGCAGTCCGGTCGTTCGCGGTCAGCCGAAGCGCCCGCGACGAGGCTATGCTCGGCAACGCCCAACCGGGAGCGGCGATGCCTGCGAACGATCACGACGATCACCCCGAAACCGAGTTGCCGCAACGGCCCTTCGTCGTGCCGAACCGGCTGCTGGCCTTCGACGCGCCCTGGCGATGGCTGCGCCTCGGTTGGCAGGACCTGCGTCGCACGCCCGCGCTGAGTGCCCTGTTCGGGCTCGTGATCGTGTTCATCAGCGCCGCGATCTCCTGGTTCGCGTGGTCGCTCGGACGATTTGCGTTGCTGGCGACCTTGCTGTCCGGATTCGTCTACATCGCGCCCCTGATCGGCGTGGGTTTGTACTCGGTGAGCCGCGCCTTGTTGAACGGACGCGATCCGAAACTCGCGGATTCCTTCGTGATCGCGAAACGCGTGCTCGGTCACGCCGGCATCTTCGCGCTGATCCAGCTCGTGATCGTGCTGATCTGGTCACGCGCCGGCATGATGATCACCGCCTTCGTGCCGGTGTCCGACGGCGATACGCGCGCGTTGCTCGAATTCCTGCTGGTCGGGTCGGCGGTCGGTTCGATCTTCGCGGCGCTGACGTTCGCGGTCGCCGCGTTTTCGTTGCCGATGATCGCCGATCGCGACATCGACATGGTCACCGCGTGCATTTCCAGCATCAACGCCGTGCTGCGCAACAAGGGGGTCATGCTGGAATGGGCCACGATCATCTGCGTGCTGACCGCGCTCGGGTTCGCAACGGCACTGATCGGCCTCGGGCTGGTGATGCCGTGGCTGGCCTATGCGACCTTCCATGCCTATCGCGAGTCGATCGATGCATCGGACTGGCCGCTGGCATGAATCGCGCTCCCGTGATGCGTGGTGTCGTGCCGATGGTGCTGCTCTTGTTGGCTGGGTGTGGCACACCGGATTATCCCGGCGATTGGCCCGCGCCGGCTTCGAGCCTGTTCGCGCGCCATGGCGGATGTCCGGATCTGAGCGGTCGCTACGACCGGGTCGGCTCGGAATTGCCCTGGCTGCTCGGCCCGGACCCGGATTTCGAAGTCGCGCGGCCGGCCTGGTTCGAGCATAGCGCTCGCGTCGAGATGTCGGACGACGGTGGCGAGATCATCATGCAACTCGGTCTCAACGAGCGCGGATTGCCGGCGTGGCGTGAGCACATGCTGCGCTACAACCTCGAAAACCCTGGCGAAAAACGCGCCGTCAGAACGATCGAATTGAAGCGCGGCCGCGACTACGAGTGTCGTGGCGGCTGGTTGCACGGTCTGCATTTCCCGCAGTCGGCGCCGGCACATGGCTGGCAGCGACGATCGCTGCAGGTGGCGAGGGATGACAGCGGCGCACTGATTGCAGGCGCGACGATCCGCAAGGACCAATCGTTCGGCTGGGGTGACGCGCGCGGCGTGACGTTGTGGGCCGCGAACGACACCCGCTGGTATCGATGGCCGAAGCGCGACCGTGACGCCGATGATCGACTCAAGTCGCTGCAGAGCGTCGAACTGCGTCGTTACCGCTGGGTCAATGGCGGCACGCGGGTGCCGACGCGATTCACCAGCTTTCGCTTCGAACCGATCTGCATGCGCGTTCGCCGTGATGGACAGTGGCTGTCCGCGCCGCCGCCGCGGTCGGCATCGCACGCAGCGTCAACCACCGATCCGCCCTGTCCGGCCGGTTGGCGGCTGTTGCGATTGGGCGAGACGGCCCGCCAGGAGTTCAGCATCGCCTTCGCTGCCGATGTGCCGGGCAGCGACCGCATCGAATGGCGGCCGGTGGCCGATCGTGCGGGCACGGCCAACGTGATCCCGATCGCGGATGTCAGGCAATTGCCGTTGATGCCTGAACAAGGCTGAGCTGGGTCGCGGAACCACGACGTGATCGCGTCGTCGCGCAGTCGTGCATGCACCGATGCCGTCCGGCATTGCAAGGATTGCGGATCGAATCCGCGGATGTGCATCCACAGTTCCGGAGGGTGGCGGTCGCCGAGTCGATCGCGACTCCCCCATGTCCGCACCCAGAGGAATACCCGATGAAACTCTATGTCAGCGCCGGCTCCTGCTCGCAAGCACCGCACATCGTCGCCCGCGAGGCCGGCATCGAACTTGAACTGGTACCGGTCGATCTCCAGAGCAAGACCTACGCAAAGGGCCGCGACTATCGCGAGGTCAGCGAGAACGGCTACGTGCCGGCACTGGAAGTCGCGCCCGGCGTCGTCCTCACCGAAGGTCCCGCGATCATGCAGTACCTCGCCGATCTGAACCCTGCAGCCGCACTGGCGCCGCCCAATGGCACCCTGCCGCGATACCAGTTGCAGCAGTGGCTGAACTTCGTCACCTCGGAACTGCACAAGGGCTTCGCACCGCTGTTCAATCCGGCGACACCTGCGGCCTACCGCGAGATCGCCCTGAGCCTGTTGAGGAATCGCCATGCCGTGATCGAGAAAGCGCTGGCCGAACACGAGCATGTCGCCGGTGCGCAGTTCAGCATCGTCGATGCCTACCTGTTCGTCGTCACCGGCTGGGCCGGCTATGTCGGCCTCGATCTGGCCGCTTTCCCGAAGCTGCAGGCCTGGCGCAAGCGCGTCGCTGAACGCCCGGCCGTACGCGATGCCATGCGTGCCGAAGCGGCGTTGACGGCCAAGGCGGCCTGATCGATCGCGGCGCCTCGCCGAGTTCGGGTATCGTCGACCGGAGTTCCCACCGGCCGACGATCCGATGCACACGACACCGCATCCCGCACACGCCGAACGGGCGCCACAAGGACGCATCGACCGCTTCATTCGACGCTTCCAGCGCACCACGCACCTGTTGGCGATGCTGGCGTTGTACGTATTGGTTGCCGTGGTCGTGGGCATCGCGCTGGCGCCGGCCCTGGCGCTGTTCGCCGCTGGATCGCACTGGGCGGGAACCCTGTCCGTGCCATGGTCCTGGCTGCTGGTCGGTGTCGTCGCGGGGATCGCGCTGTTCGTCTTCGGATTCGCGTTGCTGATCGTGGTGCCGGTCTTCAACTGGCTGCTGCCGACGCGCGTGCGCGAGTTCCATGGCAGCTATTTCACGATCGCCGCGGTGCCCTGGTATCTGCACAACGGGTTGTTCTATCTGGTGCGTTACACCTTCCTGCCTTACGTCACCTTGACGCCCTTCGGTGAATGGTTCCTGCGCGCCATGGGGATGCGCATCGGCCGACGCGCCTTCATCAATACCGAGTTCATCTCCGATCCGCGCCTGATCGACATCGGCGACGAAGTCGTCATCGGCGGCAGCGTGCACCTGTTCGCACACTACGGCGGTGGCGGACACCTGAGCATCGCGCCGGTGCTTATCGGACACCGAGTGACGATCGGCCAGAAGGCGACGGTGATGGGCGACGTCGTGATCGGCGACGGCGCGACGATCCTGCCGCACTCGGTGCTGCTGCCCGGCTCGCGCGTCGGTGCCGGTGAAGTCTGGGGGGGTGTGCCGGCCTTGCCGATTCCGCCCGATGATTGGGCGGCGATCAAGCGACGGATCGCCTGATTCGCCGTGCTCAGCCTGCCTTCTGGCTGAAAGCGACGCTGCCGAGGATCAGGCTGGCCGCGATCGCCATCGGAACCGTCAATGCCTCGCCGAGCAGCAACCATGCCCAGGCGACCGCGAACAGCGGCACGAGGTAGGTGACCGTGACCGCGCGCGCAGCGCCGATGCGGACGATGAGACGGTAATAGATCGCATAGGCGGCGCCGGTGCACAGCGCGCCGAGCGCCAGCGTCGACCACCAGGCGCGGGTCGATGGCGGGACTTCCGGCCAATGCATCAGCGCGAACGGCAGCAATTCCAGGCTGGCGCAACTCAAGGTGGCGGCCGCGACCGCGATCGGCGGCATCCCGACCAGGCGACTGCGGATCAAGTTTGCGCCGATGCCGTACAAGAATGCAGCAGCGGTGCCGGCGGCGACCGCCATGCCGACGCTGGCGCCGGCGGTCTTGGCACTGGCCAGCACGACCACCCCGGCGAATCCGGCGAACAGCGCCGCGGCGCGACGCAATCCGATCTTTTCGCCGTAGAAAAGAAATGCGATCAAGGCCGTGAACAGCACCGCCATCGCATTGCAGATCGCGCCGATGCCCGCCGGCGCACGCTGTGCGGCGTAGGCAAACAGCGCAAATGGCACGGCCGAATTGATCGCGCCCAGCAAGGCCAGCATCGGCCAGGCGCGCAGCGGAAAGAAGTGCCGCGCACGCCACAGGAAGGGCAGCAGGACCAGAGCGCCCAAGGCGAGGCGCAGTTCCGCGAGCGCGAGCGCACCGAATTCGGGTGCGGCCACACGCTGGAACATGAAGCTGGCGC
>DATMVT010000281.1:0-6852 GCA_035562895.1 Patescibacteria group bacterium | reverse complement strand
GCGAACAAGACGGCGGTCACGACGAACTGCAGGCTGCCGAGGCCGAACACCGCACGCCGCATCAGCCACAAGCGCGCCGGCGACAACTCCATGCCGACCACGAACATCAGCAGCACCACGCCCAGCTCGGCAACCGCCAACTGCTGCTCGCCGCTGTCGACGAAACCGAGCGCATGCGGTCCGATCAGCGCGCCGGCACACAGGTAGGCGAGCACGGCGCCGAGCCGGAAGCGGGTGAAGATCGGCACCGCCACCACCGCCGCGAGCAGCAGGATCAGCGCCTGTTCCAGCCAGTGCATGCCGTGCATCGAATTCGCCTGTGTCGTTGCCGATGACGCCGCATCATCGCCGCGCCGGTGCCGGAATGAAAAGGGCAGCCGAAGCTGCCCTGTTCACATCATTGAATGACCGGCTCAGCGGAAGCGGAACATGCCGACGCCGGAGGAGCTGGCGTACCCGTCGCGATCGCGGCGGCGGCGCATGCGCTCCTGGAGTTCCTGGCGGCGTTCTTCCATCCAGTCGGCTCGGACCATCGTCGCCGGATCGAGACCGCGTTCCTCGGCTTCGTGGGTTCGGAACGAGCAGAAGTCGGCATAGGCCTCGACTTCATGCTTCAGTTCACGCACGCACAGCTCGATCATGATCGCGTCGTCGAGGTATCCGACCACCGGTACGTTGTCCGGGATCACGTCCTTCGGGTCGGCGAAGTAGGTCAACGCCGTCAGCACGCGTGCGCGGTCTTCCTCGGGCAAACCCCAGCCCTCGTCGTGCACCATGTTGATCAGCGCGTCGAGCTTGGCCAGACGCTCGGTGATGAATTCCGGTGCACGGCTGGAATGGGCGTCGGCCAGCAACCCGGAGGCGGCATCGGTGATTTCCCGCGACGACTTGCTGCCGGCGGTCTGGTGCGCGCGCTTGAGCACTTCCTGGAAATGATCCAGATCGTTGTCCGACAGCTCGATGTTGATCGACAAACCCATGGCAAACCCTCGTCTAGAACCCGCCGCAGACTAGCCAGCGGCCACCGCAGCGTCAAATGCAGGACGATGGCTTCAAAGGATCGGCGACAGTCCGACGCCGAAAGCGGTGATGATGCGCGTGTAGATGCCCTTGGGGGCGAGATCGACCTCGGGAAAGTCGCCGACGCGCACATAGCAGAGGTGGAAGTCCGGATGCGAGGTGCGCAACGGCGCGCATTCCGGGCGCAATTCGTAACTGGTGGCGTAGCGCCAGGGCCAGAGGTCGAACACCGGCAGGCGCTCGGAGACGTACTCGATGCCCTGGTTGATCGGCGTCAGCAGGCCGCGGTCCGGCTTTTTCGCGACGACCCAGCTCTGGTCCGGGGCGATGTCGCGGCCGATGGCCCGCTTCAGCGCCGCGGCAAACCCGGCATCGCGCACGATCACGCCGTTCTCGCTGTTCCAGCCCTCCGAACGCGGATCGAAGTTGTGCGACCCGATCATGCTGATGCGGCCGTCGATCACGATCGACTTGGCATGCAGGCCGCGGCGGACGCTGTCGCGGCGCAAGGGCAGGGCCTTGCGGGTGCGGATCTTGAGTGCCGAGCGCACCATGCCCGGCGGCTTCTTGGCTTCGATCGCGGCTTCGCTGCGTCCCGGGTAGGGCTTGAACTCGTGGATCTCGAAGCCGAGGGTCTCGAGGTACAGGCGGCGCCGCTTGTGCGAGATCGCGTAGACCGGAAATGCATCGGTCGCCGCCAGACTGTTGGTCGACACCACCACGCGCAGCTCCGGATGCTCGCGCCGCAGCGTCTGGAACGCCCGGCGTGCCGGTCGTGACAGCACCAGGTAGGGCGTCTGCAGCACGATCTCGTGTTCGGCATCGGTGACGATGCGCGCGATGCGCGCGGTGAGGTCTTCGTGCTCGCTGCGTTCGGAGACGTTCGGCTTGTCCGGCGGATCGGAGAAGTATTCGACCTCGGCCACGGTCAGGGCGTGATCGAGCAGTGCCCGCCGCAGGAACACCGCATCCTCGGCCAGCGCCTGAACCCGCACCAGCCGCTCACCGTGCTTGAGTGTCGGTGCCGGCAGCGGCGCCGGATCCGGGCCGGCCTCGACGATGCGCTGCGCGACATCCTTGAGCTGGGCCAGCGGGACCGTCTTCGGATGGCTCCAGAAGCGATCGAAGGACGTCTGCATCTCGGTCCCGACCGGGCCGTAGACGAGCAGGTCGCGGTCGTAATAGTTGTAGATCTCGCCGAAATCGAAGTAACGCTCTTCGATGTTGCGCCCGCCGACGATGCCGAAGCGGCCGTCGACGAGCAGCAGCTTGTTGTGGCTGCGCTGGTTGAAGCGCAGGAAGCAGCAGACGATGCCGGCCGCGAACTCGATCGGCGCGGTGCGCGCCTGATTGAAGGTCGGGTTGTACAAGCGGAACTCGAAGTTGACGTGTTCGCGCGCGAGGCGCGCGAGAAAGCGGCGATTCTCGATCGAGAACAATTGGTCGCTGAGCACGCGCACGCGCACGCCGCGCCGCGCCGCCGCCAGCAATTCGCCCAGCATCAGCAGGCCGACATCGTCGTCGGCGAAGATGAAGGTCTGCAGTTCGATCGACTCGCGCGCGGCACGAATCAGGTGCAGGCGCGCCACCAGCGCGGCTTCGGCGTCGCTGAGCAGGATCACGCCATGGCCGCCATCGCGGGTGCGCGCGTCGGCGTCGGCGACCAGCGGCGAATCGATCGCGCAACGGTCGATGCGGCTGCACGTCGTGTCGAGCGGACGCGTTTGCTCGACCAGTTCGCCGGCCTCGCGGATCAGGCGGCGATGGTCGGCGCAGCCGCCCACCACGAGCATCAGCAGCAGGAGCGATGCACGCGTCGCGCTGCTTCTCCAACCCGGCATCGACGTCATGGCGCGGGCACCAGGCGCAGGTCGAGCACGATGCGGATGCGGTCGCCCAACGTGTAACGGCGCGTGCGCATGCCGAACGCCCGCCGCGACAACTCGCCCGTGGCCTGGACGCGACAGTGGGCGGCCGTCTCGGCGCAATCGCCGGCGACGAGGACGAATCGCGCCGGGCGCGCCTGTCCGCGCACCCGCAACTCGCCGAGGATCTCGCCGCCGTCGTGCAAGCGCTGCAGCGGGATCGCGGTGGCGCGGAAACCGATCTCGGGATGACGCGCCGCCGCGAAGAATTCCGGTGACAGCGCCCAGTCGCGGTAGCCGGCCCGATTCATCTGCAGGGACGCGAGCGGCACACGCACGTCGATCGCCGCGAGCGCGTCGCGAACCTGGATGCTGCCTTCGGCACGGGCGTCGCCGCGCACCGGGAACCAGCCCAGCGCCTGCAGCTGGAAGTGCACGCGCGACGCGTCCGCGTCCAAGGTCAGGTCGCGATCGGTGTCCGGCCGCGCCGCAAGCGCGGGCAACAACAGCAACCCGACGACCGCGACGAAGGCGCGCATCCGGACCCGGTCAGGGCGCCCAGAAAGCCCGCAACTGGCCCCGTCCGGGTTCGACCATGCCGTCCGGCACGTCGATCACCGCCATGCCCGAGGTCGGCATGCCGCGATGGGCCTGCGAACGGCCATCGACGAGCAGGGCCACCAGCTCCTCGACGCCCGGGTTGTGCCCGACCAGCAGCACGGTCTCGGTCGGCCCGGTGGCGTTGAACACGTCGAGCAGGTCACCGGGGGTTGCCTCGTAGATGCGCGCATTGAATCCGACCGTGTCGCCGAGGCGGTCGGCGACGATCTGGGCGGTCGCCTCGGCGCGTGCGGCCGGCGATGCCAGGATGCGCGGCACGCGTCCGCCGAGCATGGCGGCCAGTGCATCGGCGGCGCGACGGGCCTCGTCGCGTCCGCGTTCGGACAGTTCGCGCGAGAAATCTTGGCCGTCGGCGCTTTGCGCTTCGGCGTGGGCGTGACGCAGGACAATCCAGTGTCGAATCATGGGGCGCTCGGTGGTGGGGTGAGCATCTGGATCGGCAACGCGGTGCGGCTCCAGCTGCCGCTCAAGGGTGCCGGGAACACGATGTTCGTGTCGAGCGTGCCGGTCGTCTGCGACTGGTAGCTGCGGCTGATGGTCCCGGCCGGCAGCGGGAACGCACCGAAGTCCTCGAAGCGCGGACAGGACGGGCAATGCACCAGGTAGGTGTTCAGCGCCATCGAGCCGGCGCTGTTGGGCTCTTCGCCCAGGGCCCAGCGCGGCTCGTTGCCGTCGTCGAAGATGTAGCCGAGGAAGCCGGTCGCGTCCTGGTTGTTGACGCGATGCTCGTCGATGACCACGCCCCAGCCCGACTGGTCCGGATTGAACCAGCCGCCGGAGTGGTTGGGATTCGGCACCGCGCTCGGCGAAAACGCGCGCACCAGCTTGTCCGCGGCCCAGACGCCGTTGAACTCCCAGGTATTGATGTAGACCGAATCGTCGTCGCCTCGCGTGAACTGCGCCGAGCCCGCCGTCGTCACCGCCGTGCTGAACGGCGACGACGAGGTCCGGGTGACCTTGAAGATGGTCGCCGGCGCCTGCGCCAGCGCCGGGTTCCATTCACCGTTGACGATGTACCAGACCGGGGTGCGGTCGGCCTTGCCGGTGAACCAGGCGGTGCTCAGGATGTTGCCGTAATTGAACAGGTTCTGGCCGTTGCCGCTGCGATTCGGATTCAGGTACAGGCCGCCCGGCTGGGGCAAGGCGCCGACGCTCTGCACCTGCGCCGCGCATTGCGTCGCGACCTGGCAGTTGCCCGCCGCGGGCATCGCGACATCGAGCACCTTGGTCGGCGCGAAGCTGTAGACGTGATCGTCGACGCCACCGAGGTAGCTGACCACCGCGCGCGATCCGCACTGCGCGCCCGGATCGACATAGGCCTTCACGGTGACGTCGGCGTTCCCGGACGCGGCCAGGTTGCCGAGGGCACTCGCCGCAGAGACCACATGCACCTCGCCTTCCGCGAGCGCCGAAGGCAGCGCCGTCGGGTGGAAGAAGCACACGGCGCTGGCGGCGGGCGCGGCGTTCGCGCTGTCGCAGCGATAGTCGAAGCGGATGCTCTCGTCCGGGCTCTGCAGTCCGATCGAGGCCTCGCTGCCACTGACCGGATCGGCCGTGATGTACTGGTGCACGATCTCGTAGCTCTGGTCGTACAGGATCGTCTGGAACACGGCATTGCCGGTGGCTGCGCCGCTGCTGGCATAACGCCCCATGTTGCGCCACTCGAACACGGTGCAGCCCTGGCTCGCGTCGCCGGCATCGGCCGCGCGCGGGCAGGTGCTGAAGTGGCGATGCTTGAGGCTGCCGCCGGCCTGGATGACGAGGTCGTCGTGCAGCACCTGCACGCGACCGTCGATGACGCCCTCGTGGCTGTCGACGCCGCAGTCCGCGATGTAGTCGTCGCCGCCATCGGACGGATTCGTCGACAGGTAGCCGTTGGTCGACATCAGCAGGCTGGTGATGTCGCGGTCGTAGAACTTGAACGGTGCCGCACCACCGACGCTGAGGCCGGCGACGAAACCTTCATCGCTGGCCGGCGCATTGGACACATGCGGTCCGACGCTCGGCACGAGCGCGCTGGCGCCGCTCATGTCGACCGGCTGGTAGCGGCACGAGGCGGAGGTGGCGCTGGCCAGCGCGCGATAGCCGAAGTTGTCGCTGACGCCGCTGCTGCCACCGCCACTGCCGGTACCGACCGCGCTGCCGCCGGTGAAGATCGCGAAAGCGTCCTCCATCGCGAATTCGCCGCTGTTGCCGACGCGCACCGGCACGTTCCAGATTTCGCCGGGTTCGATGTTCGAATCGCCATCGCCGCAGGCCTGCGAGGCCGAGCCGTTGGCCGTGGCGGCGAGCTGCGGACCGCGCACGTTCAGGGGCTGCGAGACGGTGGTCGTGCAGCCGACGGCATCGACCACGGTCGCCGACACCGTGGTGCTGCGCCGGCTGGGATAGAACGGCTGCTCGTCCGTGGTCGCGGCCACGCCGGTCTTGCGGCGATCGATGACGCCGTCGCCGTCGATGTCCCAGTCGACCCGGTACGGGCCGCTGCCGCCGGTGATCTGCACGCCGATCACGACGCCGGCACCGGCGCGCGCATTCGCGTCCACGGTCAGGGTCACGTTCGGGCGGTTGCAGCTCGACTTGCCGTCGATCGCGGTGGCGCCGCTGCCGCTGGGGTCGAGCCAGTCCCTGACGCGGGTCGCCGCCGTGCCGCCGCCTTCCCAAGCGACGTTGAGGCGGCCGTAATAGTCGTCGAAATTGAACGAGCAACTCGCGGCGCCGCCCGACAGCACGCCGACCAGGCGCTTCTGCGGGTTCAGCAACACCGAACCGGACGATCCCTGTTCGGTGGTGCCCAGATCCCAGCCCGGCACATGCCAGTGCCGGGTGCCGGGCACGCCGGCCGGACCGACGTCGCTGCTGACCAACGGATTGTTCTCGAAACTGATGCGCTTCTCATGACCGGACGGGTGATGGATGCCGACGGCCGAACCCGGCACGGTCGTTCCGCGGTCCCAGCCGAGCCAGAACGGCGTCGCACCCGCGGGCACCTCGGTATTCAGCTCGAGCAAGGTGGTGTCCGAAGGCTGATGGGTCGCGCGCAACAGGGCGCCGCCGGTCTGCACGACTGAAGAAGCTGCATAGCAAGCTGGATCGAAAGGATTCGAACAAACTGGCGTACCGCTCTCGCTGGAGCCGGGCGCACGACAGGTCGGATTTTCGTACTTCCAGTAGAGAACCACGCTGTCGGCGCTCGACTGCGCACTGATGCAGTGGTTCGCGGTCGAGAAATAGCGCTTGTTGTCCTGCGCGGTGTTGTTCATCAACTGACCGGTGCACAACCCGCCGCTGACCGAATAGCGCGCCACGGCGTTGATCTGGTCGCGGTAGTTGTCGCCTTCGGGGC
>DATMVT010000280.1:0-4316 GCA_035562895.1 Patescibacteria group bacterium | reverse complement strand
TCATGGCGTAATCGAGGTAGCTCTGGCGCATCTCGTCTTCGATGTTGACGCGGATAATTTCCTTGGCGAACTCGGACATCAGGAATCCCTGCAGAATCAGTCGATTGCACGCCGCCCCGGACGGCTGAAAAAGGGTCGCGTGAAGTGTCGAATTGTAGCAGGAAACGTGGTCGGAACGCCCGCGTTTTCAGGTGGTTCCGAACATCGCCGCCATCTTCGCCGAGTCGGGTTTTTCGATGACGCCGCGCTCGGTGACGAGGGCATCGATCAATTCGGCCGGAGCGACGTCGAACACCGGGTTCCAGGCGTCCACGCCGGCGGCCGCGACGCGCTGACCGGCGTGTTCGAGCAGTTCCTTCGGTTCGCGCAATTCGATGTGGATCTCGCGACCATTCGGCATCGCCATGTCGACCGTCGAAGCGGGCGCGACGACCATGAACTTCGCGCCGAAATGGCGCGCCGCGACGGCGAGTTGCAGCGTGCCGATCTTGTTCGCGGTGTCGCCGTTCGCGGCGATGCGATCGGCGCCGACGACGACCCATTGCACCGCACCGGTCGACATCAGGTGCGACGCCGCGGCATCGGCGATGAGCTTGGCGGGAATGCCGTCGGTCAACAGCTCCCACGCGGTCAGGCGCGTGCCTTGCAACCACGGTCGCGTCTCGGTGTTGAACACGCGCGACAGGCGACCTTGCGCGTATGCGGCGCGAATCACGCCAAGTGCGGTGCCGAAGCCGGCGGTCGCGAGCGAACCGGTGTTGCAGTGCGTGAGCACGCCCGAATCCGGCGCGATCAACGCGGCGCCGAGTTCGCCCATGCGCCGGTTCGCGGCCAGGTCCTCGCGCTCGATCGCGATGGCCTCGCGCTCCAATCGCTCGACCGAAGCCGCTTCGCCCAGCACGCGTGCCATGCGGTCCAGCGCCCAGAACAGGTTCACCGCCGTCGGGCGCGAGGCGCGCAGCACCGTGAAAGCCTCGCGCAGCGCATCCGCATGCACTTGTCCGGTCGACGCATCCGCCACCGTCTTCGCCGCCAGCGCGACACCGTACGCCGCCGCAATGCCGATCGCCGGCGCGCCACGCACGGTCAGGTTGCGAATGGCGGCCGCAACCTCGTCCGCCGTCGCGCACGCGACGAATTCGGTGCGCAACGGCAACACGCGCTGATCGAGCAGGCGCAGGGCGTCACCCTGCCATTGCACGGCGCGGATGCGGTCGTAGCGGTCGTAGTCGATCATCGGGCAACACCTGCAAATCGGGCCGTGAAGCGTAGCGTTGCCAGCGGCGCGACGCATCCGTGGCGGATTGCCACGACTGCCGCCATGATCGGCACATGCGCCAATCCAGACTTTCGTTGTGGGATGCCGTCAGCCATGCCGATCGCGATGCTGCCCTGCGTCGTGTCGAACGCCTGCGCAAGGCGCATCCGAAAGCCGGTCGCGACGCGCTGCACAAGACACTGGTGCGTTCGAAGTGTTTGCAGGCCGGTGCCGTCGGTGCGTTGTCGGCGCTGACCGGCGCCATTCCCGGCGTCGGCAGGCTGGCGGCATTCGCGCTCGGGCCACTGGCCGACACCGCCCTGGTCAGCGTGTTGCAGGCCGAACTGGTCCTGGAAACCTTTGCGCTATATGACTTCGAACTGCCGCCCGGCGCCGAGAAGATGGCGGTGCTCGGCATCGCGGCGACGAACATCGGCGCCGACGAGATCGCGAAGCGCACCGGGCAGGTGATCGCCGAGACGTTGGGCAAAGGCCTTGCCGCACGACTGCTGATCAAGGCCTGGCCGCTGGCGAAGATCGGCACCGCGGCAGCGACCAACATCGCCGTGACCTACGCGATCGGCAGCCGCGCGCAAAAGCTCTGCAAGATGCGCGAAGCCAGCTTGAAGCAGTGGCCGGAACTGATGCGCTCGGCGGTGATGATCAACCCGACGCAACTGACCGACTGGGCGACGAAATCGGCGCGCACCGCCGTCGACCAGGCGTTCGACATGATGCGCGGCTGGCGCGAACGCATGACGCAGTTGGCGCCGACCGCAGACGTCCCGCTGTTGCCCGAAACCGACGTCAAACCGAAGCGGAAACGCATCGACGTGCCGGTGGCGCCGACACGCAAGGCCGCCGCGAAACGGCGCGCCCCGCGCAAGGCGGCGGCGAAGAAACGTCCGTCCTGATCAGTTCACCAGGAACTCGGCCCGGCATCCCTGATCGACCCAGATCACTTTGTCGTCGTAGCCCCAACTCACGTTGAACCGGCAGCGCTCGCGACTGCGCTCGTAGACCAGATCGACATCCCTGAGTCCATCGACGGGACAGACCACGCGATCCTTGCCCTTGGCTTCGCACACGACGCGCTCGGCGCCCCCCGCCTGGGCCGGATTCCCGTCGCGGTAGTAGCGACCGTAGCCGCGCTGCGAACTCCAGCCGCGACCGCTGCTGTAGGCGCGCGGCACGTCGAAGTCCGCGCGGCAACCCTTGCGTACCCAGATACCGGTCTTGTCGTAGCCCCAACTGTCGCCTTCGACGCACGGGGAACTGCTCAAGGTCTTGCGCAAGACGACGCCGCCACTGGTATCGGCCGTGCAGTAATTGTCGCGGTCGCGCTTCGACTGGCAACGGATCACGTAGCCTTCCTCGGCCGCCTGGACGACATCCGCACCCAAGCCAGCGAAGGCCCCCAGGGCGAGAGCCAGCACACTCAGGAATCGCTTCAAGACCCACCTCCAGAATCCGCCATGCTCCGAGTCTAGTCTCCGCTCGTGAACTGCGCGCAAAGCACCGACCATCGCGCGTGCTCGCCGGAGCGACCAAGCATGCCCCGACATCCGCCCGCGCCGGACACCCGTCCGGTTGACCCGGGCGCACGCTGCGCTTATAGTCCGCGCCCCGAAATTCGGGCAACGAATCACGGGCGGTTAGCTCAGCGGTAGAGCACTGCTTTCACACGGCAGGGGTCGCAGGTTCGAAACCTGCACCGCCCACCACTTCAGGAAACCTGCCTCCGGGCGGGTTTTTTGTTTTATGGTCGGCAACTTCCGAGCATTCCCCGAGGACCGCATGGCCGCACCCGCTTCGTCTGGCAGCAGCAACAAGCTCACCCTCTGGATCCTGATTGCACTCGTGCTGGGTGCGATTGCAGGGTATGCCATCCATGCCAGCGGGATCGACACCACGGAACCCGTGGCCTATCTGGGACTGGTCACGACCATGTTCCTGCGCCTGATCAAGATGATCATCGCGCCACTGGTGTTCGCAACGCTGACGGTCGGCATCGCCAAGATGGGCGACATGGCCGTGGTCGGCCGACTCGGCCTGAAGGCGATGCTCTGGTTCGTCGCGGCTTCGCTGATGTCGCTCGGACTCGGCCTGGTGCTCGTGAACCTGTTCCAGCCGGGCATCGCGCTGAACCTGCCGCTGCCCGATGCCGCCGCCTCGTCGGGCATCGCCGCATCGTCGATGTCGCTCGCGGACTTCATCACCCACCTGATTCCGGCCAGCATCGCCGACGGCATGGCCCGGAACGAGATCCTGCAGATCGTCGTGTTCTCGATCTTCTTCGGCATCGGCTGCGCCGGGGTCGGCGACAAGGCCAAGGTGCTGGTCGATGCGCTCGAGGGCGTATCCTACGTGATGCTGAAAGTGACGATGCTGGTGATGTGGTTCGCACCATTCGCGGTGTTTGCCGCCGTGGCTGCGGCGATCGCGAAGAGCGGTCCCGGCATCTTCCAGACCTATGCCCTGTTCATGGGCGAGTTCTATCTCGGCATCGTCATCCTTTGGGGCTTGCTCTTCGCAGCCGCGTTCATGGTCATCGGCCCGCGTGCGCTGGCACTGTTCAAAGCCGTGCGCGAGCCGACCATGCTCGCGTTCGCCACCGCGTCGAGCGAAGCGGCCTATCCGAAAACGCTGGCGCAGCTCGAGAAATTCGGTTGCAGCAACCGCGTCGCCTCGTTCGTGCTGCCGCTCGGTTATTCGTTCAATCTCGACGGCTCGATGATGTACTGCACCTTCGCGGTGATGTTCATCGCCCAGGCCTACGGCATCGAGCTGAGCCTGGGCCAGCAGGTGGCGATGCTGCTGGTGCTGATGGTCACTTCCAAGGGCATCGCCGGCGTGCCGCGCGCGTCGTTGGTGGTGATCGCGGCCACGCTGGCGCAGTTCAACCTGCCCGAGGCGGGATTGCTGCTTCTGCTGGGCATCGACCATTTCCTGGACATGGCGCGTTCGGCCACCAACGTCATCGGCAACTCCGTGGCCACGGCCGTGGTGTCGAAGTGGGAGGGCCAGCTGCGCGCCGAGGGCGAGCCGGTGCCCGAGG
>DATMVT010000279.1:0-2709 GCA_035562895.1 Patescibacteria group bacterium | reverse complement strand
ATCTTGTCGATGAATGCGTCGGCAGGAACGTCGAAGCGCATGGAGAGCAAGGCGATATGGCGCGCCGTGAGTTGCCGCTTTCCCGACAACACTTGGGATACGACGCTTTGGTTGCCCACTTCCGGCAGATCGGACTGGGTCAGACCATGCTGCTCCATCAGGAAGCGCAGCAGGTCCCGTGGCGGTAGCGTAGGCAGCAAGAAGTGCCGTCGGTCGTAGTCCGCAATCAATTCCGTGATGACGACGAACAGGTCTTCCAGAGCCGCGCCGGTCTCGGCCTGGCCTGAATCGACGAGCACATCGGCCAGTTCGACCACACGTGTGTCGAAGACGTGCAGGTCACCGACTTTGTCGACGCTGGAAAAGCACTGGCGGAGTTCCCCGAAGCTTGCGTAAGACTGCGCTTCCATCAGCTGTCGCCATGCCTGCAGCGGACGCGCGGCTTCCGGATGCCGGGCAGCGAACTCGACCAGTCGTCGATTGGTGACCACTCTCACCCAAGGACGATCGGGCCCGCAAACAGTTATTGCAATACGCAATAGTTGTCGCGATCAACGAATGCGTTCGAGGATGCCGTCGAGTTCGTCGATGCTGTGATACGCGATCACGAGTTTGCCGCGGCCGTTGCGGGCGTGCTGGATGTTCACGCGGGTCGCGAGCTTTTCGGACAGGTCCTGCTCGAGGCGGGTGATGTTCGGGTCGGCGCCGGGCTTCTTCTGGCCGTTCGCCTTGCCGCCGACCTTTGCGGCCTGTTCGTTGCGCACGCGCTCTTCGAGTTCGCGCACGCTCCAGCCGCCGTCGGCGGCGGCGAGCGCGAGCGCGGTCGCGCGCTGCGCCTCGAGGGTGATCAGCGCACGCGCATGGCCCATCTCCAGGCGATGTTTTTCCAACAGCACGCGCACCGCTTCGGGCAGGTCGAGCAGGCGCAGCAGGTTGCTGACGGCCGCGCGCGAGCGCCCGACCGCTTCCGCGGCCTGCTGGTGGGTGAGGTCGAATTCGAGGATCAGGCGGCTGAGCGCGGTCGCTTCCTCGAGCGGATTGAGGTCTTCGCGCTGGATGTTCTCGATCAGCGCCATCGCGATCGCGGCCTGGTCGGGCACGTCGCGCACCACCACCGGCACGTCCGCGAGTCCGGCCAGTTGCGCCGCGCGCCAGCGGCGTTCGCCGGCGATGATTTCGTAGCGGTCGCGACCGATGCCGCGCACCACGATCGGCTGGATCACGCCCTGGGCCTTGATCGACTCGGACAGCTCGGCGAGGCGTTCCGGGTCCATGCCGGTGCGCGGCTGGTAGCGACCGGGCTGCAGCTGGTTCGCCGGCAGGGTGCGCAGGTCGCCGCTGTTCGCGGAATCGCCGCCGTCGCCGTCGCTGGTGTTGAGGCGCAACAGCTCGTCGAGGCCGCGGCCGAGGCCGCGTGGTTGCTTCTTGGTCGCCATCGCGGGCTCCGTCAGTTCGTCGGGCCGGCGGTGGCCGGCTTGGCATTGCGTTCGTGGCGCAGCATTTCGCCGGCGAGGCCGAGGTAGGCGATCGCGCCGCGCGATTCGCGGTCGTACATCGAGATCGGCAAGCCGTGCGAGGGCGCTTCCGCCAGGCGCACGTTGCGCGGAACGACGGTGCGGAAGACCTTGTCGCCGAAATGCTTCACCAGCTGGTTCGAGACGTCGTTGCCGAGGTTGTTGCGCAGGTCGAACATGGTGCGCAGGATGCCTTCGAGCTCGAGCTTCGGATTCAGGCGCGTCTTCACCGCCTTGACCGTGTTCAGCAGCGCGGTCAGGCCTTCGAGCGCGAAGTATTCGCACTGCATCGGCACCAGCACGCCGTCGGCGGCGGTGAGCGCGTTCAGCGTGAGCAGCGACAGCGACGGCGGGCAGTCGATCAGGATGAAGTGGTACTTGTCCTTGACCGTGTCGAGGATGGTGCGCAGCCGCGTCTCGCGCGCGATCTCGTCCATCATCTTGATCTCGGCCGCGGTCAGGTCGGCGTTGCCGGGCAGCAGGTCGTAACCGCCGGGCGAGGGCACGATGGCGCGTTCCAGCGGCACTTCCTCCAGCAGGACTTCGCAGCCGTTCGGCTTGGCCGTGGCCTTGTCGACGCCGCTGGCCATGGTCGCGTTGCCCTGCGGATCGAGGTCGATCAGCAACACCTTGCGCCGCGCCTCGGCCAACGCCGCCGCGAGGTTCACGCTCGTCGTGGTCTTGCCGACGCCACCTTTCTGGTTCGCGACAGCGATGATGCGGGTCATGGGCAGGATCGGCCTACGCGCCAACGGGCGCCGGGCCGCGGATGATACCCGAGAGCGACCCCCTCCCGGCCTTCCCCTCGCTGCACGAAGGGGAGGGTTAGATGCGGGCGAGTTCCACCACCACCCGCTCGCCATCCAGCCCCGGCACGCTCAGCGGGTGGATGGCGACGAAGCGGTAGCCGGGCGGGATCGTGCCCAGTTCCTCGGCGTGGCCAGGGCCCTTCATCGCCAGCAGGCGGCCGCCCGGGGCGAGCCAGTCGTGGCACCAGCCGGCGAGTTCGCTGATGGGTGCGACGGCGCGCGCTGTGGCGGCGGCCAGCGGAGCGGGCGGTCGATACGCTTCGGCGCGGGCTTCGACGACCTCGACGCCATCCAGCCCGAGCGAACGCTTCACCTCGCGCATGAAGCGCGTCTTCTTGCCGTTCGATTCGATCAGCACCACGCGCCGATCCGGATGCAGGATCGCC
>DATMVT010000278.1:0-1766 GCA_035562895.1 Patescibacteria group bacterium | reverse complement strand
GCGAGATACACCTCGGTCTTGCCGCTGCCGGTGATCCCTTCCAGCAGGGTGGTCGCGAATCCGTCGAGCGTCGCGACGATCTGGGTCACCGCCTGTTGCTGTGCCGGATTCAGCGGCGGCGCCGCGATCGTGACGCGTCGCGGCGTATCGTCCAGCGACAGCGTGTCGAGCAGGCCCAGTTGGCTCAGGCGCCGTTTCGCAGCCGCCGCTTGCGGAAACCGTGCGCGCAGCGTCGTCCAGTGGCAGGGGCCGTCGACGAGGGCGTCGTATAGCTGCGCCGGTGCGCTGCCTGCGCGCAGTTGCTGCCGGGATTCGGGATCAGGGCGCAGGCGCAGCACCAGGTCGCGATGGCCGACCGCGCTGTCGAGACGCTCGCGCACCGGGGCCGGCAAGGCGCTGGCCAGTGCCTCGCCGAGCGGATACGCGTAGTAGCGCGCCGCCCACAGCACGCTGCGCCACAGCGGTTCCTGAAAGACCGGGGTCGGATCGAACAACCCGTGTGCGGCGCGCAAGCGCGATTGCGTCGTGGTCTGGGCATGTTCGACGACCACGCCGATCAGTTCACGTGGTCCGAAAGGCACGCGCAGGCGTGCGCCGACGGCCACCTCGCGCGCCGACAGGCCAGCAGGGGGCAGGTAGTCGAACAGTTCGGGCAAGGGCGCAGGCACGGCCACGCGCAAGACGTCGGTCATTGGAACGCGATCAAGTCGGGACGGCAGTCTAGCGACGCGTTCCACGGGCCGAATCGGCGACGACATCGGCATCGCGGGCGCCGCCGGAGGCCGCAGTTCAGCAATCGTCGAGAAATGAGCGTCAACCAGTTGATGTACATCGATAAATGCCCTTATCCACATGTTCTGTGGATAACTGTGTGGATTGAGCATCCAACAAACTCGGCCGAGCCCGGCACGACGCGGCCCGCGCGTCGCCCGGTCAAAAACTAGCCACAAATTTAAGTCTTTTATAATCAATGTTTTATCGATTCTCGGTCAGCAACGAAAGGTGACCGGCGGACCGGCACCGCGGCGCTTGACAAGCTTCCGTCCGCCTGTGAACTAAGCTGCAAACCCGGACCTTGCAGGAATGCGGCGGAGCGGCTGTCGAATCCCCTGTCAACCGTTTTCACGCCGCTGCGTTGCAACCCTTCGATCCCCCTGACCGCGCCTACAATGACCCCGACCCTGGCGATGCACTGGATGGACAGCGACCGCCCCGCGACCCCGCGCGCCGGTACGCCGGCCGCCCGCAACCACGATGCGCTGGAAGCGTTCCTGCGCGGCATCGAGCGGCGCGCGCTGCGCATGGCCGAACTGGGTGTCGGCAGCCGCGACGACGCGCTCGACATCGTCCAGGACTGCATGCTGACCTTTGTGCGCAACTATCGCGACAAGCCGGCCAGCGACTGGGCACCGTTGTTCCATCGCGTGCTCGACAGCCGCATGCTCGATTTCCACCGGCGTCATCAGGTGCGTTCGCGCTGGTTCGGCTGGATCGACCGCCTTGCCGGTCGCGATGCAGCGGACGAGGACGCCTTCGCCCAGGTCGCCGATCCCCACGCCCCGCAACCCTGGCAGGCGGTGGCCGACGGCGAGACCGCGGCGGCGCTGGATGCGGCCTTGCGCGCGTTGCCGAACCGACAGCGCCAGGCCTTCCTGCTGCGCATCTGGGAAGGTCTTGATGTCGCCGACACCGCGCAGGCCATGGCCTGCAGCGAAGGCAGCGTCAAGACCCATTTGTCGCGTGCGATTACGGCATTGCGCGCCCGA
>DATMVT010000277.1:0-10522 GCA_035562895.1 Patescibacteria group bacterium | reverse complement strand
CGAGGGTCCGTATGGCTGCTTCGACTTCAACGATGGGCATCCCCGTCAGATCTGGATCGGCGCCGGCATCGGCATCACGCCTTTCATCGCACGAATGAAGCAACGTGCCGCGATGTCGGACGGCAAGACGATCGATTTGTTCCACCCCACCGCGGAACTCGAGCAGGCAGCGATTGACCGACTGATCGTCGATGCCGCGGCCGCCGCGGTGCGACTGCATGTGCTCGTCAGTCCCCGCGACGGCGTCTTCGACGGAGAACGCATCCGCGCCGCCGTGCCGGACTGGCGGTCGGCCAGCGTCTGGTTCTGCGGCCCTCCGGGCTACGGCCAGGCCCTGCGCCAGGACTTCATCGCCCGCGGCCTGCCGGCGAACCGATGCCACCCGGATCTCTTCCAGATGCGCTGACGGTTCGGACACCACGGCAAGACGCGATGTGGCCGACGCTCGCGCAAGACCGGCTCAGGCCCGAGCGTCGGCAGGTTGCGGCGGTCCGGCTTCGGCGCGCAGGTCGGCGTCACTCGAAGCCGTTCTGGAACAGCACCGACGAGCAGTTCAATTCGAGCGACCACTGGTGGAGTCGACCTTCGGTGCCGAGGTTGAGGTCGCGGACGATCAGTTCCCAGTCGCCATCGCCGGGCAGGCCGACGAGTTCGGCGAGCGGCTGTTCCGGCTTGGCCATGCCGCGCGCCGGGCACTTGCTGCCCGCCGGAAACTCGGCGGCGTCGTCCAGCACCAGATCGAGCGCGTAGCTCTCGGGACAGATCTGCGAGAACAGCGCGACCTCGTCGCCGGCGCCGGTCGGAGGACGCAGGACGACCTGCAGGTGCTGCATCGCCTCGTGTTCGATCTGCACGCCGACGCGCGCGGACTGCACCTCCGCGCACCCTTGGACCGGAATCCGCGCGCTCAGGCCGACATTGCCTTCGTCGTCGGGAATGGGCGCGTTGCAGTCGCTGCCGCCGGAACCGCTGCAGCGGTCGCCGGGAAGGTTCGACATCACCACCAGACGCAGCTGCATCAGGTTGTTGGCGGAGAACGGGTCCGCCGTCGCGCCGGTGTCGGCGACCAGGCGCGCGTCGATGCCGTAGTCGTCGGCAATCACCGGTGCGATGAAGTGCGAGTGGCAGTAATCGAAGTGATTGCCCTGGCCTGCGTCGAAGATCGTGTTGCCGAACCAGGTGCGGTTCGGACCATCGGTGACGCTGTCGCCGATGCAATTGCTGGAGCCGGTGAAGCCGATCAAGGACGACATCTCCATGGTCGGAATCCAGCCCGACGACAGGTTGCCGCCGACGCCGTGGTAGTTCGTGCTGATGTCGAACGATGCGCCGACATCGACGATCAGGCGTTGCAGCGGCGCCTGGCCGAGGGTCAACGCGCCGAAGCTGGCCATCATCATCAGGTCGCTGCTGCCTGGCGGGTCGGCAGGCACGAGCAACACGTCGTCGACGTTGTCGATGGTCAGGCTCTGGGTCGCGTTGCCGACATGGCCGGTGCCGACACCGAAGCTCGCGAAGGGTTGCGTGCTGACGCCCGCGGCGGCATCCCCGTCGCTGCCCATCAGTACCGGCCGACCACCGAGGAAGAAGACGGTGTGGCCGTCGAGTGCGCGTGTTCGCACGGCGAATTCGGTATTCGTTCCCGGTACCAACTGGGGTATCAACTGCCAGCGTCGAAGCTGTCCGTCGCTGCTGCGCAGCCGGATGCCGGTGCCCAGCTCGTCGTGCAGGAAGTACCCGTGCGGCAGACAAGCCGTCAGCGTTCCCGGGCCGCAGGTGTGGAATTGCCACTGACCATTGAAGCCAGCGACCCGAACGTCGGCGCTCAAGGTGCCGAAATCCGGGCTCGGGATCGGGCGTGCGACGGCGGCCGGCAGCGCACCGCCATTGCTGGTGACCCGCAGCGCGCGATTGCCCGAGACATCGACGACCTGGAACGCCGCCGCGGCGCCGAGCACCGAAGCCCAGCCCCCCTGGGGCACCAGATTGCCCAGCGCATAGCCGCCGAAGTGGTCGACCGTGCCGAGCGAACCGCGTTGTGCGTCTTCGGCCGATGCGGCGCCGGCGGCCGCGAGCACGAGCATCAGGCGAATCGTTTTTATCGTCATGGGCGCTCCGGATGGTCGGACAAGGCGGGAGGGCGGCTGTTCTTTCCGAGCAGGCTCGCGCCGACGATCGCGAGCAGCGAGGCGAAGAATCCCGGCACCATCGCATACAGCGCGAAGATCCCGCCGAGATGCGCCAGCGACATCCAGACGACGACGCTGATGCCGCCGACGAGGATGCCGGCATAGGCACCGGCGCGGGTCATGCGCTTCCAGTACAGCGACAGCACGATCGCCGGGCCGAAGGTGGCGCCGAATCCGGCCCAGGCATCGCCGACGCGTGACAACACCGTGCTGCCGGGATCGAGCGCGACCACGAACGCGATCGCGGCCACACCGAGCACGGCGAATCGCCCGACCCAGAGCAGCTCCCTCTGTCCCGCATCTTTGCGTAACAGGCCGCGGTAGAAGTCTTCCGCGAACGCTGCCGACGACAGCAGCAACTGCGCCGACGCCGTGCTCATGATCGCCGCGAGCACGCCGGCCAGGCAGATGCCGGCAATCCACGGCGGGAAAAATTGTGCGCTCATGTGGATGAAGGCCTTCTCGGCTTCGGTGCCTTCGAGCCGCACCGGCAAGGCGCCCAGCGCCGTGAATCCGACGATCATCGCCGCCACCAGCACGGTGACCTGCCAGGTCATCGCGACGCGGCGCGCAACCGACATCGCCTGCGGATCGCGGATCGCCATGAAGCGCGCGAGGATGTGCGGTTGCCCGCAGTAGCCGAGGCCCCAGGCCAGTGACGAGACGATGCCGATCCAGCCCAGCGCCGCGCCCTCCGCGGAAGTGAACGGATCCAGCAGTTCGGCGTTGAATGCGTTCATCGAGGCATGCAGGCCGTCGAGGCCGCCGACGACGTGCAGGCCCATCAGCGCGACCGCCAGCAACGCGAAGAACATCAGCGTGCCCTGCAGCACGTCCGACCACGAGACCGCGAGGAACCCGCCGAGGAAGGTGTAGGCCAGCATCACGATCGAACCCCAGAACACCGCCCACGCATACGGCAATCCGAACAATGACTCGAACAGGCGCCCGGCGGCGACGAACTGCGAACTCGCGTAGAGCACGAAGAAGACGAGGATGAAGACCGCGGTCAGCGGTCGCAGCAGGCCGCGGGTATCGCCGAAGGCGCGTTCGAAATAGGCGGGCAGGGTCAAGGCATCGCCCAGCGCCTCGGTGCGTTCGCGCAAGGGCTGTGCGACGAAGCGCCAGTTCAGCCAGGTACCGACGACCAGGCCACCCGCGAGCCAGACCGACTCGACGCCGGCGAGATAGGCGAAGCCGGGCAGGCCGAGCAACAACCAGCCGGACATGTCCGTCGCCTGCGCCGACAGCGCCGTGACCCACGGACCGAGCGAACGCCCGCCGAGAATGAAGGCCTTGAGGTTGGTCGTGCGCCGCCACGCGATCACGCCGAGCACGAGGCAGATTCCCAGATAGATCGCGAAGGTCGCGATCAGGGTGCGGGTGTCGTGCTGGGTCATGGTCGGATCCGGTGAGGGCCGGCGACAATGTGCCACGATGTGGCGCGCTCTGGGAATCGATGTGTTGCAGTGCAATGCTGCGGCGCAAGGTTGACACCGCCCCACCCTTCCGCAACAGTCCGCGCCACATACGGGTAGGGGTATTCGCGGAGATCGCGACCGGTCGCTCCCGTTCCGCCAAGACGCAACCTGGGAGGGAGTCGTGAGCGATCAGGCAAAACCGCTGTGGAAACCGCATGCCGCCGGCGTGCTGCTCGGACTCGGGCTGCTCTTCACCTTCCTGTTGACCGGGCATGGCCTGGGCGGCAGCGGCTTCACCACGGCCGTCGCGGCGACCTCGGCGCACGTGGTCGCGCCTGCCGTGACCGCGGCGAACGCGTATCTCGGCCCGATGGTCGAGGAGGGCAACAATCCGCTCGATGCCTGGATCACCTGGCAGGTACTCGGTGTCGCGATCGGTGCCTTGGTCGGCGCGATCAGCGCGCGGCGCTTCAAGTGGAGCGTCGACGGGCCGACGCGGCTCAGCAAGGGCGGTCGCCTGACGATGGCGCTCGTGGGTGGCATCGTCGCCGGATTCGGTGCACGCATGTCGCTCGGTTGCACCAGCGGCCTCGGGTTGTCCGGCGCGGCCACGCTGGCGACGGCCGGGTTCGTCTTCCTCGGCGGCTTCTTCGTCGCCGGAGGCGTCATCGGCATGGCGACGCGGAGGATTTGGCAATGAATTTTCCCCTCGGTTACACCGGCATCGTGTCCGGCCTGGTGTGCGGGCTGATCTTCGGCTTCGCGCTCGAGCGCGCCGGTTTCGCCAGCGCCTGCAAACTCACCGCGCAGTTGCGATTCCGCGACTGGGCGGTATTCAACGTGATGTTCACGGCGATCCTCGTCTGTGCATTCGGCTTGTGGCTGTTGCGGCTGGGTGGCCTGTTGGCCGCGGACGAAATCTACGTCCCGACCACCTACCTCTGGGCGACCTTGCTCGGTGGCGTCGGCGTCGGCGCCGGCATGGCGATCGGCGGCTACTGTCCAGGCACGTCGGTGGTCGGCTTCATGTCCGGCAAGATCGACGGGCTCGTGTTTCTCGTCGGCATCGTCTTCGGCACCTGGGTGTTTGCCGGCGCCTACGATGCGCTGACGCCGTTGCTCGAAGCCATGCCCGGTCCCGATGGCCAGACCTTGTCGCAACTCCTGAACGTGCCCGACTGGGTGGTGCTGATCGCGCTGACCGCAGTCGCGGCGGTCGTCGGCTGGCTCACGACCAAGCCCGCCGCGAAGCATTGACCGACCTGCCTCAACGTCCATCTGGAGAACCGCAATGACGACTCGCCGACATTCACCCCGTGCCCATTCGCTGACCGCGCAGCTGTCGGCCCTGCTGATCGCAGCCGGCAGTCTCGCCGCCGTGCCCGCCGCCATGGCCCAAGGGGCCGACAAGTCTGCTGCCCCGGCCGTGGCCGGGACGCCGGCGGTCGTTGCCGATGCGGCCGCCGATGCCGACACCGACGCCGAAGCTGCCAAAGCGGACGCTGCGGCGACGCCGGCCACTGCCCCGGCGGCGCAGGCGAAGCCGGACAACCCGTGTGCACCGAAGCCGAAGAAAAAGCCGAAGAATCCCTGCGCCTGAGCGCGGAATCCGGGCGAAGCCGCCATGAGCCACCTCGACACCCGGCTGACCGTCTGCCGCGGCGATCTCGCGGATCTGCGCGAGGCCGGTGCGCGCCTGCTCGATGTCATGCATGCGCTGCAGCGGAAGCAACGCCACGTGCTTTCGGCGCTGGTCGGCGATGGCGTCCCGCAACAATGGGCGCACTATCCGGAACACGACGTGTTCGACGCCGACACCGGCTACCGCTACTTCTACCACTCGCATCCCGGTCCGCGAAGCGATCGCGAGCACGGTCATTTCCACCTGTTCGCACGCGCGCCCGAGGTCGCCTCCGGCACGCCGGCATTCACGCATCTGGTCGCGATCTCGATGGCACCCAGCGGGTTGCCGCTGCGCGCCTTCACCACCAACCGCTGGGTCACCGACGAACGCTGGCAGGCCGCTGCCGTGCTTCGACGATTGCTGGATCGGTTCGCGATGCGCACGCCGAAGCGATTCGCCCTCGTGCACCGCTGGCTGGAAGCGGTGGTGCGACTGTTTCGCCCGCAGATCGACTGGCTGATCGCGCGCCGCGACGAGCGCTGGCAGGCCGCGCGCGCGTCGCGGCCCAACTACTTCGAAGACCGGCGCAGCAGCGTTCTGTCCGAATGCGCGCTGGATCTGTCCCGTCAATTTGCCTGGCTGGAGCGGCTCACCCCCGCGCCGCGCTGAACTGGAGACCGTCATGAAACTTGTCCGTGTGTTCGCCGTCGCGCTGTCCTGGCTGGTGTTGCCGGTATCGGCGACGACGCCCCTGCCCGGGGTCGTGGTGTCGGCGCAATGGCTGAAGGAGCATCGAGCCGAGGTCGTCGTGCTCGACGTGCGCAGCGACCTCGACCTGTTCACCACCGCGCCCGAATACGCCACCGATCCGAAGTCCGGCGCCAAGGTGCTGGCATCGCTTGGCGGTCACATCCCGGGCGCGCGCCTGGTCGACTTCGAAAAGACCCGCGTCAGCCGCATCGTCGATGGCAAGAAGATCGACAAGATGCTGCCCGCCGGCGTCGAGATCGAGGCCTTGATGCGCGCGCTGGGCGTGAATCGCGGCGATGCGCTCGTCATCACCGCGCAGAACGAGACCTTCGACGAATTCGACATGGCGGCCCGGTTGTACTGGAGCCTGAAAACCTACGGGCATCGCGACATGGCCCTGCTCGACGGCGGCAATGCCGCGTGGCTGGCGGCCGGATACGAGATCTCGACCGCCGCACCGGGTCCGCTGGCCGCAGGCGACTGGCAGGCATCAGCCCTGGACGATGCCTGGCTCGCGGAAATGAATGAGATTCAGCCCGGCAAGCGCGCGCCGACGCTGGTCGATGCGCGGCCGCTGCCGCAATACCTCGGCCTGTTCCACAAGAAGCCGGCGGTCGCCGCTGCAGGTCACGTGCGCGGCGCGGTGAACTTTCCGCCCGACATCCAGACCCGCCAGAACGGCCGAGCGCAGATGTTCATGAGCCCGGCGCAATATCGCGACGTGCTCGCCGACGTCGGCGTGACACCGAAGCGCGGCGCCATCGTCTATTGCAACACCGGCCACATGGCGGCAGGCGCCTGGTTCGTGCTCAGCGAGATCATGGGCGTCGACAAGGTGCGTCTGTACGACGGCTCGATGCACGAATGGACCACGTTCGGGCGTCCGCTCGTCAGCAGCGTGAACTGAGCCGCATGCGCCGCGATTCCGCCCGCTGCCGATCAGTCGTCGTCCTCGCGGATGCCGCCGAGCAGTTCGGCCTGCATCTCGAGGTAGACGCTGTAGGCGTTGCGGCGATGCGCGGCATCGAACGTCGGCAGCGCAGCGAACTCGCGCCAGTCGATGCGGGAAAAGGCCTCGTCGAAGGATTCCAGCGCATCGACCGCGACGCCCATCTCGTGGCGCAACACGTGCAAGTAGCGTTCGCTGGTTTGCAGGTCGCGTTCGACATCGCGCGATGCCGGGCCGTGGCCGGGCACCACGACCGTGGCACCGAGGCGCTTGATGTGTGCGATCGCCGCCAGCCATCCGCGCGTATCGCCGTCGACGACGAAGGGCAGGCGACCGCTGAAGAACACGTCGCCGGCAAAGAGCACGCGACCACGCTCGACGAACAGCATCAGGTCCTCGGGCGCGTGTGCAGGTCCGGCCTGGATCAGGCGGAAGCGTCGACCGCCGAACGTGAAGGTCGATTCGCCGCTGGCATCGAAGTCGATCCAGTGCGTGGCGGCGACCAGACGGGTTTCGGCGTCGACCCACGGTGCCAAGGTTCTGCGGCGCTCCGCCAGTCGTTCGCGTGCGAGATCGGAAGCCAGATAGCGCTGGCCGTCGCGATGCGCCCAGATCTCGGCGCCTGCGGCCTGGAACACCTGAAGACCGTAGACATGGTCGGCGTGGTAGTGGCTGACGATGACGCGCCGCACCGGCTTGCGGGTGATCGTGGCGATCGCGGCGAGCATGTCGCGCGCCAGTTCCGGGGTGCCGAGCGCGTCGAACACGAGCACGCCGCGACGCGTCACCACGAAGCCGGCATTGCTGGTGAATCCCCGGTTGTCGCGATTCGCCTGGCCGGATTCGCCCTCGAAGGCGTACACGCCGTCGCCGACACGCTGCGGGTGCAGCGTCGCGGCATGCGCGACATCGGTCAGGCCGAGCAGGACGAAAAGCAGAACGGGCAGGCGCATGCGGCGGGTATCCGGATGAAGTCGTCATCACGATCCTACCGGCGCCGGCGGCATGCGTCGTGCTTGGGCACGCGCACGGCCTTGGACGACAAACAGACGCGGGAGTTGCAGCGATGAGCCAAGACACGTCACGGCCCGGACGCCTGTTGCGCGCTCCCGAATCTTTCCTGAGCAACGACTTCGTCAAGACCGTCAACAAGGACGGCCTCGACGAGCAGCGTCGCGACTGGATGCGCAAGGCGTTCACCGCCGCTGCCGCGGGCGTTGCCGGCATCGGTGCGGTGCGTGCAGCCGATCCGGGCTTCATCGGCGACCCGAACATTCTCGAACTGCCGCCGTGGACGACGTCGCTCGGCTTGCCGGTGGCGCATCGCGGCTACGGCATGCCGGCGAAGTACGAGATGAATCTGATGCGTCGCGAAAGTCCCGGTCTCGCCAGCGTCGCGCAAGCCTCGGTCGCGTTCACGCCGCTGCAGGGGCTGTTCGGCATCATCACGCCGTCCGGCCTGCATTTCGAACGCCATCATCAGGGCTGGGTGGAAATCGATCCGTCCAAGCACCGGCTGATGATCAACGGCCTGGTGAAGACGCCCAAGGTCTACACCATGGACGACCTGATGCGCCTGCCGCAGGTGTCGCGCATCCATTTCATCGAATGCGGCGCGAATACCGCGATGGAATGGGGCAATGTCGCGGTGCCGACGGTGCAGTACACGCACGGCATGTTGTCGTGCTCGGAATACACCGGCGTGCTGCTTTCGACCTTGCTCGAAGACTGCGGCATCGATCTGAAGCGCGCGAAGTACCTGCTCGCCGAAGGGGCCGACGGTTCGAGCATGACCCGCACCATCGGCATCGAGCGCGCGCTCGACGACGCCATGGTCGCGTTCGGCAGCAACGGCGAGATGATCCGCCCCGAGAACGGCTATCCGCTGCGCCTCGTGGTCCCGGGCGTGCAGGGCGTGTCCTGGGTGAAGTGGCTGCGTCGTCTCGAAGTGGGCGACCAGCGCTACGGCGCCAAGGACGAAACTTCCGGCTACGCCGACTTGATGCCGGACGGCATGTTGCGCGAGTACAGCTCGATCCAGGAAGCCAAGTCGGTCATCACCTCGCCGTCCGGTGGCCAGACGTTGCTCGACAAGGGCTACTACAACGTCACCGGCCTGGCCTGGTCGGGGCGCGGCAAAGTGAAGCGCGTCGATGTCTCCTTCGACGGTGGCAACCAATGGCAGACCGCGCGCCTGGAAACGCCGATCCTGAGCAAGGCGCTGACCCGCTTCAACATCGGCTGGGTCTGGAACGGCGAACCGGCGATCCTGCAGAGCCGCGTCATCGACGACACCGGGTTCGTGCAGCCGACCTACGGCCAACTGCGGGCGGTGCGCGGCACGCGCTCGGTCTATCACAACAACGCGATCCAGTCGTGGAAGGTCGCCGCATCGGGCGAGGTGTCCAATGTCCAGATCAGCTGACCGCTGCATGCGCATGCTCGTGGCCGTCGTCCTGGCGTGGTGCGCGAGCGCGGCCAGCGCCGGCGGCTATCCGGGCATCGGTCGAGCCGCCACGCAAGCCGAAATCAAGGCCTGGGACATCGACGTCCGGCCTGACTTCGTCGGACTGCCGCCCGGTTCCGGCAGCGTCGCCGACGGTGAAATGTTGTGGATCGAGAAGTGCAGTTCCTGCCACGGCGATTTCGGCGATGCGAACCACGTGTTCCCGCCCCTGATCGGCAACACCACGCTGCAGGACATCGAGACCGGTCGCGTTGCCGCGCTCAAGGAGGGGGGCACCACGCGCACGACGATCATGAAGATGCCGACGGTGTCGACGCTGTGGGACTTCATCCATCGCGCGATGCCCTGGGACAAGCCGAAGTCGCTGAAACCCGACGAAGTCTATGCGGTGTTGGCCTACTTGCTGAATCTGGCCGAGATCGTGCCGGCCGACTTCGTGCTGAGCGAAAAGACCATGGCCTACGCGCAGTCGCGCATGCCGAATCGCAACGGCATGACGCGCGACCATGGCATGTGGGACATCGACGGCAAGCCCGATACGGCCAACAAGGCCTGCATGAAGAACTGCCGGCCGACCGTCGAGGTGTCTTCGGCATTGCCCGACTTCGCCAAGGCGGCACACGGCGAGTTGCTGAAGCAGAACCGCGAATACGGCGCGATCCGCGGCACGCGCACGATGCCGGAAACCAAGGACGAAGCGGTCGAAGAAGTCTCGAAGGTGCCGACTGCGCCGCTGACCGCGAACGGCTGCCTGGGCTGCCATGGCATCGAGGGCAAGATCATCGGTCCCGGCTTCCAGCAAGTCGCCGACAAGTACAAGGGCAAGGCCGATGAGGCCGAGTACCTGAAGGGCCGGATCCGCAATGGCGGTGCCGGCACCTGGGGCGACGTCGCGATGCCGCCGATGGCGCAGTTGTCCGACGCCGACCTCGACCTGATCGTGCGCTGGCTGATCGACGGCGCGCCGCGTTGAATTCCATCCGAACCCTGGAGTGCTTATGAACATGCAACGCCGATCTTTCCTGACCATCACCGGCAGCGCGCTCGCGATGGCCGCCACCGCCTTGCTGTTGCCCGTTCGCGCCTTCGCGCAATGGGTGCGCCCGCAGGCGGCCTTTGAAG
>DATMVT010000276.1:0-8873 GCA_035562895.1 Patescibacteria group bacterium | reverse complement strand
CGGGGTGATGATCGGGTTCGCGACCAACACGATCAGCAAGACCATGGTCGCGTTCGCAACCGGCGGTCGCAGTTTCGGATGGCACCTGTTGCCCGGACTGCTGGCGATGCTCGCGGCGTTCGCGGGGGTGTTGCTGCTGCGCTGAATCAGTCTTCGGCGAAGCGGAGCTCCACCGGCACGTCGACCAGGCGTTCGATCAGCCTCAGGCCCGCGCGCAGTTCGAAGCGGTCGAACAACAGGATGTCGAGCGGTCGCCACAGCGCGACCCAGCCCAGGATCAACAGGCCTTCGTCGATGATGCGCAGACCGGCATGGGCGCTGTCGCCGAATTGCGCCGAGATCAGCGTGCCGAGCAGGACGCAGCCTGCGAGCAGGGCCAGTCCGACGCCGAGCGCACGCCAGCCCGAGCCCATGCGCCAGCGCAGTTCGCGGCGCGCTTGGCCGAGTTCGAAGCGGAAATGGTTGTGGATCGCGTCCGGCAAATTGTGCGCGGCGATGCGCAGGCTTTCCGGCAGATGCACGACGACTTGCAGCGGTGCGTCGCGCGGATGTTCGCGCACCGAATCCAGCAGCCAGCGCGCGGCCTTGTCGTCCAGCGCTTTCTCGCGAAAGGGCGACGGATCCATCGAGTCGAACAGTTGCGCGAACGAACGGATGCGCAGGTCGATGCGGGCGGCGGGGTGCGGCATGCGGCGAGGATGCCAGAAAGGCCGGGCTCGCTCGCGACCGGTGGGTCGTCTGTGCGCGGGCTGCTACATTGACGATCGATCGATACGGAAGAAATCATGAGCCACGTCACACCCAATGCCCCGCTTCGCCGCACCAAGATCATCGCCACGCTGGGGCCGGCCTCCGATGCGCCCGGGGCGATCGAAGCGCTGGTCGCCGCCGGCGTCAACATCGTGCGCCTGAACTTCTCGCACGGCGCCAAGGAACATCACGCCGCCCGCATCCAGGCGGTGCGCGACGCCGCGCACAAGCTCGGGCGCGAAGTCGGGGTGCTCGCCGACCTGCAAGGCCCGAAGATCCGCATCGAGAAATTCGAGGAAGGCAAAGTGCTGCTGCAGGCCGGCGATGCGTTCACGCTGATCTGCAGCGCCGACGCGCCGATGGGAGATCGCACCCGCGTCGGCATGAGCTATCTGGGATTGATCAACGACGTCGTCGTCGGCGACACGCTGCTGCTCGACGACGGCTTGATGGCGGTGCGCGTCGATGCGATCGAAGGCGTCGAGATCCGAACCACCGTGCTCACCGACGGCAAGTTGTCGGATCGCAAGGGCCTGAACCGGCTCGGCGGCGGCCTGTCGCTGGGCGCGCTGACCGACAAGGACAAGCGCGACATCGTCACCGCGGCCGAGTTGAAGGTCGACTTCGTCGCCGTCTCCTTCTGCCGCAATGCCGCCGACATGCACGAGGCGCGCGCGTTGCTCAAGGCGGCCGGTTGGGATGCGGCCCTGGTCGCGAAGATCGAGCGCGCTGAATCGATCCCGCTGCTCGGCGAGATCATCGACGCCTCCGATGTCGTGATGGTCGCGCGCGGCGACCTCGGCGTCGAAATCGGCGATGCCGAATTGCCCGGCCTGCAGAAAAAGATCATCCGCGAGACGCTGGAACGCAACAAGGTCGTGATCACCGCGACGCAGATGCTGCAGTCGATGGTCGAATCGCCGATTCCGACGCGCGCCGAAGTGCTCGATGTCGCCAACGCGGTGATCGACGGTTCCGACGCGGTGATGCTGTCGCAGGAGACTGCGGCCGGCAATTACCCGACCAAGGCGGTCGAGGCGATGGTGCGCATCTGCCTCGGCGCCGAGCGCCAGTTCGAGATGGACACCGATTTCGAAGCGGCGCCGCGCAATCTGGCGCGCGTCGATCAGGCGATCGCGATGTCGGCGATGTTCCTGGCCGAGCACATCAAGGTACGCGCCATCATCGCGCTCACCGAATCCGGCGGCACCGCGCGTTATTTGTCGCGCTTCCGTTCCGAGGTGCCGATCTACGCGCTGTCGCGCCACGACGGCGCGCGCCGGCGCATGGCGATGATGCGCGACGTGTTTCCGATCGACTTCGATACCCGCGGCCTGCCGCCGCGCGAAGCCGCCCGCGAAGCGATCCGCCGCCTGCACGCGCTCGGCTGCCTGCACGAAGGCGACCGGGTGATGATCACCAGCGGCGACAGCATGGAAAACCAGGGCGCCACGAACACGCTCCGCCTGCTCGAAGTCGGACCGGAGGGCAGGGCCGAAGGCCTCGGAGATTTGTGATTGCGGCCGTTCTGATCGGGAGTCCGCGATGAACAAGTCGCGTTTGATGCTGTTGGCCGGCGCCGTGGTGCTGGTTGCGGCGGGTGCCGCGATGATGGTGTTGCGTAACGCGGGACCCGGGATGGCGCCGGGTTCGGCGGGGCGCGAGCACGATACGCCAGCCGTCGGGGACACGGCGGTCGCGCCGACCACATCGACGATGCCCGAAGGTGGCGGGACGACGACGTCGGGTGACTCATCGCCTGCGCCGCCGGTACCGGGCGAGTTCGCGTTGCCGCCGAACCTTCCGCCGCTGCCGCCGATCGACCAGCCATTCGCGCAGCAGATCGCAGTCTTGTCCGAACGCGCGTCCGCTGGTGACGCCACCGCGGCCTGCCGGTTGATGGTCGAGGCCGCGCGGTGCGACCAGATCATCGGCTTGCGTGCCACGGCGAGGATGGCGGAGCGCGGCGGTCCTGCGCAGATGTCGAACGTCGGCAAGGAGATGATGATCGAGATGTCGGCCCGTGCGGCATTGGCGATCGAGCGCGATGGCGGTCACTGCGATGCGGTCGAGCAGGACAGGCTGCGCGATGTCGATCGTGTCCTCTCCGCGACCGCCAAGCGTTTCAACGTGCGCCAGAAAGTCGTGCTGGTGATGTTGCGCAACAACGGCACGCTGGCGCGCACCAACCTGCCGCCGGACATGACGCAAGGCGGTGGTCGCAGTTCCTCGATGCAGTTCGTGCCGCAGTTTTATTCGGACTACACGATTCCGTTCCTGGAAGAAGGCGTTCGCGCCGGCGAGTTGCTGGCGCTGGAAGGCAAGGTCCTGTTGCACCAGCCGTCGACACTGCCGAACGAGATTTTCGGTCTGCGCATGTCATGGCCCGACCAATACCGGTTCGCGCTGTATTCGCGCGCCTTGCTGGAGTTGAATGGTGCCGGTGCACTGAGTGGAGCCTACGTCAGCGTGCTCGATTCGGTGCTTGCGGCGATGAGTGCTGCGCAGCGTGGCGCGCTGGATGCGGATGTCGCCAAGCTGGTGACGGAGATTCGCGAAGCGCGGCAGCGTTACAGGACCGCCCCCTTGAGCGAGGGCGCCGGCCTCGCCGAACTCTGCGCCGACTGATCGTGCGATTCGTCGGAGGCATCGACGGCCATGCATGTGGCTGCCGTCGAAGTCCCTGCGCCCAACCTTTGGGCCATGGCGCGCACGGCGCTGCCTGCCTAGGCTGTCTGGAATCTCGGGGGAGAATCATGCGCACATCCATGTCTCGACACGCCTTCGTCCGCATCGCGATCTGCTTCGCTGCGCTCGCTGCCGGTGTTTGCCTCGCCGCCGTGCCGGAGCCTTCGGGCCCCAAGGTCGCGATCCAGTCGATCGAGGTCGAACTGCCGCAGGTGCTGCGCGAAGTCGCCGGCAACGGCAAGTTGTCGCCGGTCACGCGCGCCCTTGTCGACGTCGCGTTTCCGCCCGGCTTCGACCTGAAGCGGCCATGGCCGATCCTGGTCGTCAACGCGACCTCCGATCCCGGGTTCAACGCCAGCCGCACGCTGATGCGGCGTTATGCCGATGTCGCGACCGCCGCCGGCTGGGTGATCGTCGCGGCCGATGCGAATCGTGAACTGGTCGCCAACCAGGACAACGTCAAGCTCCGCCTTGCGCTCGGCAGTGCCGCGCTTGCGGCGCTGCAGGCGCGATGGCCCGAGGCCGCGAATTCTGAGCTTGCGTTCGGCGGATTTTCGGGCGGCGCCAAGCATTCGGGCTGGCTCGCCGCTGCCTTCGTCGCCCAGGGCCGCAAGGTCATCGGCGTGTTCCAGGCCGGTATCAACGAAGAGACTGTGGCCAAGGCCGGCAAGCAATTCCAGGTGCTCGACGCGGGGTTCAAGCAGATGCCGGTGTTCCTGCTTGGCGGTCGCAACGACACGATGGCGACGCCGAAAGCGCACCGCGGCGTCGAACGGCGACTGCAGCGGGCAGGCTTCGCCCATGTGCGACTCGACTTCATCGATGGCGCGCACCAGATCGATCCGCGCCCGCTCGCGACGGCGCTGGCATGGTTTGCGGCCGAGGCCGGCTTGGCGCTGCCCGCACGCTAGCGCGAGGACGCATCGATGCTTTTCCGGTGAGCGAATGTCCGTCGATCCCGCGACGGCGTTGCGGCCGTCGCGGGTCGGGTCGGTCAGTTTGCGGCGTCTTTCAGCTTCTTCAGCGGACGCACCTTGACCTTGGTGCTGGCCGGCTTGGCGGCGAACCACTGTTCTTCCTTGGTGAACGGGTTGATGCCCTTGCGCTTCGGCTTGGCCGCGACCTTCACCGAGGTGACCTTGAGGACGCCGGGCCAAATGAATTCGCCGGCGCCTTTGCTGGACAGTGATGCCAGCGCGGCCGATTCGAGTCCGGCCAAGACGGATTTGACGTCTTTCGCGGCGACGCCGGACTGCTCGGCGATGAAATTCACCAGGCCCGACTTGTTCATCACTTCTTTCACCGGCTTCGCTGCTTTTGCTGCTTTCGCCGGCGCTTTCTTGCTTGCCATGGGGTGCTCCGTTGGTTGTCGCGCAATGCGCGTGCCAACGCTAGCAACATTGGCCGGTACAACGCGAGTGTTGCGTGCGCTTTTCGTGCGCGGCGGCGCGTTCAGGGCGGTTTTGCCATCGCTGCGCATCACTTTTCCGGTTGCGAGATGCGCTTGTGTGCATCAGGCACCATCATCAATGCTGCGGAACCGAAGAAGGCGTGGTACTCCGGCACCATCTCGCCCTTGATGACCACGGGATCGGTGGCCACCAGGGCCTTTGCCTCGTCGATGTCCTTCACCGCGAACACGAACATGCCGCGCCAGCCATCCACGCCGTCGAAGGGACCGGCGACCGCGAGCTTTCCGGCTTCCGCCAAGCGACGCATGTTCGCGAAGTGACCCTTGAACATGGCGTCGCGCTCGGGTCCTGCCGGCACCGGGGTCGGCCCGGTCTTGAGCAGGACGAAGACGTAGGCGCGCATGCCGTTCTCGTCGGCACCGACCGAGCGTGCCAGTTCGGCATCGTAGGCAGGCACGGTCGCGACGTCGGTGGCGCGCGCGGCAGCGACGATCGCGATCAGGCCGGACAGCGCAAGTGCGATGGCGGGAATGGGCGTGCGCATGTCGGCGGATCTCCTGGAGTCGGAGGTCGATGCTAGCGCCCGCGACAGGCCGGTTCAGTTGCGCCACGGGCCGGCGTATTGCGAACGAATCGCATTTGCGGTTAGGCTCGGCGCTTCACCCGCCCACCCAAGGAGTCCACCATGATTCTGCGATCGATCGCCTTCACCGCTGCATTGTTCGCCATCGGCCCGGTCACCGCCACCGGCCTCGCCACCTGCGATTCCGGCGATTCGTCGACCTGGCAGAGCATGGATTCGCTCAAGGAAAAGCTGACCGGCGAAGGCTGGCAGGTGCGCCACATGAAAGAGGATGGCGGCTGCTACGAGGTCTACGCGATCGACGAAAAGGGCAGCAAGGTCGAGGCCTATTTCCATCCTGTGAGCTTCGAACGCGTGCCGATCGAGCACGACGCGCACTGAGATCTTCGGCATGGCGATGCCGATGGCACGGCGTGCGCGCGTCAAGGTGTACGACGCGCTCGTGCGCCTCGCGCATCTCGTGTTCATCGTCGGCGTCGCCGCGGCCTGGTTCACCCGCCATGCGCCCGGCGGCTGGCATGAATGGATCGGCTATGCCGTGATGACGGTCCTGGCCGTCCGCCTGGCCTGGGGCGTATTCGGTACGCCGGCGGCGCGCTTCCGGCGATTCGTGCGCGGGCCGCGCGCGACATGTCGCTATGCGCGCGCGCTGCTGCAGGATCGCGCGCCGCGCCATCTCGGACACAATCCGCTCGGTGCGTGGATGATCCTGGCCTTGCTGTCCACGCTCGTCGTGATCGTCGTCACCGGCTGGATGTTCACCACCGACCGCTGGTTCGGCTACGCCTGGGTCATCCGCAGTCACGAGATCGCCACCTGGCTCCTGTTTGCGCTGGTCCCGCTGCACGTCGGCGGCGTGATCCATGCCTCGCGCAAACATCACGAGAACCTGGTGGCGTCGATGCTGCACGGAAACAAGCCGGCTGCAGCCGGCGACGACATCTTGCCCTGATCGCGGCGAAACCCCGTACCATCCGCCGATCCCCGAACCAATGCGGTGTCTCGACGCATGATTGCCTGGTGCCAATCGTTGCTGCGCAAGTGGGGTGCGTTGGTCGGCCGCCGTGGTGTCGTCGCGGCAGCGCCGGCGCCGCAAGAGGATCCCGATGCGGAGATTCGCGAGGTCTTCCTCGCCGAACTGATCGAAGTGACGAAAGCGCTGAAGTCTGCCCATGCGGATTGGTGTGCACGCCCGCACGATGCGGATGCGTTGAAACGCTTGCGACGGGGCTTCCACACCCTCAAGGGTTCGGCACCCCTGGTGGGTGCGACCGCGCTCGCCGATTGCTGTCGGCAGCTCGAGCTGCTGGTGGCGCGCTTCGCCGAAAAGCCGGCGACGCCGGACCGGGTGCGAGTGATCGAGTACGCCATCCAGTTGCTGCCCGCCTGCGCCGAAGCGATTCGCGTCGCCCGCCCACTGCCGCCGCAACTGCGCGCCATCGGCGTGCAGGTGCAGCGCTACCTCGCCTGATCGAGAGTAGCCGAGCCGCACCCGGAGAAACTCGCCGGCGCCGGTATGCTTGCGGCGACGGCACCCTCCGCAGGGTGGTCGTGGCGTTTCCCGATCCCGGCCCTCGACGCGTTCCGTCCGATCGGCATCGGCAGCAATCAAGGAGTCCAGCCATGAGTGCACGCACGATCAGTGAATCCACCCGCGTCTACGGACTGTTCGTGAACTTGCCGGTCGCCGACCTGCCGCGCAGCCGTGCGTTCTTCGAGGCACTCGGTTTCGCGTTCAATCCGCAGTTCAGCGACGACACCGCGGCCTGCCTCGTGCTCGGCGAGCGCCAGTACGCGATGCTGTTGACGCATGCGAAGTTCGCCGCGTTCACGTCCTTGCCGATTGCCGATGCGCGGCAGCAGACGGCGCATCTGATCGCGCTGTCGCTGGCGGATCGCGCCGAGGTCGATCGACTCGCCGAGATCGCCATCGCGAAAGGGGGCAGCGCCTTTCGTCCGATCGAGGACATGGGTTTCATGTATTGCCGCGCCATCGCCGATCCCGACGGCCATGTCTGGGAGTTGTTCTGGATGGATGGCGTCGCCTTGCAGGACATGCAGGCGGGGGCCTGAGACCGGCAGCCGCTGACCCGCAGGATCGGTTCAGCGCTTCCAGGTGATCAGGACCACGCCGGCGAGGATGATCGCCATCGCCACCAGGTCGAGGCGATGCAGCGCTTCGCCGCCCAGCAGAACGCCGAACAGCACCGCGATCGGCGGGTTCACGTAGGCGTAGCTGGTGGCAATGGCCGGACGCACCTTGTCGAGCAGGTAGACGTAGGCGCCGAAGCCGACGATGGAGCCGAAGATCGCGAGATAGATCAGCGAGCCGATGGCGAGTGCATCGATGCCCGGGCGAATCCAGCCGTCGCCGTAGAGTTGGGTCATCAAGGCGAGCACCGGCGTCGCGACGATCATTTGCGCTGCCGTGCTCATCATCGGGGCGGGCAAGTCGCGGCCGCGACTCCAGACCGAGCCGAACGCCCAGGCGACCGGCGAGATCAGCAGCGCGATCGCGCCGAGCGGATTCGCGGCGAGATCGCCGCCGAGATTGAGCAGGATCACGCCGACGAAGCCGATCGCGAGACCGATGCTTTCGCGACCGGTCGGCCAGCGTCCGTACATCGCGCCGAACATCGCCGCCCACAGCGGCATGCTCGCGATCGCGACGGCAGTGAGGCCGGAGCCGACATACTGCTCGGCATAGCAGACCAGGCCATTGCCGAATCCGAGCAACAGGGTGCCCATCACCGCCAGGTTCTTCCACTGTGCGCGCGTCGGTGCCTGAACGCCGCGCCAGCGCAGCCAGGCGTAGAAGAGCAGACCCGCCGACGCGAAGCGGATCGCGGCCATGCCGAACGGTGAAAAACCGACCAGTGCCCACTTGATCGCGAGATAGGTCGAACCCCAGACGACGTAGAGCGACAGCAGCGCGGCGACGATCAGCCAGCGCTCGCGCCGGTCAGCCACCGCGGAGCTCAACGGCGGTCGCGTTCGATCGGTGTCAGAACGCCACTGCCGGGACGGCGCACGACCTCGTATTCGCCCTCGAAGACGCGGTCGTTGGACGGGCTGGCCACGGCATCACCGCGTCCGCGCAACAAGCGCGCCAGCGATACGCCGATGAAGATCGCGAAGGCCACCAGGGTTCCGAACGCCAACGCGCCGAGCGCGATCGCACCGATCAGCAGCACTTTCAATGCGGCGAGCAGCGGGCGGAGGAGGGCGGACAGCATCGACATGGCATGATTCCCGACAAGTGCGTCTAGCATGAAGCAAAGGAGTGACGAACACATGAATGACAGCAACACGCCGGGTGGCGAAAACGAGGCCATTCGTCGGATTGCGCTGACCGACATTCCCGACGGCGGCGCACTCGGCGCGCATTTGCCTTCAAGTACCGGCGGATTCGAGATCATCCTCGTGCGCGTCGGCGAGCG
>DATMVT010000275.1:0-6136 GCA_035562895.1 Patescibacteria group bacterium | reverse complement strand
GAAAACCTGCATGAATTCGATGCGGCGCTGGCTGCGCGCCCGGACCGCATCATGCTCGACGAACTGAACGACACCGACGTGCGCGAAGCGGTGCGTCGCAACGACGGCCGCGTCGAACTGGAATTGTCGGGCGGCGTGTCGTTCGAGCGCTTGGCCGACATCGCTGCGCTCGGCGTCGACTTCGTGTCGGTTGGCGCCTTGACCAAGCACCTGCGCGCGATCGATCTCAGTCTGCGCGTGCTGCGGCGCTGGTGAGCGCCACCGCCGCGCCACCGCTCGTCAGATCTTGACGATTCCCGCCGCCCACAGCGCGGCGATCGCTGCAGCCGCCCCGACCAGGCCGATGAGCAACCACTTGACTTGACCGCCACTGCCAGTCGCGGCGGGTGCGGGTTTGGCCGCGACCGGCTCCGCGGCCTTCGCGACCTGCTGCATCTCCAGATGCGGAGCGACGAGCATGAAGCGCACGGTATCGAGGCGCAGTTCTTCTCCCGGCTTGAGATTGCCGGTATGCACGCGCTTGTCGTTGATGAAGGTGCCGTTCGCCGAACCCATGTCCTCGACGGCGATGCCATCCGGCATCACCTGCAACTTCGCGTGTTGCCGCGAGACCTCGTCGGTCGGGATGCTGATGTCGCACTCGGCCGCACGGCCCACGGTCATCGTGCCGACCAGCGCGAAGGTCTTGCCGAAGGTGCTGCCCGAAACGCCACGCAGCACGTAGCGCGGCAAGGCCTGACGCACGCGCGTGCGGCCGTCGTCCTCGGGCTCCTTTTTCGCCGCAGCGGCCGCCGCCTGCATGCGTTCGCTGGCCAGGACTCGGGTGCCGATTTTTCCGAACAGCACGATGTCGCCGGGCTTGATCGCCATCTCGGTCATCACCTGGCGACCATTCAACGCGATGCTGTTCGCGGCATTGAGCACCTTGATCGCACCGTTGCTGCCGTCGAAGGTCAGTTCGCAGTGCTGGGCGGCGATGCCCGGCGCCATCAGCAGAATGTCGTTGCCCGAAGCGCTGCCGACACGCGTGGTGCCCAGCTTCAGTTCAACCGGTTCGTGCTCGCCATTCGGGAACAACAGCTTCATGTGCTATCCAACTCCTGATGTGGTCAATCGATCTCGCGCACGACGCGAAATCCGATCGTATTGAAACCCGTGTCCGCGTCGAAACTGTCGCGCTGCTTCGGATCGAGCTTGTCCGCGGTCGACAGCCAGGCGCTCCCCATTGCGACGCGATCGCTGCAACTGGATCCGCAGTCGCTGACCCATTCGCGCACATTGCCGGCGATATCGTACAACCCGCCCGGGGCATCGTAGCGCCGGACCGGTGCGGTCCCGGCAAATCCGTCATCGCAGGCGAGTGCGTCGCGTTCACGATGCACGGTGTTGAAGCTCTGGTCGGCGACGTTGGCCCGGCATTGCCTTGCATCCGCGGACTGCGCGGCAAGGCTGGTCCACTCGGCGGCCGTCATCGCGCGGTAGCGCTTGCCGGTTTGCTTCGACAACCACGCCGCATAGGCTTCGACATCGGGCCAATTCACGCACACCACCGGATGGCTGGCCTGCTGGGCGAACCCGGGCGATTGCCAGGTGCGCGTCTTCGAACTGCGGAACACCGACTCGCGGTCACGACAGGACGGCCGTGCCGCACGCGTCGACGAACCGCCGCCGCTCCAGAAGCGCGAAAATTCACCGACGGTGGTTTCGTTGCGCGCGACCGCAAGCCGCTTCCCGGCCACGCGCTGCACCATCATTTCCGGCCCGGCGCCGCCCTTCCACTGATCGCTGAACACGAATCCCGGCTGCCCCGCGTTCGCGGACGCCTTCACGCCGCGCTGGGCGGCGGCATTCGCGGGATCGAAGTGCAAGGCACGCTCGTAGGCGGCCTTGGCGGCCTTTCCGTCCCAGCGCTCGAACGCGGCATCGCCTTCCTTCAGCGCGGCATCGACCAGCTGCTTGCGCCGAGCCTCGACCGACTTGCGCACAAGGCCATCACGGTCGTGGCTCGAGGCGATGTCGATGGCACGCGCCGCGGTCACGAAATAGTCATCGATCCGGCCCGCTGCATACTGCTCCTCGGCGACGACCATCAGCGCTTTCGCAGTTTCGACCAGGCCCGCGCTCGCCACGGCATTGTCGCGATCGAGTTTCAACACGAGTCGATAACGGTCGGTGGCATTGCGCCCCGGCGGAAGCGTCAGGCGCTTGCCGACGATGTCCGCCCGCGCCAACCGCAGCAGTTCCGGGACCGGCTCGACCACCGTGGTCTGCAACGCAATTCGAAGCTGTTCGTCGCCATCCGGTTCCGCGATGCCGAGCAGTTCCAGTGCGCTCGGGTCGTCAACGCCGGCGTCGATTCCGTCGACGCCAGCGGTCGGCGTCAATCCGGGAACGCGCTCTGCAGGCACGGGTGTCGGTGCCGGTACCGTCGCCATCGGTCGCGGTTCGGCGGGTGCCGGCAAGGGCGGCAGCGGTTCCGGCACACGGCCACGCCAGAGTCCGTAGCCCACCAACGCCATCGCGACGACGATGCCGATCGCGGCGAACCAGGTACCGGCACGACGCGCGCCCGCATCGATGCCTGCCGGCGCGGGCACGACCGGTGCTGCCGCAACCGCCTGTTCGCGCAATTGCCGCAACTCGGCGCCGAGATCGTCTTGCGTTGACGGAACCGACAGCACTTGGGTGGCTCCCGGCACGGGCGCAGGCTTCGGAAGCGGCATCGCCTGAGTCGGCGCATTCATGTTCAAGGTCGCCTGTACCGCAGCCAGCGACAGCGGCTGTGTCGCATCGACCGACGGCACGAGCAGGCGCTCGATGTCGGCGAGCGCGACAAGGAACTCGTCGGCGTTCTGATAACGCTGGGCCGGGTCCTTGGCCATCGCGCGGTCGATCAACGGCTGCCAATGCTGCAAGTGCTGTGGCAGGCGCGGAATCGGTTCGAACACGTGCGCGTAGGCGATCGCGAAGCCGTCGTCGCCTTCATAGGGGGCATGGCCAGTCAGCGCCTCGAAGGTGACCGCACCCAGCGAGTACAGGTCGGAACGGCCATCGACATCGCCACCGCGCGCCTGCTCCGGACTCATGTAGTGGCTGGTGCCGACGCTGACGCCGGCGTTGGTGATGCGCGAGGTCTTGCTCACCGCGCGGGCGATGCCGAAGTCGGTCAGCACCGGACCGCCATTGACGTCGAACAGCACGTTGCCGGGTGCGACGTCGCGATGCACGAATCCACGCTGGTGCGCATAGCCGAGTGCGCGTCCGACGCCGGCCACGATGCGCAATACCTCGCGCTCGACGATGCCATCGCGTATGCGATGCAGGAAATCACCGTGCGGCAGGTGCTGCATCGAGAAATAGTGCAGCTTTTCGTCGGTAATGCCGACGTCGTAGACCGCCACGATGTTGGGATGCGCCAATGAGGCCAGCGTGCGTGCTTCCTGCATGAAGCGGCGCGAAAACGTCGGGTCCGAGACCATGGCCGGATTCATGACCTTGAGCGCGACCTCGCGTTCGAGCGAGGTCTGCACGGCCAGATACACCGTCGCCATGCCACCGGCACCGATTTCTCGCTTGATCAGATAGCCGGGAATCTGGATCACGCTGTGCAACCGATGCGGAATGAGGAAAGGATTGTAGTCACGGGCTTGCCCCGCGTCAGCCGGCCTATTTCACGATGCGCAGGCCCGGCCCCTTGCGGACCGGCTTGTCCTCGGCGACCGGCTCATCCGACGGCGGCGGCGCGTCGTCGCCAGCCTCGACCGGGAACATCATGCCCTGACCGTTTTCCTGGGCGTAGATCGCCAGCACCGCCAGTACCGGCACATCGACCTGCTGGCTGACGCCACCGAAACGCGCATGGAAGTGAATGCGGTCGTTGCCCAGCTCCAGGTCGGACACCGCACGCACCGCCACGTTGAGCACGATCTGGCCGTCCTTCACCGCATGCCTTGGCACGCGCACGCCGTTCTGGCGGGCATCGACCAGCAAGTAGGGCGTGAGGCCGTTGTCGCAGATCCAGTCATACATCGCGCGAACCAGATAGGGGCGGTTCGACGTCATCTTGTCAGTGGCAGTCATCGTTCGACTCAAGGGCGCAGCTGCTTTTCGGAATCGGTCATGCTGCGCGTGAAAGCGGGATTCCGGAAGATGCGCTCGCCGTAATCGACGATCGCCTGGGCTTCCTTGGGAATCTGCACCGCAATCGACGGCAGACGCCAGATCAGCGGTGCCAGCGCGCAGTCCGCCAGGCTCATTTCCGGGTTCAGGAAGAATTTCGACGCCTTGAATGCCGGCAAGGTCGCGACCAGTCCGTCGCGCAAGCGCTTGCGTGCCGCCTCGGCCGTCGCTTTGGTTCCGGTCTGGATGGTCGCCACCAGCGACAGCCAATCGCGCTCGATGCGGCGAACCGCCAACCGCACGCGCGCGCGCGACAACGGATCGACCGGCAGCAGTGGCGGATGCGGATAACGCTCATCCAGGTACTCGCAGATCACGTCCACGTCATAGAGCGACAGTTCGCGATCGGCCAGCGTCGGCACGTCGTTGTAGGGATTGAGTTCGATCAGGTCCTCGGGCGGCTTGGCCGGATCGACCACGACCAAGTCGTAGCTGACGGCCTTTGCGGCCAGCACGAGGCGGACACGATGGCTATCGATGTCATCGCGGCCCGAGAACAGGGTCAGCACGGTACGCGCTCGCACCGCCGTGGCGGCCTTGCGCTTGGCACCCCAGGGGGGCGGATTCGGGTTGCTCACGTCGGGCGATCTCCGTGTCCGGAAACGACTGGTTCCGGAATATCGCGTCAGCCCGAAAATGGCAAGGGCCCGGTTTCAGCCGGGCCCCGACCGCGGGCAAGTGCGATCAATGCACGTCGCGCCAGTATTCGTGCTTCAACGCCCAGGTGAGCAGGGTCAACACGGCGAGGAACAGCAATACCCAGACGCCGATCTGCTGGCGCTTCAAGGCCGCCGGCTCGGCCGCGTACTGGAGGAAGTTCGAGAGGTCGCGCGCGACCTGATCGTAATCCTCGGCACCGAGACGACCCGGCTGGGCCGGTTCGAAGTGCGAGAACACGGGTGCCGCACCGGCATGAGCGCCATCCGCGGCGTTGAACACGGCCGACTGGACACCCTGCAGCTCCCACAACACGTTGGGCATGCTGGCACCCGGGAACAGGACGTTGTTCCAGCCGAGCGGGCGCGCCGGATCGCGGTAGAAGCTTTTCAGGTAGGTGTAGATCCAGTCCGGTCCACCGCGCACGCGCGATGTCAGCGACAGATCCGGCGCGGCCTTGCCGATCCACTTGTCGCCATCGGCCGGATTCATGGCAATGGTCATGGCTTCACCGAACTTGATTCCGGTGAAGTTCATCGAACCCATCACCTGTTCTTCGGTCAGGCCGAGGTCGGCGGCCATGCGCGAATAGCGGAGGTATTTCAGCGAATGACAACCCATGCAGTAGTTCATGAACAGGGCCGCGCCGCGTTGCAGCGAGGCCTGGTCGGACAAGTCGGCACCCGAAGACTGCAACTGGGCGGGGCCGCCGCTGGCCTGGGCCAGCGACGCGACGAGGGAAAACGCGAGTGCGATCAGCTTCTTCATTGTTCGGTTCTCAGTGATCGAAGGTGACGCGCTCGGGCACGGGCTTGGTCTTGTCGATCGCGGTCCAGATCGGCATCGTGAAGAAGAACGCGAAATAGAAGAACGTCAGGATCTGCGCGACCAGCTTCTGGGTGTCGCTGCCCGACTGCATGCCGAGCCAGCCCAGCACGACGAAGCTGATCACGAACAGGGTGATCATGATCTTGGTGATCGGGCCGCGGTAGCGGATCGACCGGACCTTGCTGCGATCCAGCCACGGCACGGCGAAGAAGATCAGCGTCGCGGCGCCCATCACGATCACGCCCAGCAGTTTGTCCGGGATCGCGCGCAACATCGCGTAATACGGCGTGAAGTACCACACCGGCTTGATGTGCACCGGCGTCACCATCGGGTTGGCCGCGACGAAATTGTCGTGTTCGAGGAACAGTCCGCCACCGGTCGGTTCGAAGAAGATGATGAACGCGAAGATCATCAGGAAGAACGAGGTGCCGAAGATGTCCTTCACCGTGTAGTACGGGTGGAAGGCGATGCC
>DATMVT010000274.1:0-10003 GCA_035562895.1 Patescibacteria group bacterium | reverse complement strand
AGCACTCACCTTCAAGCGTTATGGCAAGACCCCTGACATCGGCTTGGCCGACATTCCCCGGCCGACTCCCAAACCAGACGAGCTGCTCGTGCAGGTCCATGCCGCGAGCCTGAATCCCATCGACAACATGATCACGACGGGCACGTTCAAGCCCGTGTTGCGGTTCCAGCTGCCGGCCACGATGGGCAGCGACCTGGCTGGCGTGGTGACGGAAGTTGGCAGTGGGGTGACGCGTTTCAAGCCGGGCGATGCCGTTTTCGCCAGCGTGTTCGATCTGGGCGTCGGTTCGATCGCGGAGTTCGCGGTGGTGCCGGAGAGCGCGGCGGCACTCAAGCCGACCAATCTGGATTTCGTGGAGGCGGCCTCCATCCCGATGGTCGGGCTCACTTCATGGCAGGCGCTGAAAGAGCGTGCCGATCTCCAGGCCGGTCAGAAAGTGTTCGTTCCCGCAGGTTCCGGCGGTATTGGCACGTTCGCGATCCAGCTGGCCAAACATCTCGGCGCCCGGGTGGGCACCACCACCAGCACGGGAAACGTCGCACTGGTGCAGGCCTTGGGTGCCGACGAGGTGGTCGATTACACGAAGCAGCGATTCGAGGATGTGTTGCGCGACTACGACGCGGTACTCGGCACTGTCCGCGGTGACACGATTGAGAAGTCGGTCGGCATCCTCAAGCCGGGTGGCCGGATCGTCTCGCTGGTTGGACCGCTCGATACCGCGTTCGCACACGCTCGGCGACTGAATTTCCTGCTGGCGTTCGTGTTCGGCTTGATGAGTCGCAAGATCATGCGGCTGGCGAGAAAGCGCGGCATTTCATACGCATTCCACTTCGTACGTCCCGATGGCAGACAACTCGCCGAAATCGGTCAACTTCTGGAGACGGCAAGGATCCGGCCGGTGATCGACAAGGTGTTCGCATTCGACAACGCGAAGGAAGCGCTTGCCTACCTGGCGCAAGGGCGATCCAGAGGCAAGGTTGTCGTCAGCATGATCCCTGCGGAGGTTGCGAAGGCTCGGTGAGTGCCCGGCAGGATGTCCGATTCGGGTCGAAAGCGCCCTGACGCGCGTCGATGGCCTTGGCGGCGAACCGTTCTGCCGGTGGCGGTTCGCGGAGCCCCACGAACGGCCATGGCCATCCGCGAAACTCAGAACGGAGCTTGCGCCGCACGTGGCTTTCGTCTTCCCCCTGACTCGGTACGAATGCCGCGACGCCAGACGCCATCGCAGCAGACCGGTTGCCGCGAACTTCCTTGCTGAACCGCCAGAATTTTTCCGCCGACAGCGGTTCTCGGGCTCAGCCCGGACGGTTCGCGGGATCCAGCAGGCGACCGAACCAGCCGCGCTTGGTGCCGGTCAGGATCTTGAGCGATTCGCCGCGTGCGATCGGCAGGCGCGACAACGGCAGGAACATCAGGTCGCGCCACCAGGCCAATGCATCGTGGTCGGACTGGAACAGCGGCGTCAGCCAGCGGCTCAGGAACTGGTAGATGCCGAGGTGCGCGGCGCGGGTGCGCGCGAAGTCGTCGAGCGCCGATGCGATCGTCCTGTGCCGCTCGAGCGACCGCGACAATGCCTGCGCATCCAGCAGCGCCATGTTCGCGCCCTGGCCCAGCTGCGGACTCATGCCGTGCGCGGCATCCCCGATCAGCAGGACACGGCCGCGATGCGGCTTCGCGAGCACGACATCGCGGTAGCTGGCGCGTCGCCACGCCGACAGGTCGGTCATCGGCGCCAGCAGGGGCGTCGCATCCGGCCACAGGCGGGCGATGGCCGTGCGCAGCGGATCGATGCCGGCCACCAGCACCGCGTCCAGTTCGGCGGTGCGTACGCTCCAGTAGACACTGAGCTTGCGCTTGGCCGCATCCTGGCCGGGCAAGGTGCCGACCGGCAGCACGCCGCACATCTCGCGGGCGCGGCGATAGCGCTGCTCGAGCTCGTGGTGGAATCGTCCGAGGACGTCATCGGCCAGGCACCAGATCGCACCCCACGGATACAGCGCATCGCGACGCACCTGGTCCGCCAGCACCGCGCGCAGGGTCGAATGCGCGCCGTTCGCGACGACGACGAGATCGAACGGGCCGTGCGTGCGTCCATCGGTCGTCGTGTAGACGCCGCGCTCGGCGTCGACCGATTCGACATGCACGCCGGTCCGCACCGAGGCCGCTTGAGCGTCGGCCTGACGCAGCACCTCGAACAACGCGCCGCGCTGCATGCCGAGGCCGTGCCAGCGTGGATCGAGATCGGCGTAACGCATGTCCATGATCGTGCGCCCGCGCTCGTTCTCGCCGTAGAGTCTTGCGATGCGCGCGCCACAGCCGCGGACGGCATTGCCGAGGCCGAGGTCGTCGAGCACCGCCAAGCCCGTCGGTTGCAGCAGGAAGCCGGCACCGACCGGCCGCAGCTCGGGCGCCTGTTCGACCTGATGGACGCGATGCCCGGCCCGCTGCAGATACAGGCTCGCCGCCTGCCCGGCGGTGCCGTAACCGATGATGGCGATGTCGAGGGGTTTCATGTCGCGAGCTTAACCTCGGGTGCACGCCATCGGGACCGTGGACGACTATGCTCGACCCTCCTTCATCCATCAGGAATCCCAACGCCATGAAACGCGCCCAGTACAGCCAACGCGGCCCGGTGCCGCAGGACGTGATCGAGGCCGTCGACTTCACGGCGCCGGCACTCGCGTCCGGACAGGTCCTGATCCAGGTGCTGGCGGCGCCGATCAATCCCTCCGACGTGCTGACGCTGACCGGCCAGTACGGCATGCTGCCGCCGCTGCCTGCGATCGGCGGCAACGAAGGGGTCGGCGACATCGAGGCACTGGGCGCGGACGTCACCGGTCTCGCGATCGGGCAACGCGTGCTGTTGCCGATCGGTTGCGGCACCTGGAGCACGCATGTCGTCGCCGACGCGAAGAAGCTGATGCCGCTGCCGAACGCGGCCGATCCGGTGCAACTGTCGATGATGACGGTGAACCCGCCGACCGCGGCGCTGATGCTCAGCGAGTTCGTGACGCTGGCACCCGGCGAGTGGGTGATCCAGAACGCCGCGAATTCGGCGGTCGGCGGTTACCTGATCCAGATCGCGCGCAGCCGCGGCTTGAAGACCGTGAACGTGGTGCGGCGCGAGTCCGCGATCGCCGACGTGCGCCAGAACGGCGACGAGATCGTGCTGGTCGATGGTCCCGATCTCGCGAAACGCGTGGCGGCGGCCACCGCTGGCGCGACCATCCGCCTCGGCATCGACGCCGTCGGCGGCATGGCGACGGAGCATCTGGCGCGCTGCCTGGCCGACGGCGGCACCCTGGTCAATTACGGCGCGATGAGCGGCGAGCCGTGTTCGATCTCGCCCGCCTCGTTCGTGTTCCGCGACCTGACGCTGCGCGGCTTCTGGCTGGCGCAGTGGTTCCGACGCGCAACGCCGCAGCAGCAGAGGGCGGTCTACGGCGACATCGCGCACCGCATCGCCGGCGGTGAACTGCACGCGCGCGTGCACGCGACCTACGGCGTCGATCGGATCAAGGAAGCCGTTGCCGCGGCCGCTGCGGGCGAACGCAGCGGCAAGATCGTGATCGTGCCGAACGGCTGAGCGCTAGCGCCGCAGCGCCGCGATCGCGCGATCGAGTCCGGCGAGCGTCAGCGGAAACATGCGCTCGCCGACGAGTTGCTTCGTCATCTGGATGCTCGGCGTCCAGTCCCAAGTGGCTTCGGCGACCGGGTTCAGCCAGACCAGTTTCGGCCAGGTCGCGGCGATGCGCGCCATCCAGGTGGCACCGGCTTCTTCGTTCCAGTGCTCGATGCTGCCGCCGGGCTCGCTGATCTCGTAGGGCGCCATGCTGGCGTCGCCGACGATGACGACGCGCCAGTCGGCGGGGAACTTGTGCAGCAGATCGAAGGTGGCGTGGGTCTCGCCGTAGCGGCGCTGGTTGTCTTTCCACAGCCGTTCGTAGATGAAGTTGTGGAAGTAGTAGTGCTCGAGATGCTTGAACTCGCTGCGTGCGGCGCTGAACAGTTCCTCGCAGACGCGGATGTGTTCGTCCATCGATCCGCCGATGTCGAACAGCACCATCAGCTTGATCGCGTTGTGGCGCTCGCGCCGGTACTTGATGTCGAGCCAGCCGGCATTGCGCGCGGTGTCGCGGATGGTGCCGTCGAGATCGAATTCCTCGCGCTCGGCATTGCGCGCGAAGCGGCGCAGCTTGCGCAACGCGACCTTGAGGTTGCGCGTGCCGAGCTCGACCTGGTCGTCGAGATTGCGGAATTGCCGCTGCTCCCAGACCTTGACTGCGCGCTTCGCGCCGCCCTTGCCGCCGATGCGCACGCCCTCGGGATTGAAGCCGCCGTGACCGAACGGCGAGGTGCCGCCGGTGCCGATCCAGCGGTTGCCGCCCTCGTGCCGGCCCTTCTGTTCCTTCAGGCGTTCGGCCAGTTGTTTCATCAGTGCCTCGAAACTGCCGAGCGACTTCAGCGCGGCGCGTTCCTCGTCACTGAGCAGGCGCTGCATCTGCTGCTGCAGCCATTCCTCGGGAATCGTGGCCGGATCGGCGAACACGGTGGCGATGCCGTCGAGGTACTGGCCGAAGATGCGGTCGAAGCGGTCGAACTGGGTCTCGTCCTTGACCAGCACCAGACGCGCCAACGCGTGGAAGCGTTCGATCGACAGATCGGCCAGGCCGGCGCGCACCGCCTGCAGCAGGGTCAGGTATTCGCCGACGCCCGGCTTGAGTCCACCGGCGCGCAACGCGAGGAAGAAGGAGGTGAGCATGGCGGCATTGTGCCAAAGCCGTGGCGGGCGCGATGACCGCGGACACGACTTGTGGCAGATTGCCGGTTCGATCGCACGGGACACGGCATGAGCCAGCACGACCAACCGCAGACAGGCACGATCACGAATTCGGTCGATCCCCTGCTCGCCGACACCGCGGCCAGCGCGCGCACCGCGCGCGACGCGTCGCTGCCGGAGCAACTCGGCGAGTTCCGCGTGCTCGGCCTGCTCGGGCGTGGCGGCATGGGTGCGGTCTATCTGGCGGAACAGCAGAATCCGCAGCGCGAGGTGGCGCTGAAAGTGTTGCGCGGCGCCCATGACGACCCCGACGCCTTGCGCCGCTTCCAGCTCGAAGGCGAAGCCTTGGCGATGCTCGATCATCCGAACATCGCGCACGTGTTCGCGACCGGCATCGACCTGCAGCATGGCGCGTCGATCCCGTTCTTCGCGATGGAACTGGTGCGCGGCCGCAACCTGCTCGCCGACGCCGACGCGCGCGCGCTCGATGCGAATGCCCGCGTCCGGCTGATGCTCGAGGTCTGCCGCGGCGTGCAGCATGCGCACCAGCGCGGTGTCATCCATCGCGACTTGAAGCCGGCGAACATCCTGGTCGATGGCGAGGGTCGGCCGAAGATCATGGACTTCGGCATCGCGCGCATCGTCAGCGAGGGCGGCGATGGGGCGACGCGCCTGACCGAGGCCGGCCAGGTGGTCGGCACGATCCCGTACATGAGTCCGGAACAGCTGCGCGGCGAATCGCGCAAGATCGACGTGCGCACCGACGTGTTCGCGCTCGGCGTGATCCTGTACGAACTGCTCAGCGGCAAGCGCCCGCGCAACCTCGACGCGACCTCGCTGTTCTCGGCGATCAAGAGCGCCGAGCGCAACCCGATGGTCCCGCTGGCGAAGATCGCGCCGAAGTTCGGCGGCGATCTCGACACCATCGTGATGAAAGCGCTGGCCGATTCGCCGTCGCAACGCTACGCCAGCGTCGCCGACTTCGCCGCCGACCTTGAACGCTATCTTGATCACCGCCCGATCGAGGCGCGCGCGCCGAGCGCGCTCTACATCGCCCGCAAGTTCGCCCGCCGCCACCGCGCGCTCTTCGCCGCCGCATCCATCGCCTTCGTCGCGCTGATCGCCGCAACCGCGTTCTCGTTGTATTCGGCGCAGAAGGAACGCGAGGCGCGTGCGGTCGCCGAGGCCAACGCGGAGATCGCAAGCTCGGTCAGCGACTTCATGAGCACGATGATCGCCGCAGCCATTCCGGAGAATGCGCTCGGCCGGGATATCACGGTGAAGGAAGTCGTGGCGCAAGCAAGGCGCAGCTTCGAAACGTCGCCACCTGGAAACCTGCGGGTTCGTGCCGCGATTGCGGACCAGCTGGCGCAGGCCATGGTGGCCCTGGCCGACTACGATGGCGCCGATGGCGTGCTCTCGGAGACGTTCAAGGCAGTCGAACGGGCCGGTCCGAGCTTCTCTACCGAACGAGGACTGCTCCGGCTTCAGCAGATCAGTGTCATGTCGAGCCGCGGCCTGAATGCCGATGTCGAGCGGGAAGCTCGACGCGAGATCGAGACTGTCGGCGGCGCGGACGAATCTTCCGCCATTACGCTGGCCCAGCTTCGACGATTGCTGGCGGGAGCGCTGGCCAACCAATCGAAGTTCGACGCGGCACTGGAGCAGCTTCAGCTGATCGAAAATCTGCCCGAGCTGCCAGGACAGGACGACGATCTCCTGCGGGACGGTGCCCGCAGCGATCGTGGCGCAGCGCTGCAGAAGGCGACGCGCTATGCCGAAGCGGAAGCCGTGCTGAGGCCTCAGATCGAGTACCTGAGCGGGAAGTACGGCGACGATCATGTGACGACGCTGAATGCCTTGCAGATTCTGGCCGCAACGCTCCAGCTGGCCGGCAAGATGGACGATGTCGAGCCGCTGCTGCAGCGCGTCTTCCAAGGGCGCCTCAAGGTCTACGGCGAGATGCACCCTGAGACGATGACGGCGCAGCAGAACTTGGCGACAGTCATGATCCTCAAGGGCAAGCAGGCAGAGGCCATCCCGCTGCTCAGGCAGTTGATCGAACGCATGACGGCGATACGAGGCGAGTCGCACCAGTTCGTACTCGTGGCGATGAACGTGCTCGCCTACGCACTGGACGACCTGAATGAGCTCGACGAAGCGGAAAGGGTCTATCGCGATGTCTTGCGCATTCGTTCAGCAGCAGGCCTGACCGATGCGGAAACCTTCGGCACACAGAACAATCTCGCCATGCTTCTGATGAAGCGAGGCGATCTGAAAGGCGCGAATGACGAGTTCGTCAAACTACTGGCGGACACCCGAAAGGTCTTGGGCGATGGACATGTCTATGTCCATCTGTTCGCCAACAACTACGGCGAGTGCCTGACCCAACTCGGCCGCTACGATGAAGCGCTGAAGGAATTGCGCGAGAGCCACGATGGCCTGGTCGCGACCTTCGGACCGGAACACGACCGGGTGAAGAAGTCGCTGGCGCGCATCGAGATGGCCCTGGAGCGAACCTCGCGGTCGGGCAATCCTTGATTGCAACACATTGTTGACACCCCCCCCCCTGCCATGAATACATTTTGGACGCGCGCTCAGATGGAGGCGCGCTTCTCAACGATCTGCAATGGAGGATGCTATGAATTCACGGACTTTCGTATCGCTCTTGCTTGCAACTGTCTTGACCCTGCCATGCGTATCAAGCGTCGCCAAGGAAATGAACTCGCGCGACGAGGGCGATGTTGCTCTTGATCTGGTCGCGCCCTACGTGCAAGACGAGCTTGCGCGCAGGGACATCGCGCTCGCGCTTGCCAAGGTTCGTTCGACCAAAGACTTGTCTCGCCTCGATGCCGAATCCCGCGCTCGTCTCGACAAACTCTCGCCCAAGGCACGGGCCCGTTTCCTTGCCAGCCTCACGTTCTCGGACAAAGGCCTGAGCGGCTTCGACTACACGGTATTGGTGGATGAACTGACCGCGACTGACATTTATCGCATCCTGGAATTGTTCGGCCAGCAACACATCACTTCGATGCTCTCTGACGTGAAGGTAGAGACAAGCACCGACAGGTTGATCATGTCGATGAGCAAGGATCCGACGATGAAGATTCGCGCGGATCACATGGAGTACCGATGCGAAACCAGGGCAACTTGCGTCGACTCTACACCGCACATCTGCACGAGTAATTGTTGACACTTGCCCCGATCCCGCCCTCCTCCTGTGGGGGCGGGATCGCGACGATCGATTCTGGAGCAGCGGGCGGTGACGTATGAAGTACGTATTCAATCAACCAAGAAAATGAAACAGGTCCATCGGACGCTGTACTTCCTTGTTGCCTGTGTTGTCTGTGCACTGTTCCTTTCGGGCTGCACAAACCGTTCCGTCCATCCAGCGGAATCCGAGCTCAGTGCGTTCGAACAGTTCTATCTCTATCGCTTCAAACTTTCGGAACCGGATCACATTGCCCAACTTCGCGTCTTGTACGAGCAAACCGTACGGCCAAAGATTCGTTCAAGCTCCTTAGCGATTCCGTCCAATCCCGAACTGTTGAGCCTGTTTGACGCCGCCAGTATTGCGTTCGGATTCGGCGAGGGATCGGACACTCTGGCCGACATGGCAATGGCCGCCGAGATTCTTGAACAACGTGGCGCAGCAAGCGCCCGAATCTGGCGTCGGATGTACATCGCTCATATGCGTTCCGGAAATGCAGTGGCCGCCAATCTTGCGCGACGAAAGTACGGTGAACATGCTGAATCGCAAACGCTTGTCGAATTGCCCCCTATCAACGAATCAACCAAGACAGTTGTTCGAACTGGCGGCAATGGTCAGGTAATTCTTTCTCCCGTGAACTTGGAATCTGGTCGTCAAATCGTAGTGATCGCACATCCGCTATGCGGCTTTTCGCAACGCGCGGTGCAGTTCTTGGAAGCGCACACCGAGTTCTCGCGACTGTTCGAGAGCGACGTGCTTTGGACGGTGCACCCGTCATCGGTGGCCGAATTTGATGTCATTCGCGAGTGGAACGATCTTCACCCGAAGGCAAGAATCGCTCCGGCCACCAACACGCGGCAATGGCCAGAGATCGAAACCGGATGGCCTACTCCGTCGATCTATTTTTTCGAAAACGGCCAGCTACGAGACAAGATCGTCGGTTTCAACGAGCGATTTGAACCCGACTTGAGAGCGGCGATATCCAAGTTCAATCATTGATCGCTCGCATCGCTGCGCGCCAGCACCAGCAAGCTGGCGTCGTCGTCGTTGCGGCGAGCGAGGCGGCGCAACGCGGCGAGCGTGTCCGTGGCAGCGCCTGGGCGCGCGAGCAGGTCGCGGCAGGCGACGCGGACGGCGGGGTCGGCGAGTGATTCGCTGTAGCCGTCGGTGGCGACGATCCAGCGTTCGCCCAGAGTGAACAGCAATCGTTCGGCGACATGGCGCGCATCGGGAAGCACGCCGATCGGCGGATGCCCTTGCAAACTCACGGCCTCGACCGCGCCATCGGCACGGGCGATCCAGCATTGGCCGTGGCCAGCGTCGACCACGTCGGCACGACCGTCCGCGCCGATGCGCACCAGCCAGAGCGTGAGGAACTGGCCAGGCGCCAGCACCGGTGCGAGTTCCGCAGCGAGGTGATCGGCCACCTGCGCCGGCGAATCGGAACGACGGCATTCGCTGCGCAACACGGCCAGCGCCGTCGCCATCAGCAAGGCCGCCGCCGTGCCATGCCCGACGACGTCGCCGACGAAACCCCAGAGTGCGCCGTCCTGCGCGGCGACCACATCGATGAAGTCGCCGCACATGCCGTCGCCGGGTTCGGTACTGAAGGCGAAATCGAAGACGCCGATGCGGCCCGCACGCGAGGCACAGAGCTGCTGCTGGACGCGGCGTGCCTGCGCGCGCTCGGCCACCAGGCGTTCGCGTTCGGCCGCGGCGACCAGGCCTTCGCGATGCGCCAGCGCCAGCGCGGCGATGCGCGCGGCGGCTTCGACGTAGGCGAGCACGCTGCCGTCGCGGTCGCGGAACGGTTCAGCGCGATCGAGATAGAGCCAGGTCGGATGTCGCACACCACCGAGGCGGAAGCACAAGGCATGCGCCACCGGCGTCGCGACCAGGCTGGCGCCCAATTCCGCGGGGGCGATCGATTCGAGCACCGCGGGTTCATCGGTCTCGGCGGCGCGCAACAAGGTCGTGCTGAAGGCGCGTTCGGCGCTGCCCTCGCGCGCCTG
>DATMVT010000273.1:0-2182 GCA_035562895.1 Patescibacteria group bacterium | reverse complement strand
CCGGATCGAGCCCGAGGACCACCTTCGGTCCTGCCGGCGCCTGCAGCATCAGGTCCTTGAGGTTGTCGCCGAAGACGCGGATGGCTTCGTCTTCCGCGGCTTCGCGGGCGCGACCGAACAGGTCGAGCGTGAGCGACAGCGACAGCTTGACGCGCCAGGTCAGGCGCACCGATTCGAGCAGCCAGGGGTCGGCGGCGCGGCCACTCGCGCTGACGCCGACCTGCTTCGCGACCAGTCCCTCGGCGAGCTGGTGTCCGGCCTTGGCCATCTCGTCGAGGACGCCGGCTTCGTTGTTCGCGCGCACGATGTTCTGGGTGCCGGCACGCGGCATCAGTTCCAGATCGAGGAAGCCTTCGTTGCGCGCACGCATCAACGCCAGCAGGCGATGCGAGGGGATCGACTTGATCGGCTCGGCGTGATCGAAGTAATCGCGATACTTGGCGGCCTCGTTCTGCTTGCCGTCGATGACCTTGGCGCGCACCAGGGCGCTGTCCCAGAGCCAGTCGCGCAGGGCGCCGACGAGGGCCGGGACTTCGCTCCAGCGCTCCATCAGGATGGCGCGCGCGCCATCGAGGGCTGCCTTGGCATCGGCCACGCCCTTCTCGGCATCGATGTACGGCGCGGCTTCCACGGGCGGGTCACGTGTCGGATCGTTGATCAAGCGATCGGCCAGCGGTTCCAGTCCGGCTTCGCGCGCGATTTGCGCCTTGGTGCGGCGCTTCGGCTTGTAAGGCAGATAGAGGTCTTCGAGGCGCGCCTTGGAGTCGGCGGCGAGCAGGTCGCCACGCAAGGCGTCGGTCATCTTGCCCTGTTCGTCGATGCTGGCCAGGATCGCTTCGCGACGATCTTCGAGTTCACGCAGATAGACGAGGCGTTCTTCCAGCGTGCGCAGTTGCGTGTCGTCGAGTCCGCCGGTCACTTCCTTGCGGTAGCGCGCGATGAAGGGCACGGTCGCGCCTTCGTCGAGCAGTTGGACGGCGGAATGGACTTGCGCGGGCGTCGCGCCGATGTCGGCGGCGATGCGTTGGGCGATCTTCAGCATGCGGGGGAAAACTCCAGGGAGGGATCGCGCTTCGTCAGCGATCGGTGTGGCGAGGACGTCGGGGCCGCCATTGTAGGAGCGAGCCCCGGCTCGCGACCAGCCGCCTCACCACACCTTCGGCACCCGCACCCACCCCTCCATCAACACCCGCGCACTGCGACTCATGATCGCCTGGGTCACGATCCACTGGCCGTCGCGCAGTTCGGCCTTCGCGCCGACGCGCAGCGTGCCGCTCGGATGCCCGAAGCGCACCGCGTCGCGCGCACCGCCGCCCGCGGCGAGATGGACCAGCGTGCCCGGCACCGATGCGGCGGTCGCGATCGCGACTGCGCAGGTCGCCATCATCGCGTGGTGCAGCTTGCCCATCGACAGCGCGCGCACCAGCACGTCGATGTCCGTCGCTTCAATGCGCTTGCCGCTGGACGCGGTGTACGCCGTCGGTGCCGCGACGAAGGCGATCTTCGGCGTGTGCTGGCGCGTCGCCGCTTCGGCCAGCTCCCGGATCAGGCCCATGCGCAGCGCCGCATGCGCGCGGATGGTCTCGAACTTCGCGAGCAGGGCGGCATCGCCGTTGAGGTCGGCTTGCAGTTCGGTGCCCTTCAGGCCCAGTGCCTCGGCCTTCAGGAACACGGTCGGGATGCCGGAATTGATCATCGTGACCTCGAACGATCCGATGCCCGGCACGTCCAGCATGTCGACGATGTTTCCGGTCGGGAACATCGAGCCGCCCGCGTCGCCCGAATCTTCGGCCGGATCGAGGAATTCGAGTGCGATCTCGGCCGCCGGAAAGGTGACGCCATCGAGTTCGAAGTCGCCCAGCTCCTGCACTTGTCCGCCGCGCATCGGCACGTGCGCGAGAATGGTCTTGCCGATGTTCTGTTGCCAGATGCGCACCGTCGCCTGACCATCGCGCGGCAGGCGCGTCGCATCGACCAGCCCGTTCGCGATCGCGAACGGACCTACCGCCGCGCTCAGGTTGCCGCAGTTGCCGGACCAGTCGACGAAGGCCTGCTCGATCGCGACCTGGCCGTACAGATAGTCGACATCGTGGTCGGGCACACTCGCCTTCGCGACGATCACGCACTTGCTCGTGCTCGACGTGGCGCCGCCCATGCCATCGGTCTGCTTGCCGTACGGATC
>DATMVT010000272.1:0-1841 GCA_035562895.1 Patescibacteria group bacterium | reverse complement strand
GGTCATTTCCTCGCGGATGTCCTCGCGGAACTTGGCCCAGGCGATGCCGTCGCGCTCGATGGCGGACTTGAAGTCGGGCAGCGACATGCGGTTGCTTTCGGCGATGCGCCGCAGCGCGGCGTCGACCTCGCCGTCGCCGATACGCATGCCGGTTTCCTTGGCGAACTGGACCTGCACGCGATCTATGATCATGCGTTCGAGCAATTGCTGCTCCAGCACCGCGCGCGGTGGCAGCGGCGTGCCCTGCTTCTTCAGCTGCCGCTCCACCGTCGCCAGGCGCGTGCGCAATTCGTGCAGGGTGATGACCTCGTCGTTGACGACGGCGACGACGCGGTCGACTTCGATGGGTTGCACCGGCCGGGCCGGCTGAGCCTGCTGACCCGCCTCGGGCGGCTGGGGGGATCGCAGCTGCGCCGCTGCATTGGGCAGGGCGACCGCGACAAGCATTCCGACAAGCCACGCTGGGAAACGCATCGCTTGCATCCTCCTTTGATTAGTAAGTGCCGAACACCGGATCGGCAACCGGCTGGTTGACCCGGCCGTAGCCGGGAATGTTCCGCTTCAGCAGATCGAGCGGATTCGAGCCGATGCGCGAGAAGCCGTTGAGTTCGAGCTGGAAAAAGAACGCTGTGTTGGAATTGTTGTCCGTGGTCGCGATGCGATGCGTGACGGCGCGCGCCACCCAGCAGCCGCCGTCGTACTCGATGCCGGCGACGGCCTCGACGATGCGGTTGTCGCGCATGGAGTAATTGTAGCGGCCGACGCCGTGCCAGCCGCCCCAGACGGGCCATTGCGCCGAGATGTCGACCTGGTCAACCTGGTCGCGCGTGTAGCGGTAGGCGGCGTTGATCACCTTGCCCGCCTCGGGGCGGTAGCGTCCGGCGACGTTGAACGCTTCCATGCGATTGTCGCGCGGGTTGTACTGGACCAGGGCGTCCACGCCGGCGCGGTCGGAGACCTGTCCGCCGAGCACGGCCAGCAGGTCGGCGGTACGGCCATTGCGCGGCACTTCGCCCGGCAACGTGACGGTCTGGTCGGTGAAATAGTAGCGCTGGCCGATGCCGGCCGTCAGCATCTGGCGGCCGGAAGCGGGATCGATCAGGCGCGTGCTCACCATGGCCGTGAGCTGGTTGGCGTCGCCGATGCGGTCGTTGCCGACGTAGCGGTTCTCGCTGAATATCTGGGTGACGCCGTAGCCCATGGCCGCGGTGTCGAACACCGGGATCTGCGATTGCTCGCGGCGCGGGATGTAGACGTAGTAGAGCCGCGGCTCCAGCGTCTGCAACGTGTCCTTTTTGCCCATCCATTCGATGTCGCGCTCCAGCGTCACCGACGAGTCGAGGCTGGCGATCGGCACATTGCGCGAGATGTAATCGGGCGTCCCGCTCGGCTGGCGGTCGAGCAGGTAGCGCGACACATGCACGCCGACCTTGGGCGTGAAGCTGAAGGCCGTCGTCTGCACGGGCAGCGAGATCTGTGGATAGGCCGTCCAGCGCTGGCCGATCACGGCCGTGGGATGGGTGAAATCGACGTATTCGCCGCCGAACGCGAAGGTCGTGCCGAGCGGCAGGTCGGGCCGGTTCGCCGTCAGCGTCGCCTGCGGGTAGCGGCTGTAGATTCCCGGCAGCACCGTCTGGCCATGATCCTGCGGCGCATCGTAGCGCGTCGCGGTGACGGCGGCGTTCCACCAGCCTCCCGCGTAGTTGATCCCGCCCTGCTGCAGCATGTAGGTCTGCGTCACCAGCGCCAGCCGCGTCGACAGGTCGCCGAAGTAGCGCGAGTCGGATACGCCGCTGTAGTTCACGAAGCCCGAGAAGCCGCCGCCGAGGTTGTGGTTGTGC
>DATMVT010000271.1:0-10343 GCA_035562895.1 Patescibacteria group bacterium | reverse complement strand
AGGTGCCCATGCCAACGTTTCGTTGTTTCATCCGCGGTGAGCACTTTCCAGGCGCATTGGCCGGCGTGTCTGCCCCGATCGGCTTCTACACCACTCGATTCGTTGATGCGCCTTCGGCATCTGACGCGGAGGTAACTGCCCTGAATCTTCTGCGGCAGGCGCCGGAATTCGAGTTGGTGCGTCCGGAGGATCGAACTATGAATGCCAAGGTGTACTTCGACCAGATCGAGGAAGTGTTAATGGAACCCGATCGCGAACAACCACAAGGTTTCGCATTCTTCCCGATGGACACCTAACAGCTCGCTCGAGATGATGCCATTTCGCAGCTCGTCTCTTTTCAAGCGGGATCGAAGCAGGCGCCGATCCGCGCTCCAAATGACCGACTGATTCGCAGTCACCGCGACAAGAACTTCACCAGCGCATCGGCGATGCCCTTGTAGGGCGGGCGCAGCAGGAAGTCGAAGCCGGTGAAGCGGGACTGGTAGACGATCGGCAGCAGCTTGCTGAAATTCAGGAAGCCTTCCTTGGCGTGGTAGTGGCCCATGCCGCTGGGGCCGACGCCGCCGAAGGGGAGTTCGGTGGCGGCGAACTGCAGCAGCGCGTCGTTGACGGTGACGCCGCCGGCGATGCAACGGGTGAGGATGCGTTCGACGTTGGCGCGGTCGTAATCGAACACGTAGAGCGCGAGTGGCCGGTCGTGCGTGTTGATGTAGGCGATCACGTCGTCGATGCGGTCGTAGCTGATGATCGGCAGGATCGGGCCGAAGATCTCGTCCTGCATCACCTTGGCGTCGTCGCCCGGTTCCAGCACCACGGTCGGTGGCAGCAGGCGTTCGGCTTCGGCCTTGGACGCATCGATCTCCAGCAGGGTCTGGATGCTCAGGCCGCGGTTCGCGGCGTCGTCGAGATAGCTGCGCAGGCGGCGATATTGGCCGGCATTGATGATGCGCGTGTAGTCGCCGAGGTCCGAACCCTGCGGGAAGCGCTTCGCGATGTCGATGCGCAAGGCTTCGACGAAGTCGTCGCGCTTGCCGCGCGGCACGAACACGTAGTCGGGCGCGATGCAGGTCTGGCCGCCGTTGAACAGCTTGCCGGTGGCGATGCGCGCGGCCGCGAGTTCGATCGGGAAATCCTCGCCGATGATGGTTGGCGACTTGCCGCCGAGTTCCAGCGTCACCGGGGTCAGGTTCGGCGCCGCCGCCGCCATGATCTTGCGGCCGACCGCGGTCGAACCGGTGAACAGCAGGTGGTCGAAGGGCAGGGCCGCGAACGCAGCGGCGACTTCGGGCCCGCCGAGCGCGACCGCGACCTGGGTGTCCGGGAACACCTCGCGCAGCAGATCGGCGAGGAAGGCGCTGGCCTTGGGCGTGTGCTCGCTCGGCTTCAGATACACCGAATTGCCGGCGGCGATGGCCGTGGCCAGCGGGATCAGCGCCAGGTTCACCGGATAGTTCCATGGCGCCATCACGCCGACCACGCCGAGCGGCATCGGTCGCACCTCGGCACGTGCCGGCAGCATCAGCCAGCCCGGCGAGCGCGACTGCGGACGCATCCACGACCTCAGGTTCGAAAGCAGCTGGTCGATGGCCTTCAGCACCGTCCAGCCGTCCGAGATCGTCGACTCGTGGCGCGAGCGGTGGCCGAAGTCGGCTTGCAGCGCGATGTTCATCGCATCGAGGCGCGCCTTGAACGTGGCGCGCAAGCGTTTCAGGTCGTCGCGACGCTGCGTGTAGCTCGGCGGCGGCTGGTTCAGGCGCGCGGCCTTGAGTCGGGCCAAGGTGTCGGCGAGCGACTGCGGCGTGGTCGCCGGCACCGGTTGCAATTGCGCGTTCATGGGCTCACCTCGATGGATGCGGGAAGTTTACGCCCGCCTTCGTGGCGACGCCGTAAACTTCGCGCTTTGCGACACAGGATCTGTATGCCGATTCGTCCCTATCAAGGCCAGATGCCGCGCCTCGGCCAGCGCGTGTACGTCGACCAGGGCGCGCACCTGATCGGCGATGTCGAGCTCGGCGACGACGTCTCGCTGTGGCCGGGCGTGGTCGTGCGCGGCGACGTCAACTACATCCGCATCGGCGCCCGCAGCAATGTCCAGGACGGCACGATCATCCATGTCAGCCACGATGGCCCGTACACGCGGGCGGGTGGCTATCCGACGATCATCGGCGCCGACGTGACCATCGGCCACGGCGCCATCGTGCACGCCTGCGTGATCGAGGACGCCTGCCTGATCGGCATGCATGCGACGGTGCTGGATGGTGCGACCATCAAGAAGAACGGCTTCGTCGGCGCCGGCGCGGTGATCGCACCCGGCAAGACCGTCGGCGAACGCGAACTCTGGCTCGGCAACCCGGCCAAGCTCGTGCGCGTGCTCAGCGACCGCGATGTCGAGTCGCTGTACTACTCGGCCACGCACTACGTGAAGTTGAAGGATCGCTACCTCGAGAGCGGCGACTGAGTCGCTACCAGAGCCGATTCACACCGTAGGCATCGAACGACGGATCGGCGCTGACAACCGTCAGATTTCCCGCCGACGCCTGTGCGACCAGCATGCGGTCGAACGGATCGCGGTGGTGGTGCGGTAACGATTCCACGTGCCGACAATGGTCCGGCGTGATGTCGAGGCGTTCGATCGCGTTGGCCGCCATCTGCGCCGACATGCGCGGCAGCCAGTCTTCGGGAAGCTGCAGTTTCGCGAGCGAACGCTTGATCGCGATTTCCCAGAACGAGGCGATGCTGAACCAGGCGGGGTTCGTCGCGTCGCGCATGGCATCGAGCGCCCGGCTGCTCAGTTTCGGATTGCGCTCGAATGCCCAGATCAAGGCATGCGTGTCGAGTAGCAACTTCACATGTAGTCCTTGAAGTCGTCGAGGGGCGCGTCGAAGTCATCGGCCATCCAGACTTGGCCTTCCCAGCCACCGAACTGACGAATCTTCTTTTCCGGCTGCTCGACCGGTACCAGTTTCACGACCGGCTTCCCGGCATTGGCGATGATCACTTCCTCGCCCGCCAGCGCCTTCTGGATCAGTTTCGAGAGATGTGTCTTGGCTTCGTGAATCGAGGCGGTGGTCATGGTCGTTCCGGAGGGTTAGCTAAGGTGGTTAGCTAACCACCTCCCGACCGCCGGTTCAAGCGCCGGCTCGCCGTGCCGCACGCTCCCGGGCGATGCGCAGTGCCTCCACGCGTTCGGTCGCATCGCGCCGTCCGATGGCGCGCCAGTGATCGATCCACCAGGTCAATACCGGCGGCAGGAACGGCAGCGGGACCGTGATCAGCAGGAGATCGCGCGGCGCCTCAGGCGCGGCCCACAAACGCCACGCCGCGAAGCCGACCACGACCAGCAAACCGAGCGCACTCCAGCGCTGTACCTTCGGCAGTGCGAAGAAGTCGCTGAGCGTGCGCCATTCACCCTTCGGCCGCGCCAGCCGTTCCGACCACCACCACGCCAGCACCAACGCCGGTGCGCACAGCAGCGTGACGATCAGCACATCACCACGTCCGGACGATGGTGGCACCCACCACCACGCAGCGACGATGTTCGCCGTGGCGAACACTGTAAGCACCACGAAACGGAACTGGTTGCCGGTCATCGCGGCACCCGCCTCACCGATTCAACCGCCCATCCACGAGATTCGCGACGACGGACGGGTCGGCAAGGGTGGAGATGTCGCCGAGCTGATCGTGTTCGTTGGCGGCGATCTTGCGCAGGATGCGGCGCATGATCTTGCCGCTGCGGGTCTTCGGCAGGCCGGGCGCCCACTGGATGCAATCGGGCGTGGCGGTCGGTCCGATGTCGGTGCGCACCTGTTGCACCAGCACCTTGCGCAGGTCGTCGCTCGGTTCGATGCCGGCTTTCAGGGTCACGTAGGCGTAGATGCCCTGGCCCTTGAGGTCGTGCGGATAGCCGACCACGGCCGCTTCGGCCACGGCACCGTGGCCGACCAGGGCGCTCTCGACTTCGGCGGTGCCGATGCGGTGGCCGCTGACATTGATCACGTCGTCGACGCGGCCGGTGATCCACCAGTCGCCGTCGGCATCGCGACGGGCACCGTCGCCGGTGAAATAGCTGCCGGGGTAGGTCTTGAAGTAGGTCTCGATGAAGCGCGCGTGGTCGCCGTAGACCGTGCGCATCATGCCCGGCCATGCCTGCCGCAGGATCAGGTTGCCTTCGCCGGCGCCTTCAATCTCGGCCCCGTTGGCATCGACGATGGCCGGGAACACGCCGGGCAGCGGCTGCGTCGCCGAGCCGGGCTTGAGCGTGGTCGCCGCCGGCAACGGCGAGATCAGGATGCCGCCGGTCTCGGTCTGCCACCAGGTGTCGACGATCGGGCAGCGGCTGTCGCCGACGACGCGGTGATACCAGAGCCATGCCTCGGGGTTGATCGGTTCGCCGACCGAACCGAGCAGGCGCAGGCTCGCACGGCTGCGGGACTGCACGTGCGACTCGCCTTCGCGCATCAGGGCGCGGATCGCGGTCGGTGCGGTGTAGAGGATCGACACGCGATGGCGATCGACCACGTCCCAGAATCGACCGGCATCCGGGTAGTTCGGCACGCCCTCGAACATCAGCGTGGTCGCGCCGTTCGCGAGCGGTCCGTAGACGACGTAACTGTGCCCGGTCACCCAGCCGACGTCGGCGGTGCAGAAGAAGACATCGTCGTCACGCAGGTCGAACACGCGTCGGTGCGTGCTGCTTGCGTACACGAGATAACCGCCACTGGTGTGCAGCACGCCCTTGGGCTTGCCGGTCGAGCCCGAGGTGTAGAGGATGAACAGCGGATCCTCGGCTTTCATGCGCTCGGCCGGCGCGATCGTGTCCTGGCCGGCCATCAGGTCCTGCCAGCAGCGATCGCGCGGTGACTGCATCGCCACGTCGGCACCGCTGTGGCGCACCACCAGCACGGTCTCGACGCAGGTGCACTCGCGCTTGGCCACGGCGATGTCGACGTTCGTCTTCAATGCCACGCGCTTGCCGCCGCGCAGGCCTTCGTCGGCGGTGATGACGAGCTTGCTCTGGCAATCCGCGATGCGACCGGCCAGCGATTCCGCCGAGAAGCCGCCGAACACCACCGAATGGATCGCGCCGATGCGCGCGCAGGCGAGCATCGCGATCGCGGCCTCGGGAATCATCGGCAGGTAAATCGTGACGCGGTCGCCCTTGCCGATGCCGAGCGCACGCAGCGCGTTCGCGGCGCGTCCGACCTCGGCATGCAGTTCGCGATAGCTGATGCGGCGCGGTGCCGCGGCCGGGTCATCCGGCTCGAACAGGATCGCGATCTTGTCGGCGCGCTCGGCGAGGTGGCGGTCGAGGCAGTTCACCGCGACATTGAGCTCGCCATCGGCAAACCAGCGGATGTGGAAATCATCGAGGGCGAAACTGACGTCCTCGATCTGCGTCGGATACCGCAGCCACTCGATGCGCGTGGCTTCGCGGGTCCAGAACTGGGCGCGATTCCCGGCGGCAGCGCGTCGATCCGCTGCGGCCTTCGTCGGATCGACGCTGCGCGCGTCGGCGAATCCGGCGGGTGGTGCGATCTGCGTCGTCTGGGTCATGCTGCGGCTCAGGCCTGTTCGCGTTCGTCGTCATTGTCCACGGTGCGCTTCGCTGCGGCCTCCTGCTTGCGCTTTTCCACCGCGCGGCGCATCAGCTCGCGCTCTTCGGGCGAGGGAATGTAGGCCTCGCGCTGCTGGTTCGACTCGATGCGCGCCTGCGCGAACGCGAACACCGCGACCAGCGAGAACAGGAAGGCACCGATCAGACCGAGGCCGAGCAGGCCGGGACTGTCCGTCATGAACGCGACGACGAGACACAGGGCGGCGAGGCCGGCGAAGACGAAACGCATGGCGACTCCAGGATCGACAAGGGAGAACCGCGCGGAGTGTCGCACGCCACGGGCGATTGATCAGCCGCCCGCGCCGACTTGCCGCAATTGCACCAGTCGCTCGGCCAGCAACACCGCCATCTGCTGCAACACGCGCACGTGGCGGTCACTGTAGAAACCGGACAGCGAGTGCTCGGAATCGAGCACGCCGAGCAGTTCGTCGCCATGCATCAGCGGAATCGCCAGTTCGGACAGTCGCTGCTCGTCGTCGACGACGTAGCGGGGCTCGTGGCGGGTGTCCTCGATGCGGATCATGGCGCGTTGCTGCGCGCAGGCGCCGACCACGCCTTGGCCGAAGCGCAGCGTGATCGGGTGTTCGATCACCTTCGGCGCCTTCAGCTTCGGGCCGTACGCCGACACCTGGGTGAGCATGTCGCCGCGCGCGTCCAGCAGGTAGACGACGCAGTCCTCGAGGCCGAGCGCCGCCATCGCTTCCGAGCCGATCGCCCAGGCCGCCTCGCGCGCACTGCCGGCCTTGCGCAGCAGCGCGATCAGGCGCGCCAGCGCGGCTTCGGCAGCGGCATCGAGATCACGGGGCTGTTCGGCGGTCATGGCGGGCACGATAGCCGGGCGCAGGGGCTGGAATCCAGAACCCGGCAGCGACCGCCGAAGCGCTGCCCGTTGACGCGCGTCATGGTCGCGTTAATCGACCCGCGTATGCTGAGATCCAACATCCACAAGAGGAGATCGCGATGAACACCGTCCAACCGGTTTGGGGGCGCATGGCTCGCAGCCTGCATTGGCTGATGGCTGCATTGCTGATCCTGCAGTGGTCGAGCGGCCAGTGGGATGACCTGCTCGGCGAACCCTTCCATTTCTCGCTCGGCATCGTCGTGTTGCTGCTGGCCGTGTTCCGCCTCGCCTGGCGACTGACGCACAAGGCACCGGAACGCGCCGGGCCGGTGACGCTGCCGGATCGTCTCGCCGGCCTCGTGCACGTGCTGTTCTATCTCGCGATGGTCGCGCTGCCGATCACCGGCATCGTCTGGCGCCAGGCGCGCGAGAAGGTCATCGACGTGTTCGGCCTGTTCTCGCTGCCGCAGTTCATCGAGCCGAGCAAGGCACTGGCGAAGCAGATGCACGATGTCCACGAGTTCGGCGCCACGGTGTTCCTGGTCCTGTTCATCCTGCACGTGCTCGGCGTGTTGAAGCGCGTCTTCATCGACAAGGACGACACGATGAAGCGCATGCTGGGCTGATCGCCGCCATGGCAGATTCGACCCCTGCGGATTTCTGGAACCAGCGCTTCTCGGCCGAGCCCGATCTCTATGGCGCGCGCCCGAACGACTGGGTGGCTCGGTGCTGCGGTGATCTGTCACCGGGGTCGCGCGTGCTGTGTCTCGCTGAAGGCCAAGGCCGCAATGCGCTGTGGCTGGCGGCGCGCGGCCACCGGGTCACGGCCGTCGATGCATCCGCCGTCGCGATGTCGCAGCTCGCGACGGCGGCGACATCACGCGGCCTCGCCATCGATACCGTGACCGCGCTGTTGCCCGACTGGTCGCCGCCCGCCGCAAGTTTCGAAGCCGTCGTGCTGATCTACGCGCATTTCCCGCCCGATGTCCGCGCGCTCATTCATCGCCAGGCGGCGCGGGCCTTGGTGCCCGGGGGGCTGCTGGTGCTCGAGGCCTTCGACAAATCGCAACTCGGGCGCAGTTCGGGCGGCCCGAAGGACCTGGCGATGCTGTATGACCGCGACACCTTGGGCGACGACTTCGCGATGTTGCAGGTCGAGGCCCTCGCGCCACACGACGCGGTGCTCGACGAAGGTCCGGGCCATCGCGGCCAGGCGCGCATCCTGCGCCTGAGGGCCCGCGCCCCGGACTGAGCGTCAGTTCAATTCGGCGAGTCGCGCCGACAGGCTGGCGCGCGACAGTTCGCCGATGTGGCGCTGCACGATGCGACCTTCGGCATCGACGAACAGCGTGGTCGGAAAGCCGCGCACGTTCACGGCCTGCGACAGCGTCTGTGCCGGGTCGTGCGCCAGAGTCGCCGGCGGGATCGGATGCTGACGCAGGAAATCGGCGATGGTGGCGGCGTCCTCGCCCTGGTTCGCGAACACGAAGCGCACGTCCGGGTGCGCACGTGCTGCGGCGATCAGGGCCGGCATCTCGCGTCGGCACGGCGGGCACCAGGTCGCCCACAGGTTGATCACCTGCGGGCGGTCATCGCGCAGCGATCGCGTGGCGCCATCGTGAAAACGCAGTTGCAGATCCGGCAGGGGGATCGGTGCGCCGGCCCCGCCCAGTCGCGCGACGCCGAACGCGATCAGCATCACCGCCATCGCGGCATAGGCACCGACGTTCAGCGCGCGCACGCGCTCGCGATGGCGTCGCTGTACCCACCACAGCGTCGCGGCGGCACCGACCAGGCCGATGCCGAGATGCCAACCGCCATCGCGGAGGTTCAGCATCGACCAGGGTTCGACGCGGTAGTCGCCGAAATGCTCGGCGATGAAGCCAAGTCGCGCTGCGAGCAAGCCGCCGAGCACGACCCAGAAGATCAGGGTTTCGTTGTCGTCATGGCGTTCGCTGCGACGCACGTCGACCAGGTGCATGCCGATCGCCGCGGTGACCGCCATCAGCACCAGCAGCCACAGGCCGGGCGGCATCATCAAGGGACCCAGGGAGAGGGGTGGCAGCACGGCGGATCGCCGGATCAATCGCGGTGATAGGACGTCACCCGCGCCACTTCGTTCTTCGAGCCGAGGAACACCGGCACGCGCTCGTGCAGGCCGCGCGGCTGGCGTTCCATGATGCGGATGTGTCCGTCGGTGGCGGCGCCGCCGGATTGTTCGACGATGAAGGCCATCGGGTTGGCTTCGTACATCAGGCGCAGGCGGCCGCCCTTGTCGCGGCACTTGGCGTCGACCGGGTACATGAACACGCCGCCGCGAGTCAGGATGCGGTGCACGTCGGCGACCATCGAGGCGACCCATCGCATGTTGAAGTCCTTGCCGCGCACCCCGGTCTTGCCGGCCAGCAGTTCGTCGATGTAGCGCTTCACCGGCGCGTCCCAGTGGCGCATGTTGCTCATGTTGATCGCGAACTCGGCGGTGTCCTCGGGGATGCGCACGTTCATCTCGGTCAGCACGAAGCTGCCCTGCTCGCGGTCGAGCGTGAACATGTGCGTGCCGTCGCCAACCGTCAACACCAGCACCGTGCTCGGGCCGTAGACCGTGTAACCGGCCGCGACCTGCTTCGTGCCCGGTTGCAGGAAATCCTCGGGCGTCGGCTCGGTCACGCCGTCCGGCGCTTTCAGCACCGAGAAGATGGTGCCGACCGAGACGTTCACGTCGATGTTCGAGGAGCCGTCGAGCGGGTCGAACACCAGCAGGTATTCGCCCTTCGGATAACGATGCGGGATCGGATGCGGATCATCCATTTCCTCGGACGCGATCGCGGCCAGGTGGCCGCCCCATTCGTTGGCTTCGAGCAGGATCTCGTTGCTGAGCACGTCGAGCTTTTTCTGCACTTCGCCCTGGACGTTGATCGAGCCGACGTTGCCGAGCACGCCGCCAAGCGCGCCCTTGTTGATCTGGGTGGCGATGGTCTTGCACGCGCGCGCCACCACTTCGATCAGCAGCCGCAGGTCGGGCCGGATCACGCCCTTCTCGCGTTGCTCCTCGATCAGGTAACGGGTCAGCGAAATCGGCTTGTGCACGCGGGTCATGGCGGGGCTCCGGAAAGGTGGCGCATTGTCCATGCCCGAAGCCCGGGCGGCGAGCCAAGGGTGCTGGTTGCTAGCGTTTGGCCATGCGTCCGCGGCGGCCCGAGGCGTTCAGGGCGTGTCGCCGGCCATCCAGGCCTCGATCTCGGCGACCGTGCGCGGCGCGGCCGCCGACAGGTTCGTCGGTGCGTCGGCCGTGACCAGAATGTCGTCCTCGATGCGCACACCGATGTCGGCGTATTTGTCGAGCGCGGCGTCGATGCCGGCGCGTTCCGCCACCGGCAGGGCGAGGTAGGCGGAATGGGCGCGGACATCCGCGGCGCGCACGTAAATGCCCGGTTCGCTGGTGACGATGCGGCCCGGCGCCAGCGGGTGGGTGCGGTCGTTGACGTCGTGCACGCGCAGGCCGAGATCGTGGCCGAGACCGTGCGGGAAATACATGCGTACCTGATCGCGCTCATTGCGGCTGACGAGCCCGAGCCGCAGCAGGTCTTCGCCGAGGAGCTTGATCGCCGCCTCGTGCAGGTCGCGCATGCGGGCACCGGGCTTCATCATCGCGATGGTGGCGGTCTGGGCACGCAGCACCGCTTCGTAGATCGCGCGTTGCTCGGGACTGAAGCGGCCGTTCTGCGGATAGGTGCGGGTGATGTCGGCGGTGTAGCCCGCGACCTCGGCGCCGATGTCGGTGAGCATCAGTGCGCCGGCGGTGATCGGATCGTTGTTGGTCACGTAATGCAGGACCGTGGCATTGCCGCCGGATGCGATGATCGACGGAAAGCCCCAGCAGCAGGCGCC
>DATMVT010000270.1:0-2674 GCA_035562895.1 Patescibacteria group bacterium | reverse complement strand
GCTTCTATTTCTACTCGACGCTGCAAACCGCCTCCGACGTGCCGGACGGCGAATTCGTCGAGAAGGGCGGTTCGGCGCAGCGCGCACGTTCGACCTACGCGACGAGCGTGGCCGGCCGGCCGGTCTACACCGACGCGGGTTTGGTCGGGACGACGCTGGCCAGCTTTGCGACGACGAACCTCGCCATCACCGCGACCAATCTGGAACTGTCGGATGTCGCTTCTGTTTCTTCCCTCAACCGCGTGGGGTCGGTCGTGACCGCGACCTCGGCCAGTCATGGTTTCGCCAGCGGCAACAGCATCACGATCGCCGGCGCGACGCCGAGCGAATACAACGGCAGTTTCGTGATCGGTGGGGTTACCACGAATACCTTCACCTACACGGTGACCGAAACCCCGCCGACCCCCGCGACCGGCACGCTGCTGGGACGCCGGGCGACGGCGGGCACGGTGAACGTCAGCTCGATCACGCGCTCGGGAACGATCGCGACGGTCACCACAGCCGCGCCGCACGGCTTCACGACTGGCCAGACGGTCACGATCGCCGGCGCCACCCAGCCGGAATACAACCTCGCGGCGGCGATCACCGTCACCGGGGCGAGTGCGTTCACCTACACGGTGGCCGAATCGCCGAGCACGACGATCACGACGATTGGCGCCAGGGTTTGCCCGGCGGCATCGGCCGCCGTCGTGACCTGCCCGGTGGCCGTCAGCACCAAGACGATTACCGGCGCCTCGCGTACGGCCGGCGCCGCGCTGACCACGATCGATACGTCTCCCGCCAACCATGGTTTGAACACCGGTGACTCGGTGCGCATCGAAGGCCTGTCGCCAACTGACTATAACGGCTGGTACGCGACAATCACGAAGGCAGGAAACAAGGCCTTTACCTATACGCCCGCGATCACGCTCGGCCCGGTTTCGCCGGCAGGCGGCACGATCACCGCGGCGGCATCGAACCCGGCCTTCACCATTTCGCCGCTGGTCCGCAGCGGCGGCACGGTCACCGGCACGACCAGCGCGGCGCATGGCTGGGTCGCCGGCGACAGCATCGTAATTTCCGGTGCCAACGAGGCGGCCTACAACGGCACCTTCCCGCTGGTGACGGTGCCGACGACGACGACCTTCACCTTCGCCATCGCGACCGGTCCGGCCACGCCGGCCGGCGGTTCGATCACCGCGACGCGCTCGGGCGGGGTCAACAAGAACGAGCTGATCAATTGGGTCCGCGGCGAGAACCGCCTGTTCGAGGACAACCCCTCGGGCAATGCTGCCCACATCCGCGGCTATCATCACGGCGACGTCCTCCATTCGCGGCCGGCCGTGGTCAACTACGGGCGCACGAACGACAATCGCGACATCCTGGTCTTCTACGGTGCCAACGATGGCATGCTGCACGCCGTCAAGGGTGGCCGTGACACCGCCGACGGCCTGGAGAAATGGGCCTACATCGCCGAGGACCACTTCCCGGCCCTGAAGGACTTGTACACCGCGTCGCCGTCGATCCTCACCACGCCCCGCCGCTACTTCTTCGACGGCCCGACCTCGGTCTACCAGAACGACGCGGACGGCGACGGGGCGCTGGAAGGCGGCGCGGAAAAGGTGTGGCTGTATGCGGCGATGCGCCGCGGCGGGCGCGGTATCCACGCGCTCGACGTTTCCAGCCCGGGCACCAACCTCGACGTGGCACCGACCCTGCTGTGGCGGAAGTCCAGTGCCGATGTCGCCGGCGGCTATGCCGAGCTCGGCCAGTCGTGGTCCGAAGTGCAGCCGGTGAAGGTGGCGGCGCAGTCGAATCCCGCGGTTGTCTTCGCGCTCGGCTATGACGACGCGGCCAACGATCCGACGGCGCCGGGCACGGCATCGTCGCGGCAGTCGGCAGCGACGATGGGGCGCGGCGTCATGGTCGCCGATGCGGCGACCGGCAACCCGATCTGGGTGGCGACCCCCAACGCCTCCTACGCTTTGTCGACTGGTGTGCATCTGCAGGTGGCGACGATGACCTGCGCGATCGCCTCCGATGTCGCCGCGGTCGACATCGACCTCAACGGGCTCGTCGACCGCCTGTACGTCGCGGATACCTGCGCCAACATCTGGCGCATCGATGTCGGGTCGGCGGATGTTGCCGACTGGACCGTGCGCAAGCTGGCGTCCCTGGGCGGCAGCGGCACGGCGTTGCGCAAGTTCCTGTTCCGGCCGGACGTCGTCCGTTTGCCAAACGAACCCGCCCAGTTGGCGATCCTGGTCGGGTCGGGCGACCGCGAGGCGCCGTTTGACACGACGGTCCAGAATGCCTTCTACATGGTCAAGGACAACGTCGATTCCAACTGCCCGAACTGCGGCGTCATCAGCGGTGGCGTCACCAGCGATGGCCTCTGCGAGCGGAACACGCTGACCAACACGACGGCGGTTACGGCATGCACGACGAGTTGCAGCGGGCAGACGGCGATCGACCCGGCAACCGGGCTGACCTGCTTCCAGGCGTGTCTGACCGCCCGGACGGCGTGCGCGATAGACCACGACGGCGATCCGAATACGGCGCCCCTTGCGGTCGCTGACCGCGGCTGGAAGTACACCTATCCCACGACGGGCGAGAAGACGGTCAATGCGCCGCTGACGGTCGGCGGTACGGCGTTCTTCGGCACCAACATCCCGCAGTCGCTGGTCAATGCCAA
>DATMVT010000269.1:0-9194 GCA_035562895.1 Patescibacteria group bacterium | reverse complement strand
TGGAAGCCGAGGTCGGTTCGCTCAGTCCCGGCAAGCGTGCCGATTTCGTCGTGCTCGACCAGGACCTGATGCGCGTGCCGGCGGAACTGATCCTGCGCACGCGCGTCCTGCAGACCTGGCTGGGCGGCGAACGCGTGTACGTCGCGGAATGATGTGAACTTGGATCACGCGTCGGCACGCGTGCCCCGGGTGCGTGCATCCTAGGCTGCGAAGCCAAGTCTTGCCGAAGGAGACCTGCGATGTCGTTGTTCCGGTGGGCGTGGGTATTGTCGTGGTTGTTCGCGTCGTGGGCGCTGGGTGCCACCGACCTTGATCGTGGCCGCACGGTGTTCCAGGCCAACTGTGCCTCGTGCCATGGCGCAAGCGGACACCCCGATCCCGACAGCGAGGTGGTCAAGGCTCTGGGCGTGGTGCCCGCCGACTTCGCTGACGCGCTGTTCAACAGCCGGGAGCCGGACACCGACTGGCGCATCGTGATCACCCATGGCGGCCCGGCCCTCGGCTTCTCGGAGCGCATGCCGGCCTTTGGCGAGGCGCTTGGCGTCGCGGACATCGAGGCCGTGCTCGATTACGTCAAGACACTGGGCGGTGCGCACGACTATCCAGACGGCGACCATAACCACTTCCTTGGCCTGCGCACCAAGAAGGCGTTTCCCGAGGACGAATGGGTCTGGAAGGGACGTTACGCCGACCTCGATGCACCCAACCAGTGGCGCCACACGCTGGAATACGAATGGCGCATCGGCCAGCGCTGGCAGGGCGTCCTGGAGGCCTCCTACCTGTCGCAAGGCGACCGCCAGCGTTGGGATGTGTTCGAGCCAGGCCTTAAGTACGTCATGCACCACGACCGCGCCCGCGGTGTCATCGCCACCGTCGGCGCCAATCTTGGCGTGCCGCTGCGCAGCGACCGCGAGTGGGAACTCCTGCCATACGTCGCGGCGGGGAAATCGCTTGGCGACTTTTCGCTGCAGGGTCACGCGCGACTGAAACTGCCGGTCGAGGAACCCGGGGAGGGCAGCGCCGAATTCGCCGCGGTGGCGCACTGGGTGCACAGTGACTGGCCGCGCAATGTGTTTCCCGGTCTGGAAGTCGTGGCCGAGGTGCCCTTTGAGCATGGGTCGGGCGTCGAGCGCGTGCAGTGGTCGCTGCTGCCGCAGGCACGCATCGGACTGAACAGGCGTGGCCACGTGGCATTGAACGTCGGCGCCGAGTTTCCGATCAATGCCGAGGGCCGATATGACCGTCGTGGCTACCTGAACCTGATCTGGGACTTCGCCGACGGCGGCTTCTTCGAAGGCTGGTAGCACGCCGCCGGGTCAGATCGACATCGCCCTGTCGAGCATGCCCTGGAATACGGCGATGGCGACGAGAAGCACCGTCAGGCCATCGGTCAGCAAGGTGCCGATGTGGACCATGGTCGGAGACCACGCGCCGTCGATGCCATGTGCGCGTTCCTGCCGACGCACCCACCAGCGCAGCCCCGACAAGCCCAGTTGCAAGGTCAGGCCGACACCGAGCAGCAACGGCATCGGCGCGATGGGCGCATTCGGCACGCCGGGCAAGACCGCCAGCAACACCGCGAGCAAGGCGATGGTCAGGCCACGGGCGGTATCACCGAACATCGTGGGCCCGGATCGTGATCATGTTCAGCGGTGCAGGTCGCCGGCGCGCTCCGGCTGGTAGACGAGTTCGGAGACGCGCACTTCGATCGGTGCGCCGTCCGGGCCGGGCCACTCGATGGTGTCGCCGACGCTCAGGCCGAGCATCGCGGCACCCACCGGTGCCAGCACCGAGACATGTTCGCCGTCGGCTTGGGCGTCGCGCGGATAGACGAGGGTGCGCTGGAACGTTTCGCCCGCGCCGGTGCGGAAGCGCACGACGGAATTCATCGTCACCACGTTCGCGGGCATCTGTTCCGGTGCCAGCACGTCCGCACGATCCAGCTCGGCCCGCAACTGCGTGCGGGCGGCAGCGTCGAAGGGCAGGGTCGCAAGCACGGCCTCCAGACGTTCGAGATCGCGCGACGACACCGTGATGGCAGGCTTCGGGTTCATGTCCACTCCAATGAAAATCGCCCGTCTGGACCGACCGGACGGGCAAAGGCAAGTCAGGGTTGGGCGGCAGACAACGCCGAGCGCAGTTCGCGCAGCTTCGCCTTGACCGCGGCCTCGTGTTTCGGACCAAGGCGTATCAGGAACTTCTGGCCGGCGGACGCGGATTCAAGGGGCGCATCGACATAGACCCAGCTGCCTTTGTCGTTCAACACGACCGCGACCGGTGCCGCCGGCTCCGGCGCAGCGATCAGATGGTCGAGCACGGCGACGAAGCGGTCGTTGAAATGACCCTGCGGATAGCCGAGTTCGCGATAAGCCTGTTGCAGCAGGGGGTAAAGGTGCAGGTACAGGGCGACGGCCGCACGCGTATCGACCCCGGTGAGCACCGCCACATGCGCTTCGTAGCGTGCGTTGTTGGCGGGACCGATGACGGTCGTCGCACCGTCCTGTTGCACGAAGAAGGCGCCGCTCGCCGGCTTGGCCGGCCACAGCTGAGCCGAAACCTTGCGGTTCGGCAGCGCATCGATGAAGGCGACGAAGCGTGCGGCCAGATGCTCCGACACCAGCCACTGGGCCAACTGCGGCGCCTTGAACAAGGCGTCCAGCGCGTCGCGCACGTAAGCATCGCTGTCGAACAGTTCGGGCAGCGGCGCTTCGGGCAGGGTCGAGGGCGGCGGCGTGATCGCCTCGACCGGATACTGCGGCGCACCCGGGGCGGCGTCCGCCACCGGCGCGACCGCGGTCGGCAGCGCGATCGGCGCAGGCGATTTCGATGCCGGCTTCTTCAGCACGTACCAGGCGCCACTGCCCGCAGCAACCACGACGGCGGCCAACACCAGCATGCGTACCAGCGGACTGTGTTCTTCTTGCATCGCGAACTCCTCGACCCGTGGGCGGATCCCTGCAATCTGCCGCCGCGCAACTGAACGCAAGCCACACCAGCGGCCATCTGGCGTGCCTCGCGCGCGGCCGTGTATGTTCCATGCCACCTCACGGAAGGCCGACCATGCCGACGACTCCGACCCGCTGGCGCGACCATCTGCGCTACCGCTTCGAAAACACCCTGTCGCGCGGCCCGGTCGCGATCATCGCTTGGCTGGCACTGATTTCCGGCGTCATCGTCATCGCCACCGCGATCGTGCTGAGCCTGCTGCGCATCGGCCAGGATCCCACCGACCCGAACTCGCAGTTCGGATTCGTCGAGGGCGCCTGGGTCGGACTGATGCATGCGATCGACGCCGGCAACCTCGCCGGCGACAGCGGCTGGGCATTGCGCGGGCTGATGTTCATCGTGACCGTGGCCGGCATCTTCCTGGTCTCGATCCTGATCGGCACCATCACTTCCGGACTCGAGGCGCGCCTCGACGACATGCGCAAGGGCCGCTCGCGCGTGATCGAGCGCGAGCACACGCTGATTCTCGGCTGGTCGAGCAAGATCCACTCGATCATCGGTGAACTGGTGATCGCCAACGCGAACCAGAAGCGACCGTGCATCGTCATTCTCGCGAACCGCGACAAGGTCGAGATGGAGGACGACATCCAGGCCAAGTTTCCGGACACGAAAAACACGCGCGTGATCTGCCGCAGCGGCGACCCGCTCGATCTCGACGATCTGGCCGTGGTCGATCCGCACGGCGCGCGTTCGATCATCGTGCTGGCGCCCGAGGACGACAATCCGGACATCCACGTCATCAAGTCGGTGCTGGCGATCACCAACAACCCGGAGCGCAAGACCGGGCGCTACCACATCGTCGGCGAGATCCGCGAAGCAAAGAACCTCGAAGCGGCGGCCCTGGTCGGTGGTGACGAGGCGATCTTCGTGCAGGGCGAGGACCTGATCGCGCGCGTCACCGCGCAGACCTGTCGTCAGTCCGGGCTCAGCGTCGTCTACACCGAACTGATGGACTTCGACGGCACCGAGATCTACTTCAAGGACGAACCGGCACTGGTCGGCAAGACCTATCGCGAGGCGCTCGGCGCTTACGAGGCGTCGACCGTGATCGGCCTGATGCAGGCCGATGGCGCCGTTGCGGTGAATCCGCCGATGGACCGGCGCATCGCGGCCGGCGATCGCATCATCGCGATCAGCGAGGACGACGACACCATCCGGCTCGGATCGACAGCGGGCGCGCCGCAGACCGCGATGATCCAGGCCGCGCCCGCGCGCAGCGCCAGCCCGGAGCGGATCCTGATCCTCGGCTGGAACGACAAGGCGGCAGCCATCGTGCGCGAGCTCGACCAGTATGTCGCGCCCGGATCGGAACTGGTGGTGCTGTGCGAGCGCGACGGCGCGCGCGACGCCCTGATGGCGTTGTCGACATCGACGCAGAAGCTCCGCGTCCGGCACGAGGATGGCGACATCGACGATCGCGCGACGCTCGACCGGCTCGGCGTCTGCGACTACGCCCACATCATCCTGCTCAGCTACAACCACCTGCCGATCCAGGAAGCGGATGCCAAGACCCTGATCGCGCTGCTGCACCTGCGCAACATCGCCGACGCGGCGAATGCCGACCTCGCGATCGTCAGCGAGATGATGGACCTGCGCAATCGGGCGCTGGCCCAGGTGGCCAAGGCCGACGATTTCATCGTCAGCGACAAGCTGGTCAGCCTGATGCTGGCGCAGCTCTCCGAGAACCGCGACCTCGACCGCGTGTTCCGCGCCTTGTTCAGCGCCGAAGGCGCCGAGATCTACCTGCGCCCGGTCGGCGATTACGTGCGCACCGGCGCCGCGCTCGATTTCCACACCCTGCTCGAAGCGGCGGCGCAGCGCGGCGAGACCGCGATCGGCTACCGCATCGCCGCGGATGCGCAGGACAAGGAGCACGGTTACGGCGTGCGCATGAACCCGAACAAGTCGGACAAGGTCGTGTTCGCACCGAACGACCGCATCATCGTGCTGGCCGAGGATTGAGCGCGCGGCCGTGAACCTGTTGCGGCGCGACGACGCCACCATCGAATATGCCACGCACGGTCCGGACGACGGTCTGCCGCTGCTGCTGGTCATGGGACTCGGCATGCAGCGCACGGCGTGGCCGGTGTCCCTGCTCGACGCCTTCGCGCGGCAAGGATTCCGCGCCATCAGCTTCGACAATCGCGACATCGGCCTGAGCACGCGGTACGACGATCACGGCATACCGCCCTTGCCGCGCGTGATCGCCGGACGCCTGCTCGGACGCCCCGTGCGCACGCCCTACGCGCTGGCCGACATCGCCGATGATGCCGCGGCCCTGCTCGATCATCTCGGCATCGGGCAGGCGCACGTGCTCGGCATCTCGATGGGCGGGATGATCGCGCAGCACATCGCGGCGCGGCATGCTGCGCGCCTGCATTCGCTGACCCTGATGTCCACGAGCAGCGGGCGACTCGGGCTGCCGTTGCCATCGGCGGCGGTGCTGAAACTGATGCTGTCGCGACCGAGCACGCGCATCAGCGTCGATGCCGCGATCGACTATTGGGTGCGCCTGTTCCAACTGATCGGCAGTCCGGATTACCCGATGCCGCGCGACGAGATGGTGCGTCGCGCCGAAGCCAGCCTGCGGCGGGCATCGACCGGCGCCGGCGTGGCGCGCCAGTTGGCCGCGGTCATCGGCGACGGCGATCGCAGCGCGATGCTGCGCAAGATCGAAGCGCCGACCCTGGTGATGCACGGCACGCACGATCCGATGGTGCCGCTGGCGCATGGCGAACAACTGGCGCGACAGATTCCGAATGCGCGCCTGCACACGATCCGTGGCTGGGGCCATGACCTGCCCGATGCCTTGAGTGCCGACATCGCGCAGGTGGTGGCGGCGCATGCGCGAGCGCGCGGCGTGACGGAGACGTGAACACCGGGCCCCGGATTCGCGGGGGTGATCGTGCGTGCCGAATTCTCTAGGCTGGTGACCTGTCAACGGAGCACCGGCCGATCATGCGACTCTGGTTCAACCTCGCCCTCGCCCTCGTCACCGCCGTCACTTCGCTGACGGTCACCGCCAATCCCAATGTCACGCTGACGATCCGTCCCTCATTGAGTGGCTCGAATCTCGGCGGCCCGTTTCTGCGCGGCACGGAAGGGGTGATTTCGCTCTATTTCGAAAACTGTTCGGGTTGCGATTTCATCAACCAGAGCAATGCCTATGTCCGCCTGCCGCCCGGCCTCGTGTTCGACCGATCGGTCGGATACAACGCCACCTACATGACTTGCACGCCCGGCCCGGTCGAGCCGAGCGGTCAGACCGTGGTGTGCAGCGGCGCGCACATGAGTGGGAGTCCCGCTGCGGTGACGCGGACCAGCGCGCTCGACGTCTGGGTCGATGTCGTGTCCGACGCACCGCTCGGCGCGGCACCGATCCATGCCGGCTTCGACGATGCGGTCTCGCCACCGACCGGCACGCTCGCTGCGTGCATGGCCAATCCGGCGCCGGCCAACTGCGATGTCTGGAACGCGACGATCGCGGTGCCACCCCTGCCCGACATCGAGATCCTCAGCGTCGCGCACGCACCGGCGGTGTTCGCGGTCGGCGTGGTGGATCCGCGCCTGACGGTGACGTTCCGCAATCGCGGCACGGCGGCGACGCTATCGACCCACATCGATCTCAGTCTGCCGCCTGGCATCACCCTCGGTCCCGGGTCGGGCGCGACCCCGCTCGGGATGAGCTGCAGCGTGCTGGCGACGACCGCGAGCGGACAGACGCTGCGCTGCAGCGGCGGTGCGCTGCTGCCGGGCGATGCCGGGAATCCGCGCATCGTGTCGCTGGTAGTGCGGCTCGTGCTGGACGCCGCGCTGGACACGCCGGGCCCGGTCGATGTGCTGGTCGGCGCCGATCCGAGTGGTGCGATCGATGCGGCGACGCTGCTCGACTGCAGCGCCGACCCGGCGCCCGATCATTGCGCCCTGCATCCGATTCCCACCGGCAAGTTCTGCGCCGGCGGCATCGTCCCCGAAGGCATCTACTGCGACGGCTTCGAACGGCTCGATTGAGTCGGCGCATGCCGTGCGCACGGCGAAGCCCCTACACTGCGTCTTTCTCGATCGACGCGGGCAGGACGGACATGGGCGGCTGGATGTTGTACGGCGCGAACGGCTACACGGCGAGCCTGATTCTCGAACTTGCGCGCCAGGCCGGGCAGCGCCCGGTACTCGCCGGACGCAACAGCGAGGCGATCAACGCGCTGGCCAGGAAGCACGACCTGCCGGCGCGGATCTTCGACCTCGAGCATCCGGAAACACTGGCGTCGGCACTGAGCGGCATCGATGCCGTGCTGCACTGTGCCGGGCCGTTCTCGGCGACCGCTGCGCCGATGCTCGAAGGGTGCTTGCAGGCCGGTGCGCACTACCTCGACATCACCGGCGAAATCTCGGTGTTCAAGCACTGTCACGAGCAGCATGCGCGTGCGCAGGCCAAGGGCATCGTGGTGATTCCGGGGACCGGCTTCGATGTCGTGCCGACCGATGCGCTCGCGGCCCTGCTCAAGCGCGACCTGCCCGATGCGACCGAACTGGTGCTGGCCTTCGATGCCGGCGGCGGGCCGAGTCAGGGCACCGCCAAGACCGCCGTCGAAGGCCTCGCGAATGGCGGGATGGTGCGCCGCGATGGCGCACTGGTGCGCGTGCCGCTTGCCTACAAGACGCGGGAATTCGAGTTCAACGGCGAACGCCGCTTCGCGATGACGATCCCCTGGGGCGATGTCTATACCGCGTTCGTGTCCACCGGCATCCCGAACATCGAGGTGTACATGGGCGTGCCGCCGAAGACCGCGGCGCGCGTGCGTCGGCTCAACTGGATCCGGCCGCTGCTCGGCCTCGGCGTCGTGCAGCACTGGCTCAAGGCGCAGGCGGCCCAGCGCGGCCCCGGACCGAGCGGAGAGCGGCGCGGCCAGACCGGCACCACGGTCTGGGGCGAGGTGCGCAGCGCCGATGGCCGCGAAGTGCGCAAGGTGCTGACCACGCCCAACGGCTACGACCTGACCGCACACTCGGCCTTCGCGATCCTCAAGCACATCCTGGCGCACAAGCCGGCCGGCGGCTTCTACACCGCGTCGCAGCTGATGGGCGCCGACTTCGTGCTCGGGCTTCCGGGCGTGACATTGCACGGATGAGAGATTCACGCCGGGCCGCTAGACTGCGCGGCCCTGCGCGACCGAGACCCGACCATGAGTGATTCCGCTGCCGACAAGATCGAGGCCAAGCGCCTGAGTGCGTTGCCCTGGCTGATCTTCTCCTCGCGCTGGCTGCAGCTGCCGCTGTACCTCGGCCTGATCGTCGCCCAGGTGGTCTATGTGGTGCTGTTCCTGCGCGAATTGTGGAATCTCAGCGGGCACGCCTTCGACTACACCGAGCAGCAGATCATGTTGCACGTGCTCGGCCTGATCGACGTGGTGATGATCTCGAACCTGCTGGTCATGGTCATCGTCGGCGGTTACGAGACCTTCGTCTCGCGCCTGCAGCTGCAAGGACATCCGGACCAGCCGGAATGGCTGTCGCACGTGAATGCCGGCGTGCTCAAGGTCAAGCTCGCGACCGCGATCATCGGCATCAGCTCGATCCACCTGCTCAAGACCTTCATCGAGGCCGGCCAGATCGGCATGGAAGGCGCCAAGGTGACCTGGGATGGCGTGCTCTGGCAGACCATCATCCACATGGCTTTCATCTTGTCCGCGATCGGCATCGCCTGGGGCGACAAGTTGATGAACGCGATGCCGATGGGCAAGCCCAAGCATTGACGCGAATCGCGGGCGCCGGCCCGCGATTCCGAGTGCTCGATGCCTAGTGCTCGATGCCGAGTGCGCGATACAGCGCGTCGCGATAGGTGCGCGACAACCCGAGTTCGGTGCTGTCCTTCAGCACCACGGTGTGGTCGCCGTTGTACAGCGGCAGCAACTTGGCGACGCGGCTGAGGTTGACGATGCGCGAGCGATGGATGCGTGCGAAGCGCTTCGGATCGAGGCGCGTTTCCATCTTGGTCAAGGTCTCGCGCAGGATCAGGGTTTCGTTGCCGGTGCGGATGCACAGGTAGTTGCCGGCCGATTCGATCCAGTCGATGTCGTCCAGTGCCAGCAGGCGAATGCCGTGGTCGACCGGCAACGACAGCCGATCCGGGTAATGCGCTTCGCCACCGAGCTGCTGCAGCTGCGCGACCAGCTGCGGCGACCACTGCG
>DATMVT010000268.1:0-2501 GCA_035562895.1 Patescibacteria group bacterium | reverse complement strand
TGACGGTCGGCGACGAGATCCTGAAGCGTGTCGGCGACAGCTATCGCCGCATCCGCAACACCGCGCGCTTCCTGCTCGGCAACCTGCACGGCTTCGACCCGGCGCGCGATCGCGTTCCGGCGAATGAATTGCTTCTGCTCGATCGCTGGGCGATGCAGCAGGCTCGGCGCGTGCTCGACCTGGCGCAGCGCGTGTACGGGCCGGACGCGCGCGACGCGGCGAATGTCAGCCGCGATCTGTGCGAGTTCGCGACCCTGGTGCAGGAACTGATGCGCTTCTGCACCATCGACATGGGTGCCGCCTATCTCGACATGACCAAGGACCGCCTGTACACGATGCAGGAGGCGGCGAAGGCGCGGCGTTCGGCGCAGACCGCGATGCATGCCGCGCTGGAAGTGCTGGTGCGCGCGCTGGCGCCGATCAGCAGTTTCACCGCCGAAGAGATCTGGGCGTTGATGCCGGGTCGCATGCACGATTCGGTGTTCTTCTCGACCTTTGCCGACATCGAGCCGCTGTTCGCGGGGCTTGCGGTGTCGGCCGACGAGGCGGCATTGATCGCCGACCTGACGACGTTGCGCGGTGCGGCGCTCAAGCGCATCGAGGAACTGCGCAACGAGAAGAAGATCGGCGGTTCGCTGGAAGCCGAGGTCGATCTCCATCTCGATGCCGCTTCCGCTGCGCGCGTGGCCGCGTGCCGCGACGAGTTGCGCTTCTTCTTCATCACTTCGGACGTGCGCGTGCATGATCTCGCCGCCGCGCCGGCCGACGCGATCGGCGCCGCTTTCGGCGAAGCGCAGGTCAAGCTGGTCGTGACGCCGACGGAAGCCGCGAAGTGCGTGCGCTGCTGGCATCACCGTGGCGACGTCGGCTCGATCGCGGCGCATCCGGAGCTGTGCGGTCGCTGCGTCACCAATGTGGAAGGCGAGGGCGAGCGACGTGACTGGTTCTGAACGGGAGCGGGCGCCGTCCCGCGAACTTCTGGGCGTCTCGGGACTGCTGCGCTGGCTGTCGCTGTCGGCGCTGATCGTCGTGCTCGACCAGATCACGAAATGGTACGCGGTCCAGCATCTCGGCTATGGCGAACGCGTCCCGGTCGTCGCCGGCTTCTTCGACTGGACCATGGCCCACAACACCGGTGTCGCGTTCTCGATGTTCGCGGACGGTGAAGCCTGGACACGCTGGGGCCTGTCCGGATTCGCGATCGTGGTATCGATCGGCTTCGCGATCGCGTTGGCGCGCTTGTCGAAGCATGAACGCATCAGCGCGCTGGCTTTCGCGCTCGTGATCGGCGGCGCCGTCGGCAACATCATCGACCGCGTGCGTTTCGGCTACGTCGTCGACTTCATCCTCTGGTACTGGCGCGATCATCACTGGCCCGCGTTCAACATCGCCGACTCCGCCATCGTCTGCGGTGCTGCGGTGCTCATCCTGTTCGGCTGGCGCGACACGAAAAAACCCTCATGAATGTCCTGCTCGCCAATCCCCGCGGTTTCTGCGCCGGCGTCGACCGCGCCATCGAGATCGTCGAGCGCGCCATCGACGCCTTCGGTGCGCCGATCTACGTGCGCCATGAAGTCGTGCACAATCGTTTCGTCGTCGACAATCTGCGCGCGCGCGGTGCGGTCTTCGTCGAGGAATTGCAGGATGTGCCCGACCACGCCACGGTGATTTTCAGCGCCCACGGCGTGTCGCAGGCGGTGCGTGCGGAAGCCCGTGGTCGCGGGCTCAAGATCTTCGACGCGACCTGTCCGCTGGTGACGAAGGTGCATATCGAAGTGATGCGCCACGCCCGTGCCGGCCGCAATGTCGTGATGATCGGCCATGCCGGCCATCCGGAAGTCGAGGGCACGCTGGGCCAGTGGGACGACCGTGCCGGGGGGCGCATGCTGCTGGTGGAGTCGCCGGAAGATGCGTCGACGCTGGATCTCGATCCTGCGCGCGGCCTCGCCTTCGTGACCCAGACGACGCTGTCCGTGGATGACACGCGCTCGATCATCGACGCGTTGCGCGTGCGCTATCCGGACATCATCGGGCCGCGTCACGACGACATCTGCTATGCCACCCAGAATCGCCAGGACGCGGTCAAGCGCCTCGCCGCCGAATGCGACCTGGTGCTGGTCGTGGGGTCGCCGAATTCGTCGAACTCGAACCGCCTGCGCGAACTGGCCGAGAAGCAGGGCGTGGATGCACACCTGATCGACGGTGCGCAGGACATCGATCCGGCCTGGCTTCAGGGCCGCCGCCAGATCGGCGTCACGGCGGGCGCGTCGGCGCCGGAATCCCTGGTGCAGGCGGTGATCGAGCGCCTGCGCGCAGGCGGCGCCGAATCGGTTCGAGAGCTCGACGGCGAGCCCGAGAGCGTCGTGTTCGCCCTGCCCAAGGAATTGCGCATCCTGATGGTCGATTGAGGCGCGGTTGCGCCGACAAGCCCCGTTCGCCTAGAATGCGCGCCCCTTCGGGCCTGGGCCGCGGCAGATCGATCGCGATTTCCGGGTTCGACA
>DATMVT010000267.1:0-5718 GCA_035562895.1 Patescibacteria group bacterium | reverse complement strand
CGTCGGCCAGAACCTGCACGACGGTATGCGCCGATTCCCAACCGTGCTCGACTCGATTCGGGTTGTAGACCCGCACCAGGGTGCTGTCGCCGGTGCGCACCTGCAGGAAGTCCAGGGCATCCCGCGCCAGGCCGGCCCAGTCGCCGATATCGCGACTGGCGATGTCTTCGTCCGGGACACGTCGGAAAAACAAGTCGGCAAAGGGCTGAGCGATGCCAAGACGGGCGGCGCTGAACTGCGGCTTCAACTGGGCGAGAACCGCCTCGACGAGCACGTTTTTCTTGGGCATGACGGCAGCAACCATGGGCCTGAATCGGGGCGCGAAGGATAGCCGGCGGCGTCAAGCCAGAACCAGAGAAACAAGCGTTTGAAAGCGTTCGCTCAAGACATCTGTCAAGTCACGTGAGAATTCGTCGCAAACCCGCGACGCCGCTACCGTTTGTCACATTGACCAACGGCGTCAAACAATGCCGCAAATGTGAACACCGGCACACTTCGCGTCGGTGGCGTGGATAAAGTCGCAACAACTCTGGGGTCAATCAATGAGCAGCGCGAACATCGTCGACCTGAATGCACGCCGCCCGACACCCGAAGCCGGCGAACTGGCCCAGAGGCTGCTCGCGAGCGCGCGCGATCTGTCCGCCCATGGTCTCAAGGCGGCGCTGCAGCAGGCATTCACCGAAGTCGACGACACGCTGTTCGAGATGTCGGAAAAGACCAACGACGGCGCGCTCAAGCAGCAGTATTTCGACGACTTGCGCACGCTGCGGCGCACGCGCGAGGGCGCCGCAGATCGTTTCGATGCAGCGCTGCGGGGTGCGTTCTCGCTGTATCTGCACGGCCGCAGCATGCAGAAGGATGCGGGGCGGCTCGATTCGACCGCGGACGAACTCAGCCTGGTCGACGAGAGCGAGCTTGAACTCGGCCTGGCCATCACCCGCATCGCCACGCGTTGCGACGACGGCGTCGGCCGCCCGCGCCTCGAGTTGACCCGTCGCCTGCAGCATCTGCTGCAACGCGGCGAATCCGACACCTTGATCCCGCTGTCGGGCAGCATCGTGGCCGAGGCCGTGCGCGCCGGACTGACCAATCTCCCGATCGGACTGGATTCGCGCCTGGTCTTGCTGAAGCGGATCGAACGGCATCTCGCCGACGCCACCGCCGATGCCATTCAAGACAGCAACAAGTTGCTGTTCGAGGCCGGCATCCTGCCGGAACTGAAACTCACCCATGTCCGCCGCGCAGGTGCCGAAGCGACACCCGCTCAAGCGCCGCCGCCTGCGGGCGCTGACGGCGCCGCAGCGATCGCGCCGCAGATCGATCTGGGCGCGCTCGCGAACGAAATCACCAAGCTGCTGACCGCCTCGCGCCCGCGCGCGGCCATCGCCGAAGGCAGCGGCACGGTCGAACTCGATGCGACCACGGTGGACCAGCGCCTCGGCCAGATCGCCGATCCGGGCACGGTGGAGAGCGAGCAATTCGGCGCCGACCTGCGCCGCATGCTGACGACCGACGCGAATGGCAAACCCATCAACGGCGTCCTCAGCGAGCAAGTCGAGAACGCCATCGACCTGGTGTCGCTGATGTTCGACTTCGTCGCTCGCGACGATTCCCTGCCCAAGGAAGTCCAGCAGGCACTGACCCCGCTGCGCGTGCCCTTGCTGCGCACCGCACTGCGTGGCGCCCATGTGTTCGATCGCAGCGATCATCCGTTGCGTGCCTTGATGGAGAGCGCGGCGGAAGTCGGCCGATCCTGGAGCCCGACCAGCGACCGCGATGGTCGCGTGCTGGAGCAGATCAAGTCGGCCGTGGCCGCGGCCGTGGCCGAGAACGACGCGGGCGCCAGCGCCGATACCGGCGTCGAGCGCGTGCATCAGGATTTGCGCGCGTTCATGGCCACCGAGCAGAAGCGTGCGCAGCTGCTGGAGAAGCGCTCGGCCGAGGCGGCGCAGGCACAGGAACGACGCCTGAGTGCGCAGCGCACAAGCCAACAGGTGATCGCGGAGGTGGTTGAGCATACACCGGTCCCGCCGGTCGTCGGCACGCTTCTGAATGGCCCGCTGCGCCGCCATCTCGAACTGATCCTGACCCGTCGCGGCGAGGATTCGAAGGACTGGAAGTCGGCCAGGAAACTGGTGCGCGACCTGGTCTGGAGTTTCGACCCGGTCACCATCGAAGTGGAGCGTTCGCACTGGCAGGCGATGTTGCCGACGATCGTGAACGCGATGCGCGGCGCACTGTCATCGGTCGGCATGCACGACAACGACATCGACGGCGTCGTGCAGGAATTCCGCAATCGCTACAAGGACTTGCTCGGCGCCATCCAGACCAAGCCGGGGAGTTCGCCGGAGACCTTCGCGCGCATCGACGCCGAGCATCTGCCGGACGCGCCGCCGCCCCAGGTCGAAGCCGAGGCGGAAGCGCCCTCGCCGGAAGTGATCGAGAAAGCAGCCGACGCCGGCATCACGTATTCCGATGCACTCAATACCGTGCGCGGCATGGCCAACGGTCAATGGGTCGAGATCAGCGACCCGCAGAAAGGCGAGACCCAGCGCGCCAAGTTGATCTGGAACAGCGCCACCACCCAACGCAGCCTGTTCGTGAACCGAAACGGGCAGCTCGTCGCCGATCTCTCCTGGCATCGGGTCGCGACCGACATCATGATCGGCCATGTCAAGACGGTCGATCAGGGCCCGCTGTTCGAACGCGCCCTGGTGGCGGTGAAGCGCCGTCTGGAAGACGCTCAGACGAAGAGTCGCGCCGCCTGACCCGGGGGCCATGGACCCGGGAATCCGGTCACAATTTGACACTACTGTGTCAAATAGTATCGTTGGCACTTTCGAGCCGGGATCCGGAAGATGCTCAACGTCGTCGAATCCGTTGTACGCCACACGCCTGCCGGGCATTTGCGGGTCCTGTTCGAGCTGTCCGGGCGTGTCGTCACCCCGCTCACGGGCGCCTTCCGCGAGACCCTGGCGAGCTGCGATGACCTCTTGTTCGGACACGCGCAGCGCGCCGTGAACGGTACGCGCCAGGCGCAGTTCTTCGATGACCTGAGGCAACTTCGCCGCCATCAGGAAGCGGCGACACGCGCGTTCTCGCGCGCTTGCAAGGCCCAGATCGAGGGTGGCGCCGGCGAGCCGATGCGTGCCGTCAACAAGCTCTCCGAAGACCCGCTGCAACTGGTCGCCGACGAGGATCTGGAACTCGATCTCGCCCTGTTCCGGGTCGGCAAGCGCTGTGACGACGCGGCGCCGCGCCTGCGTCATCAGGTTCAGCGCCGACTCGATGTCCTGCAAGGACTGCCCGAAGGCGCGGCGAATCTGCTGGCTGGCGCGATGATCGGCAAGTGCTGCCGCGCCGGACTGCTGCCGCTCGAACTGGGGCTGGAATCGAAACTGATCGTGCTGAAACAGCTTGAACGCCGACTCGAGGCCGAGATGGAGCCGTTGCTCGAGTCGGTCAATGCGCTGCTGCTCGAACTTGGCATCCTGCCCAACCTGCGCGCGACACCGGCAGCACCGCGCGCCGTGTCATCGATCGCCGCACCGGCACGAAACAACGCCGGTCCGGTCGCCCCGACGCCCGTTCCCGACGTGCACCAGCTCGGCGAGGTATTGAGCAGGATGACGCAATGGATGGCGCAGCAGCAGTCCGCGACCGACGAAGCGCCGATGGCCGCGTTGGCCCCGCAATCTCCAACCCCGATGGCCCAGATCGACGCGCCCGAGGCCTTCGAGGCCGGTACGCAGGCGTCGGAACTGGAACAGCAACGCGAGCGTCGTCGGCTCGAGATTGCGGCTCGCCGCGCGCAGGAAATGGCGCGCGCGCGCGAACTGCGCGGTGCCGCCGAAAAGTCGGCCGACAGCGTCGTGTCGACGGTGCTGACCCAGGCCCACGTGCCCGAATGCATCGGCAACGTCATGCGCGGCCCGCTGCGCCGTCACCTCGAAATCGTCCATGCACGACGTGGTGATACATCGACCGAGTGGCGCAGTGCCTGCAAACTGGTGCGCGACATCGCCTGGGCGCTGGACCCGGAAACCGCGAACGTCGAACAGGCGCATTGGCGCGCGATGGTGCCGGGGATCGTCGCATCGTTGCGCGCGGCATTGATCACGGTCGGGACCGACGAGCACGAAATCGATCGCATCGTCGCGAACTTCGGTGCGCGTTACGAGCACATGCTGGTCTCCGACAGCGCACCCATCGTCGATGCCGCCGGCGCCGCGCCGGAAACCGACATCGCGATGCCGGCCGATGTTTCGCAGAAGATGCGCGCCACGCCGAACTTTTCCGAAGCGCTGAGGCGCGTGCGCCAACTCGTACTCGGGCAATGGTTCGAATTGCTCGACGACCAAGGCCACATGCAGCGCGCGAAACTGGTCTGGACCAGTGCCATGACCGAACGCTGCCTGTTCGTGAACGGTCACGGCAAACTGGTCGCGGACCGCCCGCATGCGCGGGTCGCCACGGATCTGCTGGCCGGCCAGTTCCGCGAAATCAACGACGCGGCACTGGCAACGGCCTGAACCGGATCAGCGCAGTCCGGTCTCGTTGCGCGCGATCACCAGGCGCTGGATCTCGCTGGTGCCCTCGTAGATCTCGGTGATCTTGGCGTCGCGGAAATAGCGCTCGAGCGGCATCTCCTTGGAATAGCCCATGCCGCCATGGATCTGCAGGGCCTGGTGGGTGATGAACATCGCCGCTTCCGAAGCCGTCAGTTTCGCCACGGCCGCCTCGGTACTGAAACGCCCGCCGTTCTTGTCGGTCTGTGCCTTCGCCCAGGCAGCGCGCAAGGTCAGGATGGTGGCGGCATCGAGACGGCACTTCATGTCGGCGATCTTGGCCTGAATCATCTGGAACGAACCGATCGGCTGCCCGAAGCTCTTGCGTTCGCGCACGTAGGCGACGGCGGCCTGGTAGGCCGCGCGCGCCAGCCCGACCGCCTGCGAGGCGATGCCGATGCGACCGGCATCCAGCACGCCCATCGCGATCTTGAAGCCCTCGCCTTCCGTGCCCAGCACTTCATCGGCTTCGGCGACGTAGTCGGTGAACTCGATCTCGCAGGTCGCGGAGGCGCGGATGCCGAGCTTGGGTTCGGTCTTGCCGCGGTGGAAGCCGGACTTCGTCGTGTCGATCATGAAGGCGGTGATGCCTTTTGCGCCCTTGCCCGGCTCGCTCATCGCGAACAGCACGATGTAGCGCGCCACCGGGCCCGAGGTGATCCAGCTCTTCTTGCCGTTGATCACGAAGCGGCCATCGGCCTGCTTCACCGCACGGCACTTCATTGCGGTTGCATCCGATCCCGACTGCGGCTCGGTCAGCGCGAAGGCGCCGATCTCGCGGCCTTCGGCGATCGCGCGCACGTAAAGCTGCTTCTGCGCTTCCGTGCCGAACTTCAGGATGCCGTTGCAGAACAGCGAATTGTTGACCGAGACGATGGTCGAGTGCGCGCAGTCGGCGTGCGCGATCTCGATCATCGCCAGCACGTAGCTGACCGGGTCCATGCCGGCACCGCCGTATTCGTGCGGCACTTCGATGCCCATCAGGCCGTTCTCGCCCAGCGTGCGGATGTTCGCGAGCGGGAATTCGCCGGTGACATCATGGTGTTCGGCGCTCGGCGCGATCTTTTCCTGCGCGATGCGACGGGCAACGTCCTGGATGGCCAGTTGTTCTTCGGTGAATGCAAAGTCCATGGTCGGTCTCGCTGTGAAC
>DATMVT010000266.1:0-23466 GCA_035562895.1 Patescibacteria group bacterium | reverse complement strand
CACGCCGGTCACCGCGTCGCCGCCGAAGGCGTGGACGCCTGGAACCCGGTTTTCGACGTGGCGCCCGCCGAACTGATCGACGCCATCGTCACCGAACGCGGCGTCATCGAAAAACCCGACGCTGCGAAGATGGCGGCGATGTTCTCCAACTGAGCTCGCATCATGCTTTGCGCATGACGAATTCGCTGGCATTGCTATCGGTCTGGTTGGGTGCACTCGCGCTGCCTGTTTTGCTTTTTCTGCTTGGCGGAGCGCCTGCGACGAAGATTCGCGGGTTGTTGCGTGCGGTCGCCGCGATTGCGAGTGGTTGGGTCCTGATGATCGCGTACGCGGTGGTCGCAAATGCCGTGGCGGTGGCCACCGCCGAGCGCTGCGACGAGTTGCTCCGGGTCCACGACGCCGATGGTGCGCCGCTGGCCTTTGCTGCGGTCTTTGGCTGGGTGCCTGCAGCGACGTGCGTCGCAGTGATCTGGGGCTTTCGAAGACTGCGTCGAACACGCTGATTTTTCGGCCAAATCGCTCGGTTTTCCTGCTAGAATCCGACGCTTCGCGCGGCCCACTTCGGCCTTCTCGGGCGGCGTGCAATCGACTGATTCTGCAGGGATTCCTGATGTCCGAGTTCGCCAAGGAAATTATCCGCGTCAACATCGAAGACGAGATGCGCCAGAGCTACCTCGATTACGCCATGAGCGTGATCGTCGGACGCGCGCTTCCCGATGTTCGTGATGGTCTGAAACCGGTGCATCGCCGCGTCTTGTTCGCCATGAACGAGCTCGGCGCGCACAGCAACAAGCCGTACTACAAGTCGGCGCGCATCGTCGGTGACGTGATCGGCAAATACCATCCGCATGGCGACGCTTCGGTTTACGACACGCTGGTGCGCATGGCGCAGCCGTTCTCGCTGCGCTACATGCTGGTCGACGGCCAAGGCAACTTCGGCTCCGTCGATGGCGACTCCGCCGCGGCGATGCGTTACACCGAAGCGCGCATGGCCAAGCTCACGCACGACCTGCTCGCCGACATCGACAAGGAAACGGTCGATTTCGCGCCGAACTACGACGAGAAGGAGCTGGAACCGACGGTCCTGCCGACGCGCGTTCCGAACCTGCTGATCAACGGCTCGGCCGGCATCGCGGTCGGCATGGCGACCAACATCCCGCCGCACAATCTCGGCGAAGTGATCGATGCGACGGTCGCGGTCATCGACGATCCCGAGATCAGCATCGAGGCGCTGATGCAGCATGTTCCCGGCCCGGACTTCCCGACCGCCGGCATCATCAATGGCAGCTCCGGCATCATCGAGGCTTATCGCACCGGTCGCGGCCGCATCCTCGTGCGCGCCAAGGCCGAGATCGAAACCGACAGCGACGGCCGCGACGCCATCATCGTCACCGAACTGCCGTACATGGTGAACAAGGCGCGGCTGATCGAGAAGATCGCCGAGTTGCACAAGGAAAAGAAGATCGAAGGCATCGCCCCCGATGGCCTGCGCGACGAGTCCGACAAGGACGGAATGCGCATCTTCATCCAGGTCAAGCGTGGTGAACAGGCCGATGTGCTGCTCAACAACCTGTTCCAGCAGACGCAGATGGAAACCGTGTTCGGCATCAACATGGTCGCGCTCCGCGACGGCCAGCCGAAGCTGCTGAACCTCAAGGAGATCCTCGAAGCGTTCGTGCGCCATCGCCGCGAAGTGGTGACGCGCCGGACCATCTTCGAACTGCGCAAGGCGCGTGCGCGCGCCCATGTGCTGGAAGGATTGACGGTCGCGCTCGCCAACATCGACGAGATGATCGAGCTGATCAAGACCTCGCAGAATCCGGCCGAAGCGCGTGAACGCCTGCTGGCAAAGCGCTGGGAACCGGGACTGGTGCGTGCGTTGCTCGGCGAGGCGGGCGCGGAACTGTCGCGTCCGGAAGATCTTGCTGCCGACGAGGGCATGTTCGAAGACGGCTACCAACTGTCGGACGTGCAGGTCAAGGAAATCCTCGACATGCGCCTGAACAAGCTCACCGGCCTCGAGCAGGACAAGCTCACCGACGAGTACAAGGTGCTGCTCGACACGATTCGCGGACTCATCGCGATCCTGACCGATCCGGGCCTGCTGCTGAAGGTGATCCGCGACGAACTCGCGGAGATGAAAGAAGCCTATGGCGACGAGCGTCGCACCGTCATTCAGCACAACCAGGAAGATCTGAAGAACGAAGACCTGATCGACAAGCAGGACCTCGTGGTCACGCTGTCTCATGCCGGCTATGCCAAGGCGCAACCGGTGAGCGACTATCGTGCGCAACGTCGCGGCGGCAGGGGTCGCTCGGCGACCGCGATCAAGGAACTCGATTTCGTCGAGAGCATCCTCGTCGCCCACAGCCACGACACGATCCTGTGCTTTACGTCCGCGGGTCGCGTGTTCTGGCTGCGGACCTTCCAGTTCCCGATGGCCGGACCGAACTCTCGCGGTCGCCCGATCGTGAACCTGTTGCCCAAGCTCGACGAAGGCGAGAAGGTCAACGCGATGCTGGCGGTGCGCGAATACACGGACGACCGCTTCGTGTTCTTCGCGACTCAGGCCGGCGTCGTCAAGAAGACGCCGCTCAGCGATTTCTCGCGGCCGCGTTCGATCGGAATTCGTGCTGTCGAACTGGACGAAGGCGATCGACTGGTCGACGTGTCGATTACCGACGGCTCGCGCGACGTGCTGTTGTTCGCGTCGAACGGCAAGGCCGTGCGCTTTGCCGAAGGGGAAGTGCGTGCGGTGGGCCGCAGTGCGCGCGGCGTGCGCGGCATGACGCTGGCCGAAGGCGAGCGCGTGGTGACGATGATGGTCGCCGATGTCGGGGACATCCTCACCGCGACCGAACGTGGCTACGGCAAGCGCACGCCGCTGGCCGACTACCCGCGCAAGGGCCGCGGCACGCAGGGCGTGATCGCGATCCAGACCTCGGATCGCAACGGCGCACTGGTCGGGGCACTGCAGGTCACCGAAGCCTACGAGATCATGCTGATCAGCAACCAGGGCACGCTGGTGCGCACGCGCGTATCCGAAGTCGCCCAGGTCGGTCGCAACACGCAAGGCGTCACGCTGATCCGCCTGCCCGCGGACGAGGCACTCGTCGGTCTCGCGAAGGTCGAGTCGCTTCCGGACGAGACGTCCGGCGACGACGTGGCTGAAGGCGAAGGCGCGGGCGCGCCGGAGATCGGCGGATGAGTTCGATGCGTCTGCGCTGGTTCGCGCTGTTGCTCGGTCTCGGTTCGGCGTCGGCACAGGCCGATGCCGAGGCCGGGCTTGCGGCCGACGTCGCGAGTGCGTCGCAGGTGCGCATGCAATCGGCGCGCGATGCGGTGTTGCCCTATGTCGTCAGCATTTTCGTGGTGCGAGAGGACGCGGTGCAGGGGCGCGCGGAACTGCGCGTGTCCGCGGGCAGCGGCACGATCATCTCGGCCGCGGGCCATGTCGCGACCAATGCCCATGTCACCGAGAACGGCAAGCGTTTCCGCATCGTGCTGGCCGACAAGCGCGAGCTGAGTGCGATCCTCGTCGGCGAGGATGCGCTCTCCGATATCGCTGTGCTGAAGATTCGCGATGTGCCCGCCGAGGGCCTTCCGTTCGCGAGCTTCGCGGCCGAGAACAGGCTGCAGGCCGGTGATGTGGTCATGGCGATGGGCGCGCCTTGGGGCATGGCGCATTCGGTCTCGCAGGGCGTCGTCAACAATCCCGAACGACTGTTGCTGTCGCTGTTCCAGGACGAAGCCGACTACGAGCAGCAACTCGGCCAGAACCAGCCGACTGCGCGTTTCTATGCCTGGATCCAGCACGACGCCTCGATTTCGCCAGGCAACTCCGGTGGCCCGCTGGTCAGCATGTCCGGTGAGATCGTGGGCATCAACACGCGTGGCAATTCGATGGGTGGCGACATGGCCTTCGCGATCCCGGCGCCGGTGGCATCGAAGATCGTCGCCGACCTGATCGCGCATGGCACGGTGCCGCGCAGTTTCTTCGGTTTCGGCGTGCGTTCGTTGAAGCGCTCCGGTTTCGATCGCGGCGTGCTGGTCAGTTCGGTGATTCGCGGATCGCCTGCGGCGATCGCGGGGCTCGAGCCGGGAGATCGCATCGTTGCGATCGATGGTGCGCCGGTGACGGTCGCCGAGCCGGAGCAGGTGCCGCCGTTCCTGCGCGCGATGACCGAGCGCAAGATCGACGCACCGATGTCCGTGACGCTGTTGCGCAACGGCCGCGAACGCGCTGCGACCCTGGTGTCGACATCCTATCCGCCGGACCTTGGCCATGATCTCGAGGTCAAATCCTGGGGCGTCACGTTCACCGAACTCACGCCGAACATCGCGCGTTCGCGTTACCTGCAACGCGATGCCGGCTTGCTCGTGACCGGCGTCTTGCCAGGCAAACGTGCCGCGACGGCGCATCCACCCTGGCTGGTTGGCGACGTCGTGCATGCCATCGATGGCCAGCCGGTCGGCAGTCGCGTCGACATGCAGGCGCTGGATCTCGACAACGGCGGCGCGATTCCGCGGCGTGTGGTCGAGATCGAACGCAATGGCGCGCAGCTGATCAGCGTGCTCGATGCGAGGCCGGCGCGTGGCGAGGACAAGAAGCTGCGCGAGCTGCCGCGGGCCTGGATCGGTATCGAGACACAGCCCGTGACCGCCACCACGTCCGCACTGATTGGCGGCCCGGGCAGCGGCGGCTATCGGATCACCCGTGTCTATGACGGCGCCCCTGCCGCGAAATCGGGCGTGCAGGTCGGGGACGTGCTGACGACATTGGCGGGCGAGACCGTCCCGGTCACCGGCGACATCGGTGACGAGCCGCTGCAACAGCGCATTCGCGAAGCCTTGCTGGATGAACCCGTGCGGATCGGACTGTGGCGCGCCGGCAAGGCCCTGCAGCTCGAAGTCGCACCGATCGCCGCACCGACACCTGCTTCGGCGCTGAAGTCGCGCACGATCGAATGGCTCGATCTCGGTGTGCGCAACATCGGGTTCTACGATCGCGTGTCCCGTGGCATCGCATCCGACAGCGTCGGCGTGATCGTCGAAAACGTGGCGCCGGGTGGGCTGGCCGGGCTCGCGCACCTGGCGTCCGGCGACGTCGTCCTGCGCGTGAATGGCGAGTCCGTGCCCGATATCGATCGGTTCGAGCAATTGACCGAACGCAAGAATCGCGATCCCGGCACGCCGCTGTCGTTCCTGGTGCTGCGTGGTTCGCGCACGCGCTTGTTGTACCTCGATGCCGAATGGGAGCAGGGCCGATGAATCCGATCTTTCGCGGTGCGGTGTTCGCGTTGCTTGCCCTGTCGCCGATGGTCCATCTGTCGGCGAGCGATTCGGATGAGGAGACCCAGGCCGTGTTCGCGCACGTGCTGAAGACGCATGCCGACAGCGTCGTGCGCGTCAGTTTCGTGATCGTGTCGGCCTATGGCGGCCAGGAGCAACGCCAGGAATCCAGCGTCACCGGTGCGATCGTCGATGCATCGGGACTGGTGCTGGTGCCCAAGCTGGTGGTCGATCCGAGTTTCCCCGGCATGAATCGCATGAGCGCCGACCAGAAAATGAGTTTCAAGCTGGAGTCACGCGACTTCCGCGTGCATTTCGCGGGTCAGGACAAGCCATTCGAGGCCGAGGCACTGACCACCGATGCCGATCAGGGCATTGCCTGGCTGCGCATCACCGAACCGGACACGAAATTGCTCAAGCCGATCGATCTGAAACGTCGCGCCGAGGCTGCGCCTGGCACGGCCTACTACGTGATCGAGCGGCTAGAAGAACGCTACGGCGATGCGCCGATCGTGTCCTGGGGCGTCGTGCAGGGCACCGTCTCGGTGCCGCAACAGGCGCATGTCGGGACCGGAGCGGCCGGCCTGGCCTTCAATGCCGAAGGCGATGTGCTGGGTTATGTCTCGATGGATTTCGACGAGAGTGACGGTGCGTCCGCCGCGGCGCGCCAGAACCCGCGCATGCTGCTGACGTCGGCGTTGCGGCTTGCGTCGGCGACGCAGCGCGCGAAGTCGTTGCTGGAAGCCGAATAGGGCGTTCCTGCACTCGCGGGTGCGATGCTTCATCCCACCCGCGAGTGCGGCCTTGCTCAGAGGTTCTCGAGCACGTGTTCCGCCGCCGAGACCTTGAATTCGCCCGGTGCCTCGACGAACAGTTTCGTCACCACGCCGTCTTTCGCGATCAGCGCGAAGCGCTTCGAGCGCAACCCCATGCCGAAGGCAGTGGCATCCATTTCCAGACCGAGCGATTTCGAGAACGCTCCGTTGCCGTCAGCCAGCATCAGGATGTCTTCCGGCGCATTCTGGCTCTTCGCCCAGGCTTCCATCACGAAAGCATCGTTGACCGCCATGCATGCGACGGCGTCAACGCCCTTGGCCTTGATCGCATCGAGATTCGCGACGTATCCCGGCAGGTGCTTGGCCGAACACGTCGGCGTGAACGCTCCCGGCACCGCGAACAGCACCACGGTCTTGCCGGCGAAAAGGTCGTCGGTGCGCATCGCCTGGACACCGTCCTTGAGGTAGTTCAACGTTGCCGAGGGAATGCGGTCGCCGATGGCGATGGTCATGGGAAGGCTCCATTGGGGATGAGGCGCATGCGCGCGGACGTGATGATCTGCGGTTGAATCGCTCCATTTCAAGGGGCTTGAAGCCTCGATGCGGGCGCACATCTTCGCCCCGACGCGGCACGGTGCCGCACCTCGACGGAGATCCACCATGAGCCAGATCCGCTACAGCAATCCTCCCCAGATCCGCGGCTTCGAAACCGGGATGAAGCAATTGTTCGACCAGTTCTTCACCGCGGAGAGCGACGACCAGAGCAATGTCGTGACCAGCCAATGGCAGCCGCGGGTCGACATCAAGGAAGAGCCGAAGCGGTTCGTGATCGCGGCCGACATTCCGGGCGTCGATCCCAAGGACATCGAGATCCACATGGACAAGGGCGTGCTCACGCTCAAGGGTGAGCGCAACGCCGAGACCCGAACCGACGACGGCAAGTTCACCCGCGTCGAGCGCGTTCACGGCAGCTTCCATCGGCGCTTCGCCCTGCCGGACACCGCCGACGCCGAGCAGATCAGCGCCAGCGGCAAGCATGGCGTGCTCGAGATCGTGATTCCGAAAAAGGCCGAGGCGGCGCCGCGTCGCATCACCATCAACAGCTGATCGCGGCGGCCACGCAAGCGACGCCCGCGGCGAGCCTTCGACCGCGGGCGTCGCGTTTGTAGCGTCTCGTTTGCGGGACGGGCAGACATCGTCCATGCTCTTCCTCATGGCAAAGGATTGAACGATGAAGTTCAGCGATTACTACGAAACATTGGGGGTCGGCGAGACGGCGACGACCGACGAGATCAAGTCGGCCTATCGCAAGCTCGCCCGCAAGTATCACCCGGACGTCAGCAAGGAAAAGGACGCCGAGGAGCGCTTCAAGGCGGTCAATGAAGCGCACGAAGTGCTGAAGGATGCGGAGAAGCGCAAGGCGTATGACCAGCTCAAGCGCAGCGGCTTCCGGTCCGGCGACGATTTCCGTCCACCCCCGGATTTCGGCCAGGGCCATGATTTCCAGTTCGGCGACAACGACGGCGGCGGCTTCAGCGAGTTTTTCGAATCGCTGTTCGGTGGCGGTGGCCGCGCGCGCCGCGGTCCGACACGGCGCGGTCGCGACCTCGAAGCGCGACTTTCGGTGACGCTGGAGACCGCGCATGCCGGCGGCACCCAGCGCGTCACCATCTCGCGGCGCGATGGGCCGAAGACGCTCGATGTCCGCATTCCTTCGGGCATTGCGAACGGACAGACGATTCGGCTGGCCGGACAGGGTGAGCCCGGCCCGGCCGGCAGTGGCGACTTGCTGATCACCATCGAGATCGCGCCACACCGACTATTTGAGCTCGATGGCCGCGACGTCATCGTGCGCTTGCCGATTGCGCCTTGGGAAGCGGCGCTGGGCGCGACCGTGGATGTGCCCACCCTGGGTGGGCGCGTCAGCCTGCGCGTTCCCGAAGCTTCGCAAAGTGGTCGCAAGATGCGCTTGCGCGAAAAAGGCATGCCGGGGCAGCCGGCCGGCGATCAATACGTCGTGCTGGAAATACAAACGCCGCCCGCATCGACGGACACGGAGCGGCGGTTCTACGAATCGATGCGCGACGCATTCGCGGCGTTCAAGCCGCGCGCCGCGCTCGAATGATCACTTCGGCAACAACTCGTTGATCGTCTGGACCAGTTGCGTCTCGTTGATCGGCTTGGTGACATAGGCCTTGGCACCTTGACGCATGCCCCAGACCTTGTCGGTTTCCTGGTCCTTGGTCGTGACCAGGATGACCGGGATGTGACTGGTCTTCGGATCCTTGCTGATCTGGCGCGTTGCCTGGAATCCGTTGAGATTGGGCATGACCACGTCCATCAGGATCAGGTCGGGCAGTTCGCGCTTGGCGACTTCGATGCCCTGCTGTCCGTCTTCGGCGGTGATGACGTCATGACCCAGTTTCTGCACAACGCGGCGCAGGCCTTCGATCTGCGACGGTGAATCGTCCACAATAAGAATGCGACCCATGGCTCCCTCGTTGCGTAATGGTCGTTGCAATTGCGGTCCGTCAGAACTGCACCAATGTGCGTCCGAACGAGCCACCTGACAGCATCCTAGCAAAAACGACGTCCAATTCATCCAGATTCACGGACTTCGTGAGAATCGTTTCCAAGTGTTTCGGCTTCCACATCGATGCCAGCCGCTCCCAGAGGGTGCGGCGAAGGGTGAATGCAGTCCCGGCGGACGCGATGCCGAGGACGCTGACACCGCGGATGATGAAGGGCATGACCGTGGTGTGCAGTTCTGCGCTGGCAGCGAGGCCGCAGCTGGCGATGTTGCCGTAAGGCTGGATGACGCGCGTGAGTGCGGCCAGCATGTCGCCGCCGACATTGTCGATGGCGCCGGCCCAGCGCGCCGTTTCGAGCGGACGCTGGCCGAGATCGAGGTGGTGGCGGGCGATGCATTGCTTGGCGCCGAGGGCGATCAGGGCATCGAACTGGTCCGGCTTGCCACTGATCGCGTGCACCTCATAGCCGGCGGTCGCGAGCAGGTCGATCGCCAGCATGCCGACGCCTCCGGTGGCCCCTGTCACGACGATGGGTCCCATGTCAGGCGACTGGCCGTTCGCCTCCATGCGATAAAGCGACAGCGCTGCAGTGAAGCCGGCCGTGCCGAGGATCATCGCTTCGCGCAGACTCAGCCCGCTCGGCAACGGGATCGCCCAGCGGGACTCGATGCGTGCGAATTCGCTGTAGCCGCCGTCGCGGGTTTCCGACAGGCCGCAACCGGTGACGAGCACCGCGTCGCCCTCGCGAAAGCTCGGATCGGAGGACTGCACGACATGACCGGCGACGTCGATGCCGCCCACGAGCGGATACCGTCTCAGGATCCGGCCCTGTCCACTGCCGGCCAGCGCGTCCTTGTAGTTGACGCTGGAGTACGCCGTCTTGATGACGACTTCGCCCGGTTGCAGGTCGTCGAGCGTGACATCGTCGATGCGGCCGCGTGCGGATTTGCCCTCGGCATGGATGCGATAGGCGCGGAATCGGTCGGGAAGGGTCATGGGCGGCTCCGCGCTGAAGGGTCGGCCATTATCGCGGGCGACGGCCGTCGCGGCGAGTTCCGGTCGCGCCGCAATCATTTGCATGCGGTCGGTGCCGGTCGCGGCGCATAATCCCCCGACGAATCAAGGACCCGATGCGATGAGCCAGGGCTCACGCCCCGTCTGCCTGATCCTGAGTGCCGATGCCGCCTTTCAGAGCGCGGTGAAGTCGGCGCTCGCCGCCCTCGACGCGCGCCTCGAGCCGGCCATGGATGCAGGCGCGGCGCTGTCGTCCTTGTCGGTCTGGCCGATTCGCTGCGTCATCATCGATCTCGCGCACGCCGAGGGTTGGGTGGCCGTGGTCGAGAAGCTGCGGCGCCTGCCGGAAATCGCGGCGACACCAGTGCTGTTCATCGCCGACCATGATGACGCGGTTGATCGCGTGCTCTCGGCACCACCGGCAGGTCAGTGGGACCTGATGCGACAGCCGCTGCATCCGCGCTGGCTGGCCGCCAAAGTCGGCAACCTGATCTGCACCGAGTTGCGGTTCGCACGCAGCGTCGCCCAGTCGGACGCGCAACTCGCGATGATCGATGCCTTGCCGGCACAGGTCTGCGTCGTCGACGCGCAGGGCACCATCCTGGTCGGCAATCGCGCATGGCGCCAGGCAGAAGGCATCGAGTCCGAGTCCGCCAGCGGCTGGAATTATCGCGACTTGTGCGAACGATCGGCGCACAGCGGCGATCGTCATGCGGCCGAGGCCTGCGCCGGACTCGCCGATGTGCTGCGCGGTGATCGTGCGCGCTTCGAGCATGAATACAGCTTTGGCGATGGCGACCGCGGGCAGCGTCATTTCCTCTTGTCGATCGTGCGTCTCGGCGGCGAGGGCGGTGCGGTCATCTGCCATTTCGACACCACGCACCAGAAGCGTGCCGAGGCCGAACGCCTCGAAGCGATGCGTCACCTCGAAATGGTGATGGATGCGGTGCAGCTGAACCTGTTCGAGTACGACCTGGCGTCGGGACGACGCGTCGTCGGCCTGCGTGATCTGGACTTGCTCGGAGACCAACCGGAAGATCTGGGCGACATGCGCGATCGCTTCGTGCATCCCGATGACCGCGAGCATTTCGAGCGCGCATTGGCGGCGATGCGCACCGGCGAAGACCACGGCAGCATCGAATATCGCGTCGGTGCCGGCGCGAGCCCGCGTTGGCGCTGCGTGGTCGCGCGCGTGATCGGTCGCGAAGGCGGCAGCCGGGCGCGACTGGTCGGCGTCAGTTGGGACATCACGGCGCGCAAGCTCGCACAGATCGAGTCCGAGCGACTCGCCGCAAGCCGCGCCATGGCCCTGGACGCCGGACGCTTCAATGCCTGGGAATGGGACTTCGGGCTTGGCCGTGCATCCGGAGGAGAGCGCGATGTCGACCTGTTCGGTTGCAAGATCGAGCACGGCGAAATCCTGGTTGCACTGACTCACCTGGATGACCGCGAGCGCGTTCGCGCGCTCTGGGGTGAAGGCGCGATTCCGGTTGATCGTTTCGAAATCGAGTTTCGCGTCGTGCGTGCCGATGGCGATATTCGCTGGATCAAGGCGGTCGGGCGCTTGGAGCGCGATGCGCGCGGCAATCCGCTGCGGCAGGTCGGCCTGTCCTGGGACATCACCGAGCAGAAGCGGGCCGACATCGCGTTGCGCGAATCCGAGGCGCAATTGCGGCGTGCCCTGGAAGCGGCCCGGATGGTGTCCTGGGAATGGGACTTGCAGACTGGCCTGCGGCGCGCGATCGGCGACGACCTCGCGGTGCTCGGCGAGTCGCCGGCGACGATCCATACCGCAAAAACGCGCGTGCATCCGGACGATCTGGAACGCCACCAGGCCGACATCGACCTCGCAATCAGGACCGGCGACGGATACCAGAGCGAGTTCCGTGTCATCTGGCCCGATGGCAGCGTGCACTGGCTGCTGTCGCGAGGCACGCCGATTCGTGATGCCAGCGGCAGCGTGGCGCGAATGTCCGGCCTTGTCTGGGATATCACGGCGCGCAAGGAAGCCGAGTCGGCCCTCGTCGAAAGCCGGCGTTTGCAGGAGCTGGCGATCGAAGGCGCGGGCCTGAACATCTGGGAAATCGACTTGCGCAACGGTGTTCGCCATGGTGGACCTCGCGATCTCGATTTCTACGGATTCAGTCCGGTCAGCCATGACGAGTTCGCGACCCTGGTCAATGCCGACGATGCCGCACGGCTCGATGCCGCCTTGCAGCGCGCCGTCGCGGGGCAGGGCCACTATGAAGTGGAATATGGCGTGCGCCTGGCGGACGGCCAGCGGCGCTGGTTTTCCGCGCTGGGTCAGTTGGTGCGCGATCATGACGGTCGTCCCGACAAGCTGGTCGGGGTCACTTACGACATCACCGCTCGGCGCGAACAGTCGCAGGCGATGGCCATCGCGCTCGAGACCGCCGAACAGGCGTCGCGTGCCAAGTCGACGTTTCTCGCGGCGACCAGCCACGAGTTGCGGACGCCGATGAACGCGGTCCTGGGCATGACGCGTTTGCTGGTGGACACCGATCTCGACGCGCGCCAGCGCGAATTGCTCGAAACCATCCGTTCCAGCGGCGACTTGCTGCTGCGCCTGATCAATGACGTGCTCGACTTCTCGCGCATCGAGGCCGGCGAGATGCCGATCGATGCGACCGAGTTCGACACGCTCGCCTGCATCGAGTCATCCATCGAAATCGTTGCCCAGCAAGCGGAGTCGAAGGGCCTGGACCTCTTCCTCGACGTCTCGCCCGAGGCCTGCCGGCGCGTGCGTGGCGATCCGACGCGATTGCGCCAGATCCTCGTCAACGTGCTGGTCAACGCGATCAAGTTCACCGATCGCGGCGAGGTGCGACTCACGGTGCAGGCGCAGCCCGGAGCGGGCGGTCGTGTCGATTTCGAGTTCCAGATCAGTGACACCGGCATCGGCATGAGCGACGAGCTGATCGGGCAAGTGTTCCTGCCGTTCCGGCAGGGCGATGGATCAATGACGCGACGTCATGGCGGTACCGGGCTGGGTCTCGCGATCTGTCGCCGCCTCGCCGAACTGATGGGCGGAGAAATCGGCGCCGTCAGCTTGGCAGGCGAGGGCAGTCGATTCGATATCCGACTGCCCTTCGAGGACCATGGCAGCGTCATGCCCGAGCTCCGCGATGTTCAAGTCATGGTCGCCTCGCCGCATCGCACGTCGCGCGACGCAGCGGTCACGCAGCTGCGCCGGTTCGGTGTTTCGGTGATGAGCTGCAATGGCAGCGATCCGTTGCCGGAATCGATCCTCGTCGAACAACAGTTGCTGCTGCTCGATGATCGGTTGTTTGCCGATCACCCGGAATTGGTCGATGAGATCCTCGCGCGGCACCAGCGCGATCCGGCGATCGCGCGCCTGGTGTCGCTGCGCGACATCAGCCAACGCACGTTGCCTGAATGGGTGCGTGATCTGGGTACCGTGATCCGCCCGATCCGACCGAGCGTGCTGCTCGGCCTGTTGCACGAATTCGACGCCGTTCCGAAGACCCGAGCCGGGCATGCCGATACGCCGCAGATCGCGAGACTGTCGGAGCGCCACCCGCTGAGCATCCTCGTGGCCGAGGACAACCTGATCAACCAGATGCTGGTGCAGATGATGCTCGAGGCGCTCGGCTACAGCTGCGACATCGCCAATCATGGCCGTGAAGTGCTGACGGCGATCGAGAACAAGGCGTACGACGCGATCCTGATGGATGTCGAAATGCCGGAAATGGACGGCATCGAGGCCTCGCGTGCCGTGCGCATGCGCGTCGGCCATCAGGACGCGCCGCAAATCATCGCGGTCACCGCGCACGTGCTGAGCGGCAGCCGTGAACGTTTCCTGGCGGCCGGCATGAACGACTTCGTCGCGAAGCCAATCATCATCGACGAGCTTCGTGCGGCGCTGGTGCGCGCGCACGAAGCCAAGCTGAGGTATCAGCGCGCGGCGACGGCGTGATCCCGGCGGATCAATTCGCCTTGTGGATCGCGCGCTTGTCGACCGCGAGGGCGGCTTCGTGCACGGCTTCCGACAAGGTCGGATGGGCGTGGCAGATGCGCGCGAGGTCTTCGGCGGAACCGTGGAATTCCATGGCAACCACGGCTTCGTGGATCAGTTCCGAGACGACCGGTCCGACCATGTGCACGCCGAGCAGGCGATCGGTTTCGGCATGCGCGATGACCTTGACCATGCCGGCGGTCTCGTTCATCGCGACGGCGCGGCCGATCGCGGCGAACGGGAAGGAGCCGGTCTTGTAGGGCACGCCTTCGGCCTTGAGCTGCTGTTCGGTCTTGCCGACCCAGCTGACTTCCGGCTCGGTGTAGATGACCCACGGCACCGTGTCGAGATTCACGTGGCCGGGCTTGCCGGCGATGATCTCGGCGACGGCGATGCCTTCTTCGGAGGCCTTGTGCGCCAGCATCGGGCCGCGCACGCAGTCACCGACGCCCCAGACGCCTTCGACGCCGGTCCAGTTGTGGCCGTCGACGATGACGCGACCGCGTTCGTCGAGCTTCACGCCGGTGCCTTCCGCGAGCAGTCTCTCGGTGCAGGCGCGACGGCCGACGGCGACCAGCAACTTGTCGAAGGCCTGGGTCTTCTCGCCGTCCTTGTCGGTCCAGGTCAGGTGTACCTCGCCATTCCTGATCTCGGACTTCGAACACTTCGCGCCGAGCAGGATTTTCAGGCCCTGCTTGTCGAATTCGCGCTTGGCGAGCTTGGCGATGTCGGCATCGGCCGCGGCGAGGAAGTCCGGCATCGCCTCGACGACGGTGACTTCGCTGCCGAGGCGCTTCCAGACCGAACCGAGTTCGAGGCCGATGACGCCGGCGCCGATCACGCCCAGGCGTTTCGGCACCGCGGCGAAATCGAGCGCGCCGGCATTGTCGACGATGTGCTCGCCGTCGAATTTCGCGAACGGCAATTCGATCGGCACGGAACCGGATGCAAGGATCACGTTCGTGGCCGACAGCGTCTGCTTCGAGCCGTCGTGCGCAGTCACTTCGACCTGGCGGCCGGGCAGCAGTTTGCCCCAACCCGCGAAGGGCGTGACCTTGTTGCCCTTGAACAGCATCGTGATGCCGCCGGTGAACTGCTTCACGATCTTGTCCTTGCGGCCGACCATCGTGCCGACGTCGATCTTCGCGTTGTCGGCACTGATGCCGTGTGCCGCGAAGCCGTGCGTCAGGTTGTGGAACTGCTTGGACGAATCCAGCATCGCCTTGGACGGGATGCAGCCGATGTTGAGGCAGGTGCCACCCAGTGCCGGCTTGCCGTCCTTGCCGAGGAAGGCGTCGACGCAGGCCGTCTTCAGGCCGAGCTGCGCCGCGCGGATCGCGGCGACATAGCCGCCGGGACCGCCGCCGATCACGATCACGTCAAATTGTTGGTCGCTCATGGCGTCAGAGTCCGAGCAGCATGCGATGCGGGTTTTCGAGCTGGTTCTTGATGTCGACCAGGAACAGCACCGCGTCCTTGCCGTCGATGATGCGGTGGTCGTAGCTGAGCGCGACGTACATCATCGGCGCGGCGACGACGACGCCGTTCTCGACGACCGCGCGTTCCTTGATCGCGTGCATGCCGAGGATGGCCGACTGCGGCGGGTTGACGATCGGTGTCGAGAACAGCGAGCCGAAGGTGCCGCCGTTGGTGATCGTGAAGGTTCCGCCCTGCAGGTCTTCCAGTGCGAGGCCGCCTTCGCGGGCCTTCTTCGCATAACCGGCGATGGCCTTCTCGATGTCGGCGAAACCCATGGTTTCGGCGTTGCGCAGCACCGGCGTGACCAGGCCCTTGTCGGTGGCGACGGCGATCGAGATGTCGCTGTAGCCGTGATAGATCACGTCATTGCCATCGACCGACGAGTTCACGATCGGGTGGCGCTTCAGCGCGTCGGCGGCCGCCTTGACGAAGAAGCTCATGAAGCCGAGCTTGATGCCGTGTGCCTTCTCGAAGGCCTCCTGGTGCGCCTTGCGCATGTCGGAGACGGCCTTGAGGTTGATCTCGTTGAACGAGGTCAGCATCGCGATCGAGTTCTTCGACTGCATCATGCGTTCGGCGATGCGCGTGCGCATGCGCGTCATCGGCACGCGCTGTTCGCTGCGCGGACCGATCGGTGCGGCGACGGTCGCGGCAGCGGCCGGCTTTGCTGCCGGCGTCACCGCGCCACCGCTGCGCATGAAATTGACCAGGTCTTCCTTGGTCACCTGGCCGCCGCGACCGCTGCCGGCGACCTGCGAGGCGTCAAGCTTGTTCTCTTCGGCCACGCGTCGGCCGGCGGGCGACAGTTCGCTCGATGTCGCCGCCGATGGCGCGGGCGTCGCAGTGGCGGCGACCGGAGCTGCTGCGGCAGAAGCCGGCGCAGGCGCCGCAGCGACTGCACCGGCTTCGATGATCGCGATCAGTTCCTGCGATCCGACGGTGTCGCCGGTGTTCTTGATGATCTGCTTGAGCACGCCATCGGCCGGGGCCGGCACTTCCAGCACGACCTTGTCGGTTTCCAGGTCGACCAGGTTTTCGTCGCGGCGCACGGCGTCGCCGGGCTGCTTGTGCCACGTGGCGATCACGGCGTCGGAAACCGACTCGGGCAGGACCGGGACTTTGACTTCGATGGACATGCTTGCGCCCTCTGGATTGTTTGAGGTTGATTCGGGGTTAGTCGTGGCTCAGGTCGCCGTTGAGCTTGGCGACCAGGGCTTGTTCAATCAGGGCGGCCTGCTCGGCGACATGCGTCGAGTAATGGCCGCAAGCCGGTGCCGGCGAACGCACGCGGCCGGCGTAGTGCAACTTGTGCCGTTCGCCGAGGCAAGCGCGCAGGTGATGCCCGATCTGGTACCAGGCGCCCTGGTTCATCGGCTCTTCCTGGCACCAGACCACGTCCTTGGCGCCGGCGAAGCGCTTCAGTTCGGCCGTCAGCTCGGCCCGCGGGAACGGATACAGCTGCTCGACGCGCACGATCGCGACGTTGTCCAGCCCGCGCTTCTCGGCTTCCTCGACCAGGTCGTAGTAGACCTTGCCGCCGCAGACGATGACGCGCGAGACCATGAACGGGTTCCTGGCGTGGCTGTCCGGGATCAGGCGCTGGAAAGACCCGCTCGCCAGATCATCCATCGACGAGGTCGACAGCTTGTGGCGCAGCATTGATTTCGGCGTCATCACGACCAGCGGCTTGCGCACGTTGCGCACCATCTGTCGGCGCAGCATGTGGAACATTTGCGCCGGCGTGGTCGGCGTGCACACCTGCATGTTGTTCGCCGCACAGAGTTGCAGGAAGCGTTCGAGGCGGGCCGAGGAATGCTCCGGGCCCTGGCCTTCATAACCGTGCGGCAGGAACAGCGCCATGCCGCAAAGGCGTCCCCATTTCGCTTCGCCCGACGAGATGAACTGGTCGATGACCACCTGGGCGCCGTTGGCGAAGTCGCCGAACTGGCCTTCCCAGATGACCAGCGTCTGCGGGTCGGCGGTCGAGTAACCGTATTCGAAGCCCATGACCGCTTCTTCGCTCAATACCGAGTCGATCACCGACACGGACTTGGGATTGTCGGCCAGCGCACGCAACGGGAAATGGGCCTCGCCGGTCTTTTGGTCATGGATCACCGCATGGCGATGGAAGAAGGTTCCGCGGCCGGCATCCTGGCCGTCGACGCGAAGCTTGTAGCCCTCGTCGATCAGCGTCGCGTAAGCCAGCGTCTCGGCGAAGCCCCAGTCCATGCGCAGATCGCCGTTCGCCATCTTGATGCGGTCTTCGTAGACCTTGGCGACGCGCGAATGCAGCGACCAGGTCGCCGGAATCGTGTTGATGCGGTCCGACAGCAGCTTCAGCTTGTCGATGGCGACCCCGGTGACGACGACATCGTCGAGCTTTCCGTCGTGGAAGTGATGCCATTCGATGTGCGGCAGGCCGTCGTCCGGCTTCGACAATTCGGCCACCGATTGGCCGGCATCGAGCTTGGCGCGGTAACCCTCCACCAAGGCCTTCGCGGCGTCGCCTGCGATCACCGAAGCGGCCGTCAGTTGGTCGGCGTAGCGTTCGCGCGTGGTCTTGCGGGCGCGGATGTTCTGGTACATCAGCGGCTGCGTCGCGGCTGGTTCGTCGGCCTCGTTGTGGCCGTGGCGGCGGTAGCAGACGAGGTCGATGACGATGTCGCGACCGAACTGCCTGCGGTAGTCGAACGCCATTTCGGCCACGAACACGCAGGCTTCCGGGTCGTCGCCGTTCACGTGGATGATCGGTGCGGCGACCATTTTCGCGACGTCGGTGCAGTACAGCGTCGAGCGCGTGTCGTCCGGTCGGCTGGTGGTGAAACCGACCTGGTTGTTGATGACGATGTGCACCGTGCCGCCGACCGCGAAACCGCGTGCCTGCGACATGTTGAACAGTTCCATGATCACGCCCTGGCCGGCGAAGGCCGAGTCGCCGTGGATCAGGATCGGCAGCACCTGTGCACCGCTGTCGTCATTGCGGCGCGTCTGGCGCGCGCGCACCGAGCCGGCCACGACCGGATCGACGATTTCGAGGTGCGACGGGTTGAACGCGAGCGCCAGATGCACGGCGCCGCCCGGCGTCTGCACGTCTGCGGAATAGCCCATGTGGTACTTCACGTCGCCGCTGTGCGCCGGGTCGGTGTGAACTTCGTGCTTGCCTTCGAACTCGTCGAACAGCAGGCCCGGGGCCTTGCCGAGGGTGTTGATCAGCACGTTGATGCGGCCGCGGTGGGCCATGCCGATGACGATTTCCTTGACGCCGGCGCTGCCGGCCGTCTGGACCACGCCATCGATCATCGGAATCAGCGATTCGCCGCCTTCCAGCGAGAAGCGCTTCTGGCCGACGTATCGCGTGTGCAGGTAGCGTTCCAGGCCTTCGGCGGCGGTCAGGCGTTCGAGCACGCGCTGGCGCTTCGCGGCATCGAAGCCGAAGCGTCCGGCCGCGGTCTCGAGGCGGTCGTAGAACCAGCGGCGCTGCACCGAGTCGCTGATGTGCATGAACTCGGCGCCGATCGTGGTCGAGTAGGTCGCCTTGAGTTGGGCGAGCAGATCGCGCAACTTCATGCGCGGCGCGCCCGCCAGCGAATGGGTGGTGAATTCGGTGTCGAGGTCGGCGTTCGACAAGCCATGGAAAGGCAGGTCGAGGTCCGGCGCTTCCGGCTTCGGCGTCATGCCGAGCGGATCGAGCGAGGCGCCGAGATGACCGCGCGAACGGTAGGCGGTGACGAGCTTGAGAACCGCGGCCTGCTTCTCCGCGTAATCATTGCTGACGGGCGCGGCGACCAGGGCCGGGCGCTGTTTCGCGGCTTGCTCGAAACCGGCGATGACCGGGCCGTGCGCGCGATCACCGGCCTCGCGGCCTTTCAGGGTGTCGAAGTAGCGCTGCCATTCCGTGCCGACGCTGTTCGGATCAGCCAGCCAGAGTTCATACAACGCGTCCACATAGGCGGCGTTGCCGGTGCCGAGTTGGGACGACGCCCTGAATTGTTCGAGAAGACTCATGCCTGTCGCTCTGCTGCGCACGCAGCGAAAAGATGAAGGAATTCCGTGGCTTGCGTGCGAAAAATGGTGCGGCGCGCAAACGGCCCGCGATTATAGCGGGACGGGTCCGGATTGCGGGCGGCGAATCGGGGGCAGTGCGACTAAAGTTTCAGGCTGCGGATCGATGTTTCCGGCTGGGCGCGCTCCCAGGAACGTTCGAATGACAGCCACAGTTCGCGAGTCCGCGCGCGGTCGTCCAGACAGGCCTCGCCATCGAAGCGCGCGGGATCGGGACGACGCAGCCAGCCACCGGCGTCGGTGATGACCAGGGCCGGTCCGAATTCGGGATCGTCGCGACGCTGAGCACGGCGGACCTCGACGAGACTGGACAGGCGTTGCGCCAGTTCGATCACGCGGTGGCTGCCATGCAGGGCGGGAGCGATGTCCTCGACGATGATCTGCACGCGCGCACCGCGACCGGACATCGCGACGCGCTTCAGGTGCGCGACGACGGCGTCGTTGTCGAGCAGGCTCGGGTCCAGCGCGGCCGAACAGATGCCGACACGGTGCCGGGCGGCGCGCAGCAGGTCGATGATGCAGGCGCGCGCCGCGAGGCCGCGGTCGAAGGCGATGATCCCGGTCGCCGAAGCCACGGGAAGTGGACGACGCATCATCCGATGCGGGATGTTCGCGTCCGGATATTCCGGGCCTTCGGCGATGAAGCCGAAGCGTTCGTAGAAGGGAATGGCGTGGACCTGCGAGGACAGCGCCAAATCGTCGTAGCCCAGTTCGCGCGCCTTCGCCAGCAGATGTTCCATGATCATCGCGCCGACCCCGCTGCCGCGGTGGTCCGCCAGCACGGCCATGCGCCCGATCTTGCGGTCCGGCGTCAAGCGACCGGTGGCGACCGGTTCGTCGCGTTCGTTCAGCACCAGCGCGTGCACGGACGGTCCGTCGCGCGCATCCCATTCTTCGTCGATCGGGCACTGCTGTTCCACCACGAACACCGGTTCGCGCACCGCGCGCAGTTTCTCGAGGTCGGCGGGGTAATGGGCATCGACGACGCGCAGGTTCGGGGTCATGACAGGAATCCGATCAGGCCGAGATTGAGCCATTTCAGCAGATCCGCGCGTTCGCTGTCAGCGAGCGCCGCCACGTCGCGGGCAGCGATCTCGTCGCCGCCGAGCAACTTGGCCAGGCGCGTGCTGGTCTCGAAGCCCTGGCCGGCCAGAAAGATCGCGCTCCGTCCGCGCTTGCCTGCGCGTGTCGCCATGCGCGCGAACGGATGCCGCGCCAGCGCGGTGCCCTTGGCGACGCGCGTCGCGAACTGCGCCGCGGTCAACCCACGCGGCCGCGGTGCCGGCGTCTGCGCGTTGCGGTAGCGGGTGATGAAGCGCGCGAATTCGTGGCCGAGGGCATCATCATCCATCTGCAGGAAGCGCGACAGCGCTCGGCGCACGCGACCGATGTCGCTGGCGTCGATGGCATGGACGTCCGTGCGAGCGTGCAGTTCCGGATCGGTGTAGCGATCCGCATCGTCCAGCGTCTCCGCGATCTGGTCGGAGAGTTCGACCAGAAGCTCCGCTTCCGAGGGCGCGCGCATGCCGATGGACAGCGTCATGCATTCGACCAGCGCGACGCCGTCGTGCGGCACGCCGGGCGGCAGGTACAGCACGTCGCCGGGGGAAAGCACCCATTCGTGCGAAGGGCTGAACCGCATGAGTTGCTTGAGTTCCACCTCCGGGCGGAATTCCTTCGGCGGGTTCGGCTCGACATCGATCCGCCAGCGACGCTGGCCCAGGCCCTGGATCAGGAACACGTCGTACTGGTCGACGTGCGCGCCGACGCCGCCGCCTTCGACGGCATAGGAAATCATGATGTCATCGACGCGCCAGCGCGGCAGGAAGGCGACGTGGTCGAGCAAGCCAGTGACGTCGCGGTCCCACTTGTCGACGTCCTGCACCAGCAGGGTCCAGTGCGACTTCGGAACTTTCGAAAAACGCGCTTCCTCGAAAGGGCCGCATTCCAGCGTCCAGCGGTCGCGCTTCGGATCGTGCGTGACCAGACGGGCGAGTGCATACGGTTCGCAGGCGAGTCCGGCGAGATCGTTCGGCGTGATCGGCGACGCGAAGTCCGCACCGAGCATGCCGCGGATCAGCAGCGGTCGCTTCTGCCAGTACACCGACAGGAACCTTTCGGTGGGCATGCCGAGCGGTTGGCCCGGCTTGGCATGGACTTCAATCGCCGGGCGCGGGTTGGTGGCCTTAGATCGCATCGGCAAGCTCCGTGGCGAGGCCGGTGTAGTCGGCGGGTGTCATCACCATCAGGCTGCGCTTCACGTCTTCCGGCAACTCCAGACCGGCGACGAATTCACGCAGGCTGTCGCGCGAAATGCCCCTGCCGCGCGTCAGCGCCTTGAGCTGCTCGTAGGGTTCGGGCAGGCCGTAGCGGCGCATCACCGTCTGGATGGCTTCCGCCAGCACTTCCCAATTCGCGTCGAGGTCGGCGGCGAGTCGTTCGTCGTTGATGCTGAGTTTGCCGAGTCCGCGCAACAGCGCGTCGAGACCCACCAGTGCGTGTCCGAAGGCCACGCCGAGCGTGCGCAGCACGGTCGAATCGGTCAGGTCGCGCTGCCAGCGCGAGATCGGCAGCTTGTTGCCGAAGTGCTCGAACAAGGCGTTGGCGATGCCGAAGTTGCCCTCGGCGTTCTCGAAGTCGATCGGATTGACCTTGTGCGGCATGGTCGATGAACCGACTTCACCGGCCTTGACGATCTGCTTGAAGTAGCCGAGCGAGATGTAGCCCCAGAGGTCGCGGCAAAGGTCGATCAGGATCGTGTCGATGCGGCGCAGGATGTCGCTGATTTCGGCGATGCCGTCGTGCGGTTCGATCTGCGTCGTGTAGGCGTTCCACTGCAGGCCGAGCGAAGCGACGAAGCGGTGCGACAGGGCGCGCCAGTCGACGTCCGGATAGGCGACGAGGTGGGCGTTGTAGTTGCCGACCGCGCCGTTGATCTTGCCCGGTGACTGCCAGGCATCCAGTTGCGCACGCTGGCGGTCGAGGCGCGCAACGGTGTTCGCGATCTCTTTTCCGAGCGTGGTCGGCGAGGCGGTCTGGCCGTGCGTGCGCGACAGCATCGGCTTGGCCGCAGCCTGCTTCGCGAGCTGCGCCAGCTTGTCGCGCAGTCGCTTCAGGGTCGGCGCAAACACGGTGTCGCGGGCGTCCTTGAGCATGAGCGCGTAGGCGAGGTTGTTGATGTCCTCGCTGGTGCAGGCGAAGTGCACGAATTCGCGATACGGCGCCAGCACCGGGGACACGGCCATGCGCTCCTTGATGAAGTATTCGATGGCCTTGACGTCGTGGTTCGTGGTCGCCTCGATGGCCTTCACGCGTGCCGCTTCGGGCAAGCCGAAGCCGGCACTGATCGCCCGCAACTGGGCTTTTGCTTCGGCATCGAACACCGGAACTTCGGTGATCGCGGACTCGCTGCCCAGCGCGATGAGCCATTCGACTTCGACGCGCACACGTCTCGCCATCAGTCCGTATTCGCTGAACACGCCGCGCAGCGGCTCCATCTTGGTGCCATAGCGACCATCGAGCGGACAAAGGGCAGTTAGGGGATCGAGCGACATCGCGGTCATCCGGTACAGGAGAGATCGCGATTCTAGCGAAGCGCCGCATGGCGCCGGGATGACTTAGCGCAATCCGCAGGCCGACAGCACCGCGTCCGACAGGCGTCGGCGTTCATCGAAGCCGAGCTGGAAGCTGCGTTCGCGCTCGGCCTTGGCTTGAGCCGACCGCGCGCTCGAACAGGCATCGTGCCGATCGGCGGTCGCGGCGCGATGGCGCGCGCCGTTCCCGTTGCCGGACCGCGCCGTGCCACCGAGTGACGTCGGCAGGCGCGATCGAGAGGCCTTCTCCCATGCCGCGATCTGCTTGGCATCGGCATCGGATGCCGTCTTGCGCTTCGTCGGCGCTGCCGTCAGCGCGATCTCGCGGCGCTCGCGGGCTTGCGGGCAGCCGTCATCGACGAAGCTGACGTGGCCGCCGGCGTCACGGCAAACGAACAGCTTGGCACCCTCGCAGGGCGACGCGGCGAATACGAACAGCGCGAGAAGGACATTGCGGGACATGGGGGTTCCGGAGTTCGGGGGACGGCTGCAGTCTGCACTTGCGCCGGCCGGCGGTCGTGAGCCGCAGTCTGAATTCTCGCTCCGAGAATTCGCAAAGCGACCGGCATCGCGAGAAGATGTCCCACCTGTCGGAGCGACCCATGGAACAGATCCGCATCGAAAAGGACAGCATCGGCGAACTCGCGCTGCCTGCCGCCGCGCTTTGGGGCATCCAGACGCAGCGGGCGATCGACAACTTTCCGGTGTCGGGATGGCACATG